>JAJUIU010000004.1 GCA_029267445.1 Rhodospirillaceae bacterium
GCCGCCCGGCCCTGGCCGTCAGCTGCCGGCCGCCGCCAACGGCAGCGCCCCTTCCGGCAGATGGGCGGCGAGATGGGCCGCCAGGCGGCGCAAGTCGGCCTCCCGCGAGGCGCCGCGCCGCCAGACCAGACCGACGCGCCGGGTCGGCACCGGGGTCACGAACGGACGCACCTTCACCTGCCCGGCCGCCGCCACGACCGGCACCGACAGGGCCGGCAGCAGCGTCAGACCCAGCCGCCCGGCCACCATCTCCACCAGCGTGGGCAGCGAGGTGGCGGCGAAGCCGTCCGTGTCGCGCGCGCCCGCCAGCCGGCAGACCTCCAGCGCCTGATCCCGGAAACAGTGCCCGTCCTCCAGCAGCAGCAGGCCCTGGTCGGCGAGGTCGCCCTCCGTCAGCGCGGGTTTCGTCGCGAGCCGATGCCCCGGCGGCAGGGCCACCAGGAACGGCTCGTCATACAGCGCCGCCGATTCGAGGGCCGGTTCCGCCACCGGCAGGGCCAGGATGGCCGCGTCCAGGTCGCCGCCGCGCAGCCGGTCGAGCAGCCGGTGCGTCAGGTCCTCCCGCAGATAGAGCTTCAGGTCCGGATAGGCGGCCCGCAGGCCGGGCAGCACCGGCGGCAGCAGGTAGGGGCCGATGGTCGGGATCACCCCGATCCGCAGCGGGCCGGACAGCGGGCGGCCGGAGGCCTGGATCGCCTGCGACAGATCGTCCACCAGCCCCAGGATGTCGCGGGCGCGGCGCACCGCCTCCTCCCCCTCCGGCGTCAGCAGGACGCGGTGCTTGGTCCGCTCGATCAGCCCGGCGCCGAGTGCCGCCTCCAACTGCTGGATCTGCGCGGACAGGCTGGGCTGGCTGACATTGCAGGCGGCCGCCGCCCGCCCGAAGTGCAGGGCGTCGGCGACGGCGACGAGGTAACGAAGCTGGCGCAGCGTGATTGCCGTGGTCATCGCCTTTTCCTATCACGGACCACGGAAGATTCTATTGGAAAAATCAAGAGATTGGCAACAGGTCTAGACCCGTTCTTGAGTTTGTTGCGGCGCAGCATCGCCGGACCATCCCGCCCATTCGATCAATCAGAAACGGAGCCTCATACCATGCTGACCGTCGGCGACAAGTTTCCCGCCTTCAACCTGAAGGCCGTCGTGACCACCGACCCGAAGACCGCCTTCACCCAGGTCGATAACGGCACCTACAAGGGCAAGTGGCTGATCGTCTTCGCCTGGCCGAAGGACTTCACCTTCGTCTGCCCGACCGAGATCGCCGCCTTCGGCAAGCTGAACGCCGAGTTCGCCGACCGTGACGCCCAGGTGCTGGGCGTGTCCACCGACAGCGAGTTCGTGCACCTGGCCTGGCGCCAGAACCATGCCGACCTGAAGAGCCTGCCCTTCCCGATGCTGGCCGACATCAAGCGCGAGCTGTGCGCCGAGCTGGGCATCCTGGACAAGGCCGAGGGTGTGGCCCTGCGCGCCACCTTCATCGTCGATCCGGACGGCATCATCCGCTTCGTCTCGGTCAACGACCTGTCCGTCGGCCGCAACGTGAACGAGGTGCTGCGCACGCTGGACGCGCTGCAGACGGACGAGCTCTGCCCCTGCAACTGGCAGAAGGGTGAGGAGGTCCTGAAGGCCGCCTGATCGGCCTTTGGGACATCCACCGGGCGCGCAGGCCCCGCTCCCCCGCGGGGCCCGCCGACGGCGGGCGGGCGCCATCCCCCCATCCCCCGGCGCCCGCCCGCCCTTTCCGCCCGCCCCGATCCCTCCCCCGCCCCTCGGAGACATGACGATGACCATCGACGCGCTGAAGGGCCGTCTGCCCGACTACGCCAAGGATCTGAAGCTGAACCTCGGCTCGGTCCTCACCACCTCCTCCCTCAAGCCCTATCAGGCCTGGGGCAGCGCCGTGGCGGCCGCCATCGCGACCCGCAACGCCGAGGTGACGGCCACGATCCTGGCCGAGGCCGCCGCCCACATGGACGCGGCGCAGCTCAACGGCGCCAAGGCCGCCGCCGCGATCATGGGCATGAACAACGTCTACTACAGGACGGTCCACCTGTCCGGGAACGCGGAGTTCAAGAAGATGCCGGCCCGGCTGCGGATGAACGTCATCGGCAACCCCGGCGTCGACAAGGTCGACTTCGAGCTGTGGTCGCTGGCCGCCTCCGCCGTGAACGGCTGCGGCATGTGCATCGAGGCCCATGAGCACGAGGTGCTGCAGAAGGGCATGACCACGGAGAACATCCAGGACGCGGTGCGCATCGCGGCCGTCCTGCACGCCGTCGCCACCGTGCTGGAGGCGGAGGCCGCCACCGGCGCTCCGCTGGCCGCCGCCGCCTGACGCCGGCGCCATCCCGTCCGGTTCGGAAGCCCCCGGCGCCCGCGCGGTTCCGGGGGCTTCACCTTTTCGTAACCCGCACGAGATAAACACCCGCCGTCCCAGCGCCAACGCCGCCAGCACCGCCCGATGCCCCTCGCCGCACTCCGCATGGCCGACATGACTTCCGATCCCGACGACCTGGACTTCGAAGGGCTGACGACCCTGCGCGACGTCCATGCCGTCTACGCGGCGCTGGTGGCCGAGCGGGGCGGCCTGCCGAGCCGCCGCGACCTCGATCCGTTGCGCTTCGGGCGGCTGCTGCCGTCGCTCATGCTGCTGGAGGCGCATCACGACAAGCGCCGCCTGCGCGTGCGCCTCGCGGGCGAGGTGATCGAGCGGCACAGCGGCCTGCCCGGCATGCGCGGCCGCTGGATCGACGAGACGCAGAAGGACGCGTCCACGGCGGCGGCGGCCTATGAAAGCGTGGCGGCCGTTCTCCGCAGCGGTCGGCCGCGCCTCGCGGAGCGGCAGATCCGGCGCCCGGACGGCCTGCCGCTGCATTACGCCGCCCTGACCCTGCCGCTGGCGACACTGCCCGGCGAGCCGCCGATGGTGCTGGTCGCGGTGGAGTACCGCTGAGGCTCAGTTCAGCCGGTCGGCGATCTTCACGATCGCCATCTGCGCCGTGTCGCGCAGGGGCTCCAGGCCGGGCAGCATGTCCTGGCGCAGCCAGTCCAACCGTTTCGCCGGCGCGCCCTCCCGCTCGGGGAAGGTGGTCTGCCAGCTGTCCATCTTCACCGCGAGGCCGCAGAGCACGGCGCCCAGCACCGGATGGTGCGCCTCGATCAGGCGGTAATTGTCCTCGAAGGCGTCGGGCGACGCCTCCTCCCAGAAGCCGGCCGTCAGACGGTCCAGGTTGGTGAAGCAGTCGTCCAGATGCATGGTCAGTTCGACCAGCAGGCGCTGCACGTCGGCCACGCTGCGCAGGCCGGGCGGGTTGGCGCGCACGGACGGCATGCGCTCCGTCGCCATCAGCCAGCCCGAGAATTCCCCCAGCACCTTGCGGGCGCCGCTGTTGCAGCCCCGGAAGTAGGCGATGCTGGTGAAGACGTCACCGAACCGGGTCAGGAAGTCCGGCACGGCATGCAGCGGGATGCCCAGGCGCCCGGCCAGGCGGCGCAGGTTGGCGAGGATGGTTTCCCGGTCGGCGCCGCGGAACAGGGCGCCCAGGTCGTCCGGTGCCTCCGTCCCGCCGCCGAACACGCGCGCCAGCAGCGGGGCGGTGAAGCCGCGTAGGTAGGGGGCCAGCTCCTCCCGCTTGCGGGCGGACAGCACGAGTTGACCGGGCGGTGTGGCGATACCGAGCCCGCGCAGCTCCATCCGCAGGGAATAGACGTCGAAGGACGGCAGCCGCCCGACCGACTCCAGCAGGCGGAGGTCCTTCTCCAGCGCGGCGTTGCGGCTGCCCAGGAAGGCCGGGATGGTGTCGATCGCGATCGGCCCGCTCTCCCGCCCGTCCTCGTGCGTCATCTCCACCACGCTGTCCAGGCGGGCGGTCTTCAGCATCCGGGCGTCGGCCAGCGCCGGCGTGTTCAGGGGCAGCAGGTCCAGCGGCAGGACGGACAGGGAGTCGATGTCGGCCTCGCGCGGCGATGCGCCATATGCCGCGCCGTCGGCGCGCAGGACCGGGGGACCCTTACCATTGACGACACCAGGCATGCTCGACAGGACCTATCCGAACGTATGGGCGAGTCTGCCAGATGGGGAGACGGGGCGCGAGCGTAAAGTATAGATTCCGGCAAACCCGTCATGCGGAAGTATCGGAACCGCCCCATGAACGGGTTATTATTGCACGACGCCAGAACCCGGCATGCGGATCGCCGCGCGAAACCTGAGTCCGGGGCGCGTGCTAACGAGTTTACCTTGGTGAACGGGACTAGAATCGGATGTCCGCGCCGAAGGCGGCGCTCCACAGCGCCCAGAGCCCGAGGAGGCCGATCACCACGCCGGTGCCCCGGTTCAGCCAATGCACCGTCCGCGTCGTGAAGCGGTGCCGGATCAGCGAGACGCCACCGCAGAGGATCGTCCACCAGAGGGCGGAGCCGATGAAGATGCCGACCACCAGCGTCGTCGCCTGGGGCGTCGCGAGGCCGCTGCCGAACCCCACCACGAGCGCGATGATCCCCATGATGGTGACGGGGTTCGTGGCGGTGAGGACCAGGCCGCTGGCCACGGCACCCGGCAGGTTGCGGGCTTCCGGCGCGTGGGCCGGGGGGCGCGGCTCCTTCAGGAAGCTGTGCGCGGCGACACCCAGCAGGAACAGCCCGCCGACCACCTTGAGCTGGACCTGCCGGCCCAGCAGCTCCTGCACGATGGCGGTCACGCCGAAGGCGGCCACGGCGCTGAACAGCGCGTCGGCGATGGCGGCCCCCAGCCCCGTGGCGAGGCCGGCGGCGATCCCGCGTTCCACCGTCCGGCGGATGCAGAGCAGACCGATCGGCCCGACCGGGGCGGCGATGGCGACGCCGAGCACGATCCCCTTGATCAGGATCCCGATCTCTTCAATCAAGGAGCTACTCCGTTCGGCGCGCGACCGCGCGCAGTATGCCCTCCGGACGGCGGGACTGGAATGGCGCGCCGGCACGCCGACGGATAGGATCGCGGGAGCATGAGCGACACACGGGACAAGGCGGCGGCCCGCGCCCTCACGGACCTTCTGGACGAGACGGGATGGCGCATCCTGGCGGCCCTGCAGGCGGACGCGCGGCAGAGCTATGCCGCCATCGCCGCCGCCGTGGGTCTGACCCCGCCGGCCGTGGCCCACCGGATGCGCCGGATGGAGGAGACCGGGCTGATACAGGGCTACCGCGCCGAAATCAACCGCGCGGCCCTTGGGGACAAACTGTGCGCCTTCGTCCGCATCCGCGCCTTCCCCGGCCAGGACGCGGCGGTGGAGGCCTTCGCGGCCGCGCGGCCGGAGGTGCTGGAGTGCCACGAGGTGGCGGGGGAGGACAGCTACCTGCTGCGCGTCGTGGCGGCGGACGTGAAGGCGCTGGACCGGGTGGTGACCGACCTCGCCCCCTACGGCACCACCCACTCGCTCCTGGTGCTGAGCACCAAGGTGGCGGGCAAGGAGGCGGCCCCCCGCCGCGACCGGTGACGCGCCGACCCGATCGGGCCACGCGTCACGCCGCTGCGGGCAGCGAGTAGGTGGCGATGGCGGCGAAGTGGAAGGCGCTGCCGGCCAGCACGAACAGGTGCCATACGGCGTGGGCGTAGCGCAGCCGCTTCTGCATGTAGAAGGGCACCCCCGCCGTATAGGCGAGGCCGCCTGCGACCAGCAGCGCGATGCCGCCCGGCTCCATGCTGGCGATGATCGGCCCCATGGCCAGCACGCCCAGCCAGCCGAGGCCGAGATAGAGGCCGACCGACAGGCGTCCATGCTTGGACGGGTCCACCGCGATCTTGAAGGCGACACCCAGCAGGGCCAGCGCCCAGACCGTGACGCAGAGCACCCAGCCCCAGCCGCCGCCCAGCACCAGCAGGGTGAAGGGCGTGTAGGTGCCGGCGATCAGCAGGAAGATGCAGGCGTGGTCGGCCCGGTGGAAGAAGGCCTTCAGCCGCGCGTTCCGGGCCGAATGGTAGAAGGTGGAGGCGAGATAGAGCAGCACCAGCGTGACGCCGTATATCACCAGGGCCGCCATCTCCCCCGGCCCGCCGCGCAGCCACGCCATGGTGATCAGCACGCCCAGCCCGACGGCGGACAGCAGGGCGCCCACGCCGTGGGTCACGGCGTTGGCGATCTCCTCCACCACGTCGTGGCGGTGGGTTGAGGGGGCGTCCTGGATCGGGTCGCGCGACAGCGCATCGGCGGTGTGGGTCTGGGTCGTCAAGGGTCCTGGTCCCGCGTCGGCATCGGTTGCGTCAGCATAACCATGAAGATATGTCGGGATTTCGGCACGGACGATGCTTCTTTCGGCGAACACGGGCATTTGATCCGCCGCCCGATCCGCCTATGCTCCGCGACCATGACGAAGCCGCCTCCCATGGACCTGTTCGAAGCCGCCCGCGCCGCGCGGGATCGCGCCCACGCCCCCTATTCCCGCTTCAAGGTCGGTGCGGCCATCCGCACGGGCTCGGGCGCCATCGTCGCCGGCTGCAACGTGGAGAACGCCGCATATCCGCAGGGCCAGTGCGCCGAGGCGACGGCCATCGGCACGATGGTCGCCGCCGGCCACGGGCGCATCGTTGAGATCGCGGTGGTCGGCGGGGAGGCTGGGTCCGGCATCCTCTGCACCCCCTGCGGCGGCTGCCGCCAGCGCATCCGGGAGTTCGCCGGACCCGACACGCCGATCCACGTGTTCGATGCCGGCGGTACCGGGCGCAGCTTCACCCTGGGCGAGCTGCTGCCCTTCAGCTTCGGCCCCGACAACCTGGGATTCTGAACCCTGCGATGACCGACGATATCCCCTTCGACAGCGGCGAGTTCGATCCGAAGGAGGTCGCGCGCCGCGCCCTCCCGCTGGTCGACCTGACCAGCCTGAACGACGCCGATGACGGCGACACGGTGGTCCGCCTCTGCGACAAGGCGCAGACGCCGGCGGGCAACGTGGCCGCCATCTGCATATGGCCGCTGTTCGTCGCCATCGCGAAATCGAACCTGCGCGGCACCGGAATCAAGGTCGCGACCGTCGTCAACTTCCCCGGCGGGACCTTTTCGGCCGAGAAGGTGGCGGACGACATCGCCGAGGTCCGCGCCGACGATGTGGACGAGATCGACGTGGTTATGTTCTACCCCGACATCGTCCAGGGCAGCGGCAACCGCGCCTACGAGCATCTAGTGAAATGCCGGGAGGCCTGCGGCCCGGTGCCGATGAAGGTGATCCTGGAGACGGGCACCATCGCCAAGCCGACCCTGGTCGCCAAGGCGGCCAGGATCGCGGTGGAGGCGGGGGCGGATTTCCTGAAGACCTCCACCGGCAAGGTGCCGGTGGGCGCCACGCCGGGGGCCGCGCGCATCCTGCTGGAGGCCTGTCGCGACGCGGGCCGCCGGGTCGGCTTCAAGGCGTCGGGCGGTGTGCGCGACGTGAAGGCCGCGCACGACTATCTGGCGCTTGCGGACGCGATCTGCGGCCCCGGATGGGCCACGCCCGACACCTTCCGCTTCGGCGCCTCGGGGCTGGTGGACGCGCTCCTGGGCGAGCTCGGCTACAGCTACGCGGCACCGAAGGGAAGCGGTTACTGAGGTTGACGGGGCCGGGCCCCCTCACCCGGTTCGCTGCCGCTCACCACCCTCTCCCGCAAGGGGAGAGGGTTGCCTCGGAACGCGCTCGATCCTCCAGCCCCCCACGCCCGCCGCTACAGAACTGCGGAGATGCCAAGTTCCCCCTCTCCCCTTGCGGGAGAGGGTCCCGAGCGGAGCGAGGGGGGTGAGGGGGACAGGCCGCTCGGCTCACCCCCGCGCCAGCAAGGCCACGGGGAAGCGCTTCAGCACGTCGGCCACGGGAAGCCGCCCATCGCCCGGCAAGCCGATCCGGCCGCCGCCGACGAGGTCGGCCAGCCCCTGGCCGTCCTGGATTTCGGGCAGATGCAGCACGGTGTCGCCCCACGCCTCCGGCGGGATGGCGGGGGCCCCCGGCGCCTCGCCCAGCAGCGGGCGCACCAGTCGGGGCACCACCACCAGCGCCACCTGCCCGTCGCGACGGCGCAGGTAGGAGAGGACGCGGTCCGCCTGCGCGCCGCTGGTCTCCACGGACACATACTCCCCCTCCGCGTAAAGGACGGGGCGGTCGCGCCGGTCGCGCAGGGCCGCCGCCAGCACATGCTGTTTCACCCGGCCGTCGCGCCAGTTCTCAAGCAGCGCCTCGGGAGGGGCGTTGCGCTCCAGGCTCTGGTGGCGGGCCTGCCAGTCCACGGGCCGCCTGTTGTCCGGATCGACCAGGGACAGGTCCCAGTATTCCTCCCCCTGGTAGAGGTCGGGCACGCCGGGTGCCGTCGCCTTCAGCAGCGTCTGGGCGAGGCCGTTGACCGCACCCACGGGCGCCACCCGGTCAACGAAGGCGGACAGGTCCTCCAGGAAGGCGGCCGAGCGCTCCGGGTCCAGGATGCCGCGCACGAACCGCTCCAGCGCCTCCTCGTAATCGGCGTTCGGCTGCGCCCAGTTGGAGCGGTACTTCGACTCCCGCACCGCCTTCAGCATGTAGGCCTGGACACGGTCGGCGAAGGCGCGCAGCCCGTCCGCGTCCTTCGCCGACAGATCCAGCAGCCAGGCGCCGACCAGGGTCTGGTAGAGCAGGTACTCGTCGTTGCGGCCAGGTGCGGGACGCTCGTCCCCCGTCTGCCGCTTCTTCAGCCGGTTCAGGCGCGACCAGCGCTTCACCGCCCGCGCCCACTCGTCCGGCATCTCGCTCAGCACCGCGATGCGCACGCGGGTGTCGGCCCCGCGCTTGTGGTCGTGGGTGGCGGTTGCGAGAAGCTGGTGCGGCCAGCGCCGCATCCGCTCCTGGTTGCCCTTGTGGAAGGCCGACGGCGACAGGCCGAAGCGGTCGGGATCGCCGCCCACCTCGTTCAGGCAGACAAGGCGCACATAGCGGTAGAACAGCGTGTCCTCCACCGCCTTCGCCATCACCGGGCCGGTGAGCTGCTGCGCCTTCATGGCGATCCGCACCACGTCCGCCGGGCGGTATCCCCGCCCCTTGTCCCGCGCCAGATCGCCCGTCAGCGCGGCATGGATGAAATCGTAGACGGAGAGGTCGACGGCTGCCTCCGCGTCGCGGCGCGCCCGCGCCACCGCCCAGTCGATGTAGCGCCGGTCCTCCTCCGTCGCCCCCTTCTCCGTCACGTAGGTGCGATAGACGGGGAAGTGGGAGATGACGTCGGTGAGGGCGCGGCGGATGCCGGTGCGGGTGTGGTCGCGGGTGGCCCAGCTCTGCCGCGCCAGACGGTGCAGCTCCTGCGCCAGCACGTTCAGCTCGGCCGACAGATTGTAGGCCAGGATCAGGCGCTTGGCCGCGATCTGCATCTCCTCGAACGGGGCCTCGCGCTCCAGGAACTGCTCGTAGGTCCGGCTCAGATCCTCCTCGGCCGCCGTGTCGACGAACAGTCCGGCGAGCTGAACCATGAACTCGTAGCCGGTGGTGCCGTTGACCGGCCACTCCTCCCGCAGGTGTTCGTGGCGGGCCAGGATCTTCTCCACAACCACATAGAGCGGCGCGTCCAGCCGGGGCGCCCCCGGCTCCTGCGGGACCGTGGCCCCGGCCCGGTCCGTGAGGTAGGCGGCCCGGTTCTGAAGCTGTTCGGCATAGGCCTGCGGGTCGTACAGCCCGTCGATATGGTCGATGCGCAGGCCCTGGAGCTTTCCCTCGCCCACGAGGCGGAAAACCAGCTGGTGGGCCAGCTCGAACAGCTCGGGCCGCTCGATGCGCAGGCCCGCCAGCTCGTTGATGTCGAAGAAACGGCGGTAGTTGATCTCGTCCGCCGCGACCCGCCAGAAGGCCACGCGGTAGGCTTGGCGCTCCAGCAGCTGGTGCAGGTCGCGGAAGCTTTCCGGTCGGCCGGGCTCCCCGTTGAAGCGCTCCAGCATCCGGTCCAGACCCTGGCGCACGGGCGCGCTGTCCTGGACGAGGCGGGCGAGCTGGTGCTTGCGCTCGTCCGCGTCGCGCCGGACCAGCGCCTGCTTCCGCACGTTGCGGCCGGGCTGGGCGATGGCGGCGAAGGCGTTGGCGATCTCGCCCAGCCGCTGCTTGTCCTCCGCCCCGTCGATCCGGTCCCAGGCGAGGCGCAGGAGGCGGGGATAGTCGCGCACGGCGACCGGGAAGCGGTGGGCGAAGTACCAGACGCTGAAGGCGCCGTCATCCAGGCGGAGCTGCAGCTCGCCCCGCTCCAGCACGGCACCGTACTGGTCGCCCAGCACCGGAAGGAGCAGCCCGCCATCCGCCCCGGCCTCCCAGTTGATGTCGAAGAAGGGGGCGTAGGGGCTCGCCTCCCCCCATTCCAGCACGTCCAGCCACCAGGGATTGTCCGCCCCGCCGACCCCCATGTGGTTGGGCACGAAATCCAGGATCAGGCCCATGCCATGGGCGTGCAGCGCCGCCACCATGGCTTCGAAGTCGGCCTCCTCCCCCAGCTCGGGATTGAAGCGGGTGTGGTCGATGATGTCGTAGCCGTGGGTCGATCCGGGCCGCGCCTTCAGGAAGGGGGAGGCGTAGAGATGGCTGATCCCGAGGCTGGCGAGATAGGGGACCACGGCCGTGGCGTCGGCGAAGCGGAACTCCCCTGTGAACTGGAGCCGGGCCGTGGCGCGGGGAACGGACGGGATGGGCGGCGGCTGGTCGCTCATGCGCGGGGTCCTGGAATGGGGGAAACGGCGCGCGGGCGCGCCGTGTCGGGCATAGCCGCCGCCGCGACGGAGGTCGGCGGGGCGATGGTGATGGAACGCCGGGACGGGTCGGCGGTTACCGCCCGCGCTCCTGACGGATGACGCCGGCCAGCCTGCGCGCGGCGGCGTCGGTGGCGAGATCGTCCAGGGAGAGGCTGAGCCTGCGGCGCCAGTTCGGGTGCTGGTCCGTGGTGCCGGGCAGGTTGGGCTGTTCCGTCTCGCCCGCCAAGTCCTCCAGTTGGACGATCAGCATGCGCCCGGGCGTACGGGCGAGGTACCGCAAGGCGGCCTCGACCAGCCCCTCCCCCTCCGGCCCGACGCCTCCCTCCGGCAGCACGCCGTGCCAGCGCAAGGAGGACAGCAGCCGCTCGCGGTCGCGCGTCCGTTCCTCACGCTCCTCCGCCGCCCTCTCCCCCTCGCCGGGGAACAGGCCCGCCTCCTCCCGGCGGTCGATGTCGCGGCCGAGCCACCAGCCCCGGATCGTCGGCAGATCGTGCGTGGTGGCGGCGATCAGCGCCTCGGCCTCGTAATGCTCGGGCGCGATGAAGCCCTGATCGGGGCCGCGCTCGAACCACAGCACACGGGTGGACAGCACGCCGGCCTTGCGCATGGCGGGGCGGAACCCTTCCGGCACGGTGCCCAGATCCTCCCCGATGACGACGCAGCGGTGCCGCCGGCTCTCCAGCCGCAGGATGCGCATCAGGTCGTCGAACGGGTACTCGACATAGGCACCCTCCGTCGCGGCCCCGTGCGGCGGCACCCAGAACAGGTGCTTCAGCCCCATCACATGGTCCATGCGCACGCAGCCGGACCCGGCCATGTTGGCCCGCACCGCGTCGATGAAGACCTGGAATCCGGTCGCCCGAAGCCCCACCGGGGACATCGGGGCCAGGCCCCAGTTCTGGCCCAGGGGCGAGAAGAAGTCCGGCGGTGCACCGACCGTGGGGCCGACCAGGACCACGTCCGGCCAGGACCAGGCGGCGGCACCGCCCGGATTGTTGGCGATGGCGAGGTCGCGGTAGAGGCCGAGGCGAAGGCCGGCCTCCCGCCCTTCCGCGACGGCCGCGCCGAGCTGACGGTCGGCCTCCCACTGGAGCCACGCGAAGAAGCCCACCCGATCCGCCTCGTCGTCGGCGAAGCGGACGGCCCCGCGCGATTCCGGATGGCGGAACGGCTCCGGCCACCCGCCCCAGAACCAGCCGCCCTCCTTCCCCTCCGCCAGGAAATGGGACTGCAGCGCGTCGAACAGGGCGAGGCGGCGCAGATCCTCCCCCCGCTCCTCGCAGAAGGCGAAGAACGCCTTCGCGCGGTCCGTCTGCCGGTCGATGTGGCGCTCCCGGAAGTGCCGCCAGCAGCGTTCCAGCACCGGCATCTTCAGGCCATGGACCGCCGGATAGTCGATCAGCGCCGCATCCTTCGCCGCCCGCAGCCGGTCCTGGAAACCGGGGGCGGCGACCATGTCCCGCGCGTCCCCGCATTCGGCGAAGTCCGGCACGTCGGGCACGGCGATGTGCAGCACGTTCAGGAAGGCGCGGTGGGACGGACCGTAGGGGCCGAAGAATTCCGGGTCGGCGGGATGGCCCGCATGGATCGGGTTGACGCCGACGAAGTCGGCGCCAAGGTCGGCGGCGATGCGCATGAGGCGGCGCAGGTCCTGGAAGTCGCCCAGCCCCCAGTTCTCCGCAGAGCGCAAGCCATGGAGCTGCACGGCCAGACCCCAGGCGCGCGCGTCGCCGCCCAGCGCCTCCGCCGGGGAAAAGGCCCGTTCCGGCGCCACCAGCAGGTCCGTCTCGTCGGTGGTGTGATCCACCGTGACGGAAAGGCGGTACCAGCCCGGCTCGAGCGGCGGCAGGCGCAGCCAGCGGCGCACCCGGCGCACGCCCTCCACATGCCGCTGCTCCACCGGCGGCAGGGCGGAGAGGTCGAGCTGTCCGGTTCGCGGTTCCCCCGCATCGCGGCCGTCCTCGACGGGGCGGGCGGTCCAGCTCAGCCGTCCCGTGGCGCGTTCCGGCAGGGTGAGCTCGATCCCGGGCGATCCGTCCGCCTCGGTGCTGACGAAGCGGGGCAGGACCGTGCGCCACGCCTCGGTCTCAAGGTCGGCGAGGCTGGCGGCGATGCCGTCCTCGCTGTCGGCGGCGATGCCCATCGCCTCCAGCAGTTGCCTGACCGTCCTCTCGCCGACCGTATGCCAGTTGCCCCAGACATCCTGGTAACCGGCCTCGATCCCGGCCGCGCGGGCGAGTTCCCAGAGGGGTCCTCCGCCCGCACTCTTCGACGCGGCCTCGCTCATGCGCCGCCACCCGTCAGCGTCCAAACGGCGGACCAGCCGGGCAGCGCGCCGTCGGCCAGGGCGTCCTCCAGCCCCTCCTCCGTCTCGAACAGGAGGTCGCCCGGCGGCCGCTCGAAGCCCTCGCGCGGATCGGGGCCGAGATTGGCGACCACCGAAAGCACGGTGTCATCCGCGAGGCGCCAGCGCACGGCGATGGCGCGACCGTCCCAGCTCCGCCCTTCGGCCCGGCCGCCGGACATGCCCGCCAGGCGCGGCACGATCGCGGAATGGCGCAGATGCAGGAGCACCTCCCAGGTGGCGAGCCAGTCCTCGTGCCCCTCCATCTCCAGGTCGTCCCAGTTCAGGCGGGAGGCGTCGCGCGTACCCTCCTCATTCGGGTCGGGAATGGCGGCGCGGGCGGCGGGGTCGGCGAAGGCGGGGAAGCTCGCGAACTCCCGCCGCCGCCCCTCGCGGACGGCATCCGCCAGCTCGCCGTGGAAGTCGCAGAAATAGAAGAACGGCGTGCGGCTGCCCCACTCCTCCCCCATGTAAAGCATGGGGATGTGGGGGGAGAGGGCCAGCAGGCTCGCCATGCAGCGCAGCCCACGCGGGTCGGCGAGTTCCGTCAGCCGCTCGCCCATGGCCCGGTTGCCGATCTGGTCGTGGTTCTGCAGGAAGCAGACCATGGCCGTGGGCGGCAGGCCGCCGCTGGGCGCCCCGCGCGCCTCCCCGCCCCGGTGCCGGGACGGCTCTCCCTGGTAGGCGAACCCCTGCGTCAGCGCCCGCACCAGCAGGCCGGCGGGGTCCTTGCCGTAGTCGGTGTAGTAGCCGCCCGTCTCCCCGGTCAGCAGGACATGGGCCAGATGGTGCCAGTCGTCGTTCCACTGGCCCGTGTAGAAGCGCGGGGCGCCGTCAGGCTTGCGAACTAGCCAGTCGGCCGTGTTGAGGTCGTTCTCCAGCACGAGATGCACATGCCGGTCGGTGATCCGGCTCCGCACCGTCTCCGCCAGCTCCTCCAGCACGTGCTGGCGGCTGTCGTCGATGATGGCGTGCACGGCGTCCAGGCGCAGCCCGTCGAAGCGGTACTCCTCCAGCCAGTAGAGGGCGTTGTGGATGATGAAGTCCCGCACCGCCCGGCTGCCGTCGCCGTCATAGTTGATGGCCTGTCCCCAGGGCGTGTGGTGGCGCTCGGTGAAGAAGGGCCGGGCGTAGGCGTGGAGGTAGTTCCCCTCCGGCCCGAAGTGGTTGTAGACGACGTCGAGCCACGCGGTCATGCCGCGCTCGTGGATGGCGTCGACCAGCGCCTTGAGGTCGTCGGGCGTGCCGTAGGCTGATTCCGGCGCGAAGTGCAGCACCCCGTCGTAACCCCAGCCGCGCCGGCCGGGGAAATCGGACACCGGCATCAGCTCCACGGCCGTGATGCCGATCTGGCGGAGATGGTCCAGCCGGTCGATGGCGGCGCGGTAGGTGCCCTCCTTGGTGAAGGTGCCGACATGCAGCTCGTAGAGGACCGTCTCCTCCCACGGGCGGCCGGCGAAGTCCGGAACCTGCCAGCGGTACGCGCGCGGATCGATCACCACCGACGGGCCATGCACGTCCTGGCCCTGGTGGCGGGAGGCCGGGTCGGGAACCAGCAGCCCGTGCGGCATGGCGAAGCGGTAGCAGGTGCCGTCCGACGCCTGATCGGTGGTCAGGGCGAACCAGCCGTCGTCCAGCGCCTCCATGGGAAGCCGGCTTTCGCCGCCGCCCTGGCCGAGCACGAGGTCGACCCGGTCGATGGAGGGGGCCCAGAGACGGAAGCGGACGCCGTCCGCCACGATCTCGGCCCCGAACGGCATGGAATGGGCGAATGCGTCCGTTCGGACCGCGTGCGCTGATGGGGCCTGCCTGGGCGCGTCCTGCATGGCGGCGAACCGTCCCTCGGGGAAGGCCACGGCCGCCGGCCGGGAGAGCCTTGCGCCGTGGGTGGTTGGACCGGACGCCCCATCCCCGTCACGAAGCGGCGCGGGCCCCCTCTGGAACCTCGTCCACGTCGATCTGGAAGTCAGGGGCCGGTTGCGGTGTCGTTCCCGCCCTGGCCTGGGTCATCTGGTCAAGCCTGCTGCGGTATGTTGCAACAGCGTTGGCGACCTCCTGTTCCACGGCCCCGAGGTCGCCGCGACCACCCGTCTGGGCGGCGAGCGCCATGGCGGATCGCCGCAGGCCGGCCACGGCGTCACCGAGGGGGCGGTCGGGACGATCCTTGAAGCGGTCGAGTGCCGCCTGGATGGCGCGGGCGTGCCGGGCGGCCGCCTGCCGTTCCTCCGTCCCCTGCGGCATGCGCCGCATCAGATCCTCGACGATGCCCGGCACCCGCAGCAGATGATCCACGGCGAGCCGCCCTGGCGGATCGACCGTGACGCCGGGCAGGGCGAACTCCACCAGGAAGGCGACCTGGAAGCCTTGCCGCGCCACCTTTTGCGCGTTGACGGCCATGAGGCAGACCGCGATCTCGTCGGCGACGGCGGCGCGGTCGAAGCAGCCCAGCGCCTTCAGCCGCATCGTGTTCGGCACGCTGAACAGGGGCGTGTGCTGCCCTTCCGGCCGGGGCGTCTTGCGCCGGTCGGGGCCGATATAGTCGCTGGTGACAACGAAGGGCTTGCGCCCCTCCACCAGATTCTGCACCCGCTCATGCACCATGCGCGTGGAGAAGGGCTTCATCATCAGATCGTCGGCACCCGATCCGGTGAAGCGCACCAGCAGGTTCGGCGTGGGCTGCCACGTCATGGCGACGACGCCGATGAAGGGGTTGGTCGCGAACTGGTTGTGCCGCAGCGCGTGGATGAATCGCAGCCCCTCGCCGTCGTTGAAATCGGCGTCCACCAGCATGAAGTCGGGCGCCGTCACCGCCAGCGCGCCGATCGCCTCGGTCGTGCCGGAGAACTCCTGCACCGCGTTCAGCCCGATGCGGCTGAGGATGCTGCGGAGCAGGCGCCGGGTGTTCAGCTCCGGGTCGATCAGGAAGCCGGTGACCTGGCGGAAGTCGTGCTCAGCCATGGGGCGGCTCCCCCAGCGCGAACAGCAGTGCCGTCCGCCCCGGCACCGGCAGCGTGTGCCCGGCCAGCGCCTTGCGGTCGCCCGGCGCGCCGGTGGCGTGGCCGGTGTCCAGCAGGCATTTCCACACCCGCCCGGCGCCGGGAATGGCGGGCGGCACGAACGACACCGCCTCGTGGTGCGCGTTCAGCACCAGCAGCAGCATGCCGTCCAGCGCCGGGTTGCCGTCGGCGCCGATATGCGTGCCGGCGCGGCCGTTGAGCAGCAGGCCCAGGCAGCGCGCCTGGGGGTCGCGCCACTGGTCGGAGGTCTTCTCCGTCCCGTGCGGGGTGATCCAGGTGATGTCCTTGACCCCCTCCGGTCCCGTCTCGCGCCCATGCAGGAACCGCCCGCGCCGGAGCACCGGGTGCGCCCGCCGGATGTCGGAGAGACGGCGGATGAAGGCGATCATGTCCTGCGCCTCGGGCCCCCGGCCCCAGTCCAGCCAGCTGATGTGGTTGTCCTGGCAGTAGGCGTTGTTGTTGCCCTTCTGGGTGCGCAGCAGCTCGTCCCCGCCCAGCAGCATCGGCGTGCCCTGGGCCAGCAGCAGTGTGGCCAGCAGGTTCCGCATCTGGCGCCGCCGCAGCTCCTTCAGCTCCGGGCTGTCGGTCGGCCCCTCCACGCCGTAATTGTGGCTGTGGTTGGCGTCGTGGCCGTCGCGGTTGCCCTCCTGGTTGGCCTGATTGTGCTTGTTCTGGTAGGCGACCACGTCGGCCAGGGTGAAGCCGTCATGGGCGGTGACATAGTTGACGCTGGCCCAGGCCTTGCGCTTGTGCCGTTCGAACAGGTCGGCCGACCCGGTGAGGCGGGCCGCCAGCTCCGGCAGCATGCCCTCGTCCCCGCGCCAGTAGCGACGTGCCGTGTCGCGGAAGCGGTCGTTCCATTCGGCCCAGCCGGGCGGGAACTGGCCGACGCGGTAGCCGCCCGGCCCCAGGTCCCAGGGTTCCGCGATCAGCTTCGCCCGGTTCAGCACCGGGTCCTGCCGCACGGCGTCGAGGAAACTGCCCGACGGGTCGTAGCCGTGCCCCTCCCGCGCGATGGTGGTGGCGAGATCGAAGCGGAACCCGTCCACATGCATCTCGCTGACCCAGTAGCGCAGACTGTCCATGACCATCTGGAGCACGCGGGGGTGGGAGACGTTCAGCGTGTTCCCCGTTCCAGTATGGTCGAGGTAGTAGCGCCGGTCGTCCGGATGCAACAGGTAGTAGCTGGCGTTGTCGATACCCCGGAAGGACAGGGTGGGGCCGAGGTGGTTCCCCTCTCCCGTGTGGTTGTAGACCACGTCCAGGATCACCTCGATCCCGGCATCGTGGAGCCGGGCCACCATGGTCTTGAATTCCTTGGTGGATTCCGTCGCCATGTAGCGCGGCTCGGGCGCGAAGAAGCCGATCGTGGCGTAGCCCCAGTAGTTGTGGAGCGACTTTTCCACCAGGTGCCGGTCGTCGGTGAAGGCGTGCACCGGCAAGAGCTCGATCGCCGTCACCCCCAGCGCCTTCAGATGGTCGATCACCGGCTGGCTGGCGAGCCCGGCGATGGTGCCGCGCAGGCCGGGCGGCACGTCGGGATGCTGCATGGTGAGGCCGCGCACATGGGCCTCGTAGATCAGCGTCTCGCCCCAGGGCACGGACGGCGCCCGTTCCGGCCCCCAGGTGAAGGCGGGGTCGATCACCCGGCATTTGGGCATGCCGCGGGCATTGTCGCGGCGGTCGAAGGACAGGTCCTCGCGGGCGCTCCCCACCCGGTAGCCGAAATGCGCGTCCGACCAGCGGATCTGCCCGATCAGGGACTTGGCGTAGGGGTCCAGCAGCAGCTTGTTCGGGTTGAAGCGGTGGCCTTGCGCCGGCTCGTAGGGGCCGTGCACCCGGAAGCCGTAGAGCAGACCCGGCCGCGCCTCCGGCAGATAGCCGTGCCAGACCTCGTCGGTGCATTCCGGCAGCGCCACGCGGTCGATCTCGCGCGTACCGGCGCTGTCGAACAGGCACAGCTCCACCTTTTCCGCATGGGCCGAGAACAGGGCGAAATTGACCCCGAAGCCGTCCCACGTCGCCCCCAGGGGATAGGGCTTTCCGGGCCAGACGGCGGTACGGGCGGCGCCAGTGGTACGCATGGGCTCTCGCGGAAGGCGGTGCTGTCTCCCGCCGATGGTATGTCCGCCGGCGGCCGCTTACCACCCCCGGACGTGCGGGGCCCCCGGAAGGTTTCGGCTTACGCCGCCTTGCGGGCGAGCGTCGCTTCGCGGTGGATGATGTAGAGGCCGCTGGCGATGACGATGGCGACACCGATCCAGATGGCCTCGTCCGGCACCTCCCCGAAGAAGAGATAGCCGAAGCTGACAGCCCAGATCATGCCGGTGTACTCGAACGGCGCCAGCAGCGACGGCGGGGCGAGGCGGAAGGCCTGGGTGAGGGAGAGCTGGGCGATCCCGCCGATGATGCCGATGGCGGCCAGCAGGGCGAAGTCGACCGGGCCGGGCGTGCGCCAGTCCGGGATCATGGCCACGGCCCCGACCAGGGTCAGCGTGACCATGTAGTAGAAGACGATGGCGGCGTTCGTCTCCGTCCGTGACAGGTGGCGCACGAAGATCATGGTCAGGGCGTAGAACACGGTGCCGGTCAGGCAGACCAGGGCCGCCACGCTGATGACGCCCGCCCCAGGCCGCAGCATCACCAGCACGCCCGCGAACCCCACCAGCACCGCCGTCCAGCGGCGCCAGCCGACCGCCTCCTTCAACAGCGGCACGGACAGCGCCGTGACGATCAGCGGCGCGGCGAAGCTGATCGCGTAGACGTCGGCCAGCGGCAGGTTGGCGAAGGAGTAGAAGAAACAGAAGATCGCGACGGTGCCGACGAGCGCGCGCAGCACATGCGACAGCAGCCGGTCCGTCCGCAGCGCGCGCACCCCGCCGTCGCGGGCCAGCAGCACCGCGATGGGCAGCAGCGCGAACAGGGCGCGGAAGAAGATGATCTGCCAAGTGCCATAGGCGGCCGACAGCCATTTGATCAGGCTGTCCATCACACCGAAGCAGAAGATGGCGACGAGGATCCAGCCGATCCCGGCGAGCTGGCCGGCGCGGTCCGTGGCGGCTGACGTCATGGGACCCTTCAATGGACGGGGCGGTCGGCGGCGACCTGACGGCCGAGCACCGTCTCACGGTACAGGATGAACAGGCCGCTGCCGATGACGATGCCACCGCCCGCGATCATCACCGGGTCCGGCACCGTTCCGAAGACGAGATAGCCGAACAGGACGCCCCAGATCAGCTGGGTGTACTGGAACGGCGCCACCACCGCCGCCGGGGCGGCGCGGAACGCCGTCAGCAGACAGACCAGGGCGGTCCCGCCGATCAGTCCGCCCACCACGGACATGCCGAGATGGAGGAGGGTCGGCGTCTGCCAGACCATCGGCAGCATCGGTGCGGTCACCAGGATGGCGGCGAAGGAGGAGAAGGCGGCGAAGCTGACGGAGCTTTCGGTGCCGCGCATGAACCGGCTGATCAGCATGCCCATGGAATAGAAGAAGGCGCCGCCCAGGGCCGCGAAGGCGGCGGGGTCCATGATCCCGGCACCCGGCCGCAGGATGATGAGGATGCCGACGAAGCCGATCCCGACGGCCGTCCAGCGGCGCCAGCCCACCTTCTCCTTCAGGATCGGCACCGACAGGGCCGTGATCCACAAGGGTGCCGAGAAGGCCAGCGTGTAGACGTCCGCGATCGGCATCCGGCTGAAGGCGAACAGGGTGCAGAAGCCGGACGACACGCCCATCGCCGCTCGCAGCGCGTGCAGACCCACCCGGCGGGTCCGGAGGTTGTTGACGATGCCGCCCCGCGCCGCCGCGTAGCCCAGGATGGGGATCAGCGAGAAGCAGGCGTTCAGGAAGATGACCTGCGGGATCGCGTAGCCGGCGGTGAGCAGCTTCACGATCACGTCCAGCACGCTGAACAGGGAGAAGGCGCCGGCGGCCAGCAGGATGCCGGTGCCCTTCTTCTCGTCGAGCGCGGGGATGGCGGTCATGGGGAGGGGCGGGCGCGGATTTCGGCTGGAAGGCGTGGGAGGATACACAACGCGGCGATGGCATCCCGCATGGAAAATGGTCCGCCGGTCAGCGGCCGCGCGCGATCCGTCCGGTTACGGTCGGGCGCGGCGCGGGCGTGGCGTCGTCAAGGGTGAAGCAGCCGCGCACCAGGGCCGCCACCTCCTCCGCCCGGTCGGGATCGGCGGCGTGCAGCAGGCAGAGCGGTGCCGCCCCCGGCCCGACGCGGGTGCCGATCCCGGCCACGGCGCCGAGCCCGACCCGGTGGTCCACCGGATCGGCGGGATTGGTCCGCCCGCCGCCCAGCGCCACCACGGCGAGGCCCAGGCCGCGCACATCCTGGGCGGCCACGTATCCCGCTTCGGTGGACCGCACCTCCCGGATCACAGGGGCCTTGGGCAGATGCGCCTCCGCCCGGTCCAGGAAATCCGCCGGGCCGCCCAGTGCCGCCACCATCCGGGCGAAACGCTCCGCCGCAGCACCGCTGTCCAGTGCCGCCTGCGCCTTCGCCCGCGCCTCGGGCAGCGTGGCGGCGAGGCCGCCCAGCACCAGCATCTCGGCCGCCAGTTCGCGCGTCACCTCCCACAGCCGGGGATCGCTCCCCTGCCCGCGCAGCATCGCCACGCACTCCATCACCTCCAGCCCGTTGCCGGCCGTGGCACCCAGCACCTCGTCCATGTCGGTCAGCAGCGCCACGGTGGGAAGCCCCGCCCCCTCCGCCACCTCGACCAGGGTGCGGGCGAGCGCCGTCGCGCGTTCGACCTCCGGCATGAAGGCGCCGCTGCCGAACTTCACGTCCATGACGAGGCCCTGCAGGCCCGCCGCCAGCTTCTTGGACAGGATGGAGGCGCAGATCAGGTCCAGCGACTCCACCGTCCCCGTCGTGTCGCGGATGGCGTAGAGGCGGCGGTCGGCGGGGGCGATGTCGGCGGTGGCGCCGATGATGGCGCAGCCCGCGTCGCGCACCGTCCGCCGGACCGCCGCGAGGTCGGGCTGGGAAACGTAGCCGGGGATGCTGTCCATCTTGTCCAGCGTGCCGCCGGTATGCCCGAGCCCACGGCCGGAGACCATGGGCACGAACCCGCCGCAGGCCGCCACCACGGGTGCGAGGACGAGGCTGACCTTGTCGCCGACTCCGCCGGTGGAATGCTTGTCCAGCACCGGGCCGGGCAGCCCCGCACCCGACCAGTCGAGGACCGTGCCGGACCGCGTCATCGCCAGCGTCAGCGCCACCCGTTCCGGGCCCGACAGGCCCTTCAGCAGGACGGCCATGGCGAAGGCGGCGGCTTGGCCTTCCGTCACCGTGCCGTCGGCGATGCCGCGCACGAACGCGCCGATCTGATCGTCGGTGAGGGTCCGTCCGTCGCGCTTGGCGCGGATGATCTCCTGCGGCAGGAACATGGGGGTCGCTGTCCGTCGTCGTCCGGAATGCGCGCTACCCTGACCGGTCGGGCCGGCCGGGGCAAGGCCTCACGGGCGGCGGGAGTCGGGGCACTCCATCAGAGCGCCCTTGCCGCCGCGCAGCCCGACGGTGCCGGGATGGGGCGGCGCCACCAGCCTGTCCCCGTTCAGCGGCCCGGCGGAGAAGGCGAGCCCGGCCTCCCCCTTCGCCAGGGTGGCGCGGTTGGCGCTGTCCGCCATGGCCCGGGCAAGGGCGGCGGCCTGCGGATCCTGCATCGCCGGTCCCGCGATCCACAGCACCGGCTGCAGCAGGGTCTGCACCGGCGAGGCGGTGCCGTAAGTCTCCGCCGGGATGCTGCCGGCCCGTTCGAACGGGGCCGCGTCGCGCAGCCGGTCGGCCGCCGCTCCCGTCACCGGCAGCAGCGCCGCCGTCCCCGATTCCACAAGCTGGATGACCTGAGGGTCGGGCCAGGCGGCGATGCGGAAGACGACGTCGACCTTGTCCTCCGCCAGGGCGGCCAGGGCGGCGTCGCCCGCCAGCTCCACCAACCGCACGTCGCGCCGCTTGAGGCCGTAGGCCGTCAGCGTCCGGTCGGCGAGACGGCGGTCCTCCGTCCCGTTGACGCCGACGGCGACGCGCCTTCCCTTCATGTCCTCCGGTCCCGCGAGCGCCAGATCGGCGCGGACGAGGATGTGCAGCGCCTCGTCATAGAGTTCGCCCAGCACCAGGATGTCGCGCACGGGAACGCCGGGCAGCGGGCAGCGCGCGCCATAGACGGCGTTCGCGGGGGCGAGCCCCGTCTCCACCCCGCCGCCGGCCACCGCGTCCACGATGGCGTCCGGGGTGGGCAGGCTCTGCGCCAGGGCGATCACGCCGGGCACGCCGCAGGCCTCCCCGTTCTGGCAAGGGGGCAGGCCCGGCGGCCGCGACACCATGGCGGCGAGCGCGGACGCGCCCGCGAAGCCGGCGGTGTTGGCCGGGCCGGCCGCGATGCGCAGATAGCGCACCTCCGCCGCCGGGATCGTCGGCACCGCCCAGACGAGCAGCGCCGCGGCGGCGAGCGTCGTCAGCGGGATCAGGCGCCAGAGATACGATGTCATGGGTGTGGCCGCTTGCGCGCGGGTTTCGACAAGATCGCGGGTTACAACGGATGCAAGTCAACAATATGTGGTCGGCACTGCCAGACTTCATGCCGAATTCACACGCCTGTTGCAGATCCGTCGCACCCCGGTCCCGTAGCCATCATGGCACGGCCGTCCTTAGCGCCTGGTAAAGGCTTAGGCCTTGAGGGTTCAGCCGCGCTTGCCGCAGGCGGCCTTGTCCTCCCCCTCCGCCGCGCAGGCCATGCCGTTGGAGAACCGGAAGGAGCCGTCGCCCTGGCGGCGCACGGACAGGCCGGTCGAGAACTGGACCCAGCCGGCGCTTCCCCAGTGGGTGGTGACACCGTTGGAGAAGGCGAGCCGGCCGTCCATCAGCCGCACGACCTTGACGCCATTGTCGAATTCGATGTTGCCGTCGGCGTCGCGCGTCGCCGCGAGCCCGTTGGTGCAGACCACATCGCCCTTCACCGCGTCACGGTTGCAGGTGAAGGGCTCCATGCTCCCGGCCAGCACCAGGGCGTACACCGCGACCTCGAGCGCGTTCACGGGCGATCTCCCATCGTGGGGCGGGCCATCCGCCCCGTCCGCTGGGAATCATATCGCGGGGAAATGTCCTTCGTTCAATACCCGCGCGCGGAAGCGGGGTTTGCCCCCGGGGACCGTCTCAGGCGCGCGCGGTCCGCCCGACCCGGCCGTCGGACTTGGCGAAGAAGGGCTTGCTGCCATAGGCCTCCTCGACCGACTGGCCGGGCTGACGCAGGGGCGCGAAGGCGATGGCCATCAGACCGGCGGCGTACATCAGCGCCATGGCCTTGCAGGCGATGGCGAGGTGCGTCGGCAAGGTGCCGACCCACGGCATCGCCATGGCGGCGGCGGCGAAGATCAGCGAGAGGACCATGGGACCCTTGTGCAGGGGGGCCTTGCCGGCGGTGTCCGCCGCGGTCGTCCTGGTCATGGCGATCTCCTTAGCTTCCGGGCCGCTTCCGGGCCATGGCGTCGTTCCGATAACGCCAATGTGGGGCCCGTCATCCGCCACGCAAGGCTGCGCCCGCCTATTCCCATTCAGCTGGAAGGGGATTGGCGGCTGGCCCGGCGGCCCGGTCGCGGAGGGTCAGACGCGCACGACCATGAACAGGCGCCGGAAGGGGAACAGGGTGCGGCCGTTCGACTCCGCCGGATAGGCCCGCTTCAGCAGCGCCCCGTACTCGGCGAGGAAGCCCGCCCGTTCCCCTTCCGTCAACGCCTCCAGCACCGGCAGCAGGCCGGTGCCCTTGATCCATTCCAGCACCGGATTCTCCCCCTGCAGGGCGTGCATGTACTCGGTCTCCCAGACCTCGACGTTGGAGGCCAGGGGCGCCAGGGTCCGCCAGTACCACTGGGGCGGATGCACCGGGTCCGACCGCAGCACGCCCGCCAGCTTGCCCGCCCACTGCCCGTTGATCGCCATCTCGCCCATGATGCGGTGGGACGGCGCCCCGTAATTGCGCGGCATCTGCACGGCGAGCACCCCGCCCGGCTTCAGCATGCCGACGAGGCGGGGGAACAGCTCCTCATGGCCGGGCAGCCATTGCAGGGCGGCGTTGCTGAAGACGAGATCAAGCGGGCGCGGCGGCGTCCAGGTGGCGATGTCGCCCAGCTCCCAGGCCACGCGGGTCTGCTCCTGCGCCGCCTTGGCCAGCATGGGTTCGGAATTGTCCAGCCCGATGACGGTGGCCGACGGCCAGCGGTCCGCCAGCATCCGGGTCAGCCGGCCGGTGCCGCAGCCCAGGTCCGCGATGGTGTCGGGATGCAGGGTGGGCAGGGCGGCGATCAGATCGTGGCCCGGCCGCATGCGGGCGGCCTGGAACAATTCGTATTGCTGCGGATCCCAAGCCATGCCGTTTCCTCCGAACTTTCTAATATTATGGGTTCGAGGGTATCGCCCGAATGTTACAGCCGTTCAACGGCCTTGGGGCGCCATTCATCCCGCGGTGGGCAGCGTCATGGCGAAGGTCGTGCCCCGCCCGCTCGTTTCCGCCAGCCGAAGCTCGCCGCCATGGGCGCGGGCGACCTCGCGCGCGATGGACAGGCCGAGGCCCATCCCGTTCGGCTTGGTCGAGCCGGCGAAGGGCTGGAACAGGTGCGCCTGCGCCTTCTCCGGCAGGCCGGGACCGTCATCCACCACCAGCAGCCGCAGCATGCCGCCCATCGGCTCGGCCGCGACGGAAACCCTGGTCGCCCCGGCCTCGACCGCGTTGCGCAGCAAGTTGCTGATGCCCCGGAACAGCAGTTCCCGCTCCGCCGGGATGGTGAGGCCGGCCGGCACCTCGTTGCGCAGGGCCGGGCCGCCCCCGTTCGCCTGGGACGACCGCTCCGCCGCCAGCGCCTCCATCACCTCGGCCACCAGGGCGCGCGGATCGACCGGCGCCAGCGCGGCGGGCGCCACACCGTCGCGGGTGTAGTCCAGCGTCTGCGAGACCAGCAGTGCCGCCCGTTCCAGGGAGGCCAGGATGCGCGGCCCGTTCCGCCGCACCTCCGGGTCGCGGCTGTCCAGCAGCCGCTCCGACAGCAGGGTGGCGGAGGCGAGCACGCCCCGGATGTCATGGTTGATCTTGGCCACGGCCGTGCCCAGCGCGGCCAGCCGCTCACGCTGGCGGAAGGCTTGGCGGACCGCCGCCTGCAGGGCGATCAGCTCGCGCTGGGCGATGCCCACCTCGTCGGACCGGTCGGTGGCGAGCTGTGCCGCCGGTTCGGCGCTCTCCGGATCGCGCTTGAAGGCCATCATGGCCTCCACCAGCCGGCGCATCGGCCGCACCGTCATGTAGACCAGCGTCACATAGACGAGCCCGGCCGTGATGCCCGAGATGATCAGCGACAGCACGAGGATGCGCCCGGAGAAGGCCCACAGACCTTCGCGCAGCGGCCGGTCGTTCAGCGTCACCGTCACCAGCACGTCCGGGTTCTTGGGCGAGCGGCCGGTGACCGCGATGACCATCGGCTCCTGCTGCGCCAGCACGCCCAGCGCGTCGGCGATCAGGGTGAAGGGTCCCGCCGTGCGCAGGTCGAAGCGGGCCTGTGGCTCAGGGGGCATGTCGGCCGCCAGCATCAGCATGCGGCCCGCCGGCTTGGTTACGTCGATCGACAGCGCGCCGACATGGGCCAGCAGTTCGGCCTCCAGCTCGTCCGTCACCATCTGGTCGGGTGCGGCCTCCACCGCAAGGGCCGCCAGATGCCCGGACGCCAGCTTCTCGGCCAGCCAGTCTGCCCGGTAGCGGGCCGCCGACGGCAGATAGATCAGCACCTCCGCGATCATGACGAAGACGACCGTCAACAGCAGGAGGCGGGCCGACAGGCTGCGGGCGAAGGAGGGAAGCTGCATCGGGGCGGTGCCGGCGGTTGTCCGCCCTCTTGTTTATCGCAGCTTCGATATCAGCGGAATCGGGCCAGCAGGTCCACGAACTTCCGCGTCCGGTCGCTGAACAGGCTGGGGGTGTAGAAGGCGCCCGCCGCCCGCTTGTTCACCTCGCCCAGCGTGGGGTAGGGCGCGATCATGTTGGTGAAGGCCTTGATCTTCAGCCCGTTGCTGATGGCCAGCGCCCAGGGCTGGATCAGCTCGCCCGCGTGCGGGCCGACGATGCTGGCCCCCAGGATCGCACCCTTCCTGCGCAGCACCACCTTGGCGAAGCCGTGGATGTCGCGTTCGGCCTGGGCGCGGTCGTTCTCGTGCAGGTGCCAGCGGACGACGGTCACGTCCCCGTACTTCTCCCGCGCCTGCGCCTCGGTCAGCCCGACATGGGCGAGTTCCGGATCGGTGTAGGTGACCCAGGGCAGTGCCGTGTAGTCCACCTTCGCGGGCGACACCCAGAACAGGATGTTGCGGATCACGATTCCCGCGTGGTAGCCCGCGATATGGGTGAACTGCGGTCCACCGGCGATGTCACCCACCGCGTAGACGCGCGGGTTGGACGTGCGCAGCCGGTCGTCCACCTTGACGCCCTTGCCGTCGAAGGCGACGCCCGCCGCCTCCAGGTTCAGCCCCTCCACATTGGGGCGGCGGCCGGCGGCGACCAGCAGGTCCGTCCCCTCAACCCGCCGCTCCCCGCCGGCGTCGCGCAGCACCACGGCCACACCGTTGCCGGACGGTTCCACCCGCGCGATGTCCGCACCCTCGACGATCTCCACACCCTCGCCCAGCAGCGCGTTCCGCACCACGGCGACCAGTTCCGGATCGTCCTTTGGCATGATGGTGCCGCGCTCCAGCACGGTCACCTTGGCCCCGAGGCGGCGATGCGCCTGCGCCATTTCCAGCCCGATCGGGCCGCCGCCGATGACCACCAGATGACCGGGTGCAGATTTGCGTTCGAACACGCTCTCGTTGGTGAGATACGGCACGGCGTCCAGGCCGGGGATCGGCGGTGCCGCCGCGCGGGAGCCGGTGGCGATGACGAACCAGCGCGCCGTGATCCGGTGGCCCTTGTCCGTCATAACCGTCCCGCCATCGACGAAGCGGGCCGCCGCCTGGATGACGTGGACGCCCAGCCCCTCGAACCGCTCCACGGAATCGACGGGGGCGATGGCGGCGATCACGCCGTGCACATGGTCGTGCACCTTGGCGAAATCGATCTCCGGCTCGTGCCCGTTCACGCCGAAGCGGCCGGCCGTGCGGATGGTCTGCGCCGCCTTGGCCGCCGCCAGCAGGGACTTCGACGGCACGCAGCCCGTGTTCAGGCAGTCCCCGCCCATCAGGTGCTTCTCGATCAGCACCACCTTGCGGCCGAGCTGGGCGGCACCCGCCGCGACGCTGAGCCCGCCGGACCCGGCGCCGATGATGCAGATGTCGCAGGCGATCGCCTCAGCCATTGGACTTCCCCTTGAAGCGCTTGTAGGCGACAGGAACCAGCGACAGCAGCGCCAGACCCAGGATCGGCAGCAGGATCTCCGGCTTGGTCACCAGCGACAGATCGGGCGTGCCGCCCGCGTCGAACACGGCGCCGAGGCCATTCCCGACAGAGATGTAGACGAAGGTGCCGGGAATGATGCCGAGCACCGTGGCGAGCGCGTAGGTGGAGAGCGGCACGCCCAGGAACGCCGGCACGAGATTGACCAGCCAGAAGGGGAACAGCGGCACCAGCCGCAGGACCAGCAGATAGCTGAGCGCGTTCTCGCGGAACCCGGCCTCCAGCTTCTGCACGAAGGGGCCAGCCTTGGCCCGCAGCGCGTCGCCCAGGGCCGTGCGCGCCACCAGGAAGATGGCGATGGCGCCCAGCGTGGCGCCCAGGACCGTCAGCACCGTGCCCGCGACCAGCCCGAACAGGAAGCCGCCGGTCAGCGTCAGGATCAAGGCGCCCGGAACGGACAGCGCCACCGCCAGCGCATAGGCGGCGACATAGGCCAGGGCCGCCAGCGCGTAGTTGTCCGCCACGAAGGCCTGCAGGTGCTGCCGGTTCTCCGCCAGCGCCGAGAAGCTGAGGAAGCGGTCGAGGTCGAGCGCGAACACCGCCGCGATGCCGGCCGCGATGACCAGCAGGGGCAGGAAGCGGCGTAAGCCGGGGGCGGCCGGCGAAGGCATGGCGTCGGACGCCTCGTCGCGGCGGGACATTGCGGACACTGGCGTTGCTCCGAGCTGGAATGAACGCCGCGGACAGTATACACATGTCCCGTTAACCACTATTCACCATGGCGTGAGCGGTCCGCGATGTCGTCGTGGCCGGGTCCGTCGGGCGCGGTTGACTTCGCGTCGACCCGCCACTATAACCCGCGCTTCGCTTTGACAGACCTATCCGGAGTACCTTCCCGTGAAGCGGACGTTCCAGCCCAGCAAGCTCGTGCGCAAGCGCCGCCATGGCTTCCGCACCCGCATGGCGACCCCCGCCGGCCGCGCGATCCTGTCCCGCCGTCGCGCCCAGGGCCGCAAGCGCCTCTGCGCCTGAGGTTCAGGCGATGGCGCCCCGGCCGCTCGGGCGGCTGACGCGTCGGCCCGAGTTCCTGGCCGTCGCCGGCGCCCGCCGCAAATGGGCGGCCCCTGGTCTGGTGATGCAGGCGCGGCCGCACGACGAACGGTTCCACCCCCGCCCCGGCGAAGCACCGGTCCGGGTGGGCCTTACCGCAAGCAAGAAGGTTGGCGGCGCGGTTGAACGCAACCGCGCCCGTCGTCGTCTGCGCGCGGCGGCGGCCGAGGTTCTCGCGGCCAACGCGGCGCCCGGCCACGATTTCGTGCTGATCGCGCGGACGGACACCGTGCGCCGTCCCTTCGCCGATCTCAAGGCGGACATGGCGCAGGCGCTGCGCAAGCTGAAGGCCTGGAAGGACGGCGCGCCGTGACCGCCCCGAATCACGCCCCCGCCAACGCCGCCCTGCTCTGGCTGCTGCGCCTGCCGATCCACCTCTACCGGTGGGTCGTTTCGCCGCTGCTGGGGCCGCGCTGCCGCTTTCAACCTTCCTGTTCCGAATACGCGCTGGACGCCCTATCTATGCACGGGGCCGCGCGGGGGTCGTGGCTGACGCTGCGGCGGCTCGCGCGCTGTCACCCGTGGGGTGGCGAGGGGTGGGACCCGGTCCCGCCGCCCGCCCATCCGGGCGGCTGCGCGCACGGCCATCGCCACGATGGCCATCCCCACAACCACGCCGGCTGCCGGAGTTCCTAGTCCACACCGGCAATCGCATGAACTGACCGCCTGCGGCGCCCCGGCCGCGGGCGGTCGTCCTGAGCAGGGTCGCCCGACGGATCGAAACATGACGGACCAGAAGAACCTCATCCTGGCGATCGTGATCTCCGTCGCGATCCTGTTCGGCTTCCACTTCTTCTACGAGCTGCCGCGCCAGCGGGCGATCCAGGAGGATCTGGAGCGTCAGCGCGCCCTGCAGGCGGAGACGATCCAGGCGTCGGAGTCGGCCCCCGCCGTGGGCGCCGACCTGCCGACCGCGACCACCCTGCCCGCCCCCGTCGCGCCGACGCAGGCGGAGGCGGTCTCCACCGGCGAGCGGATCAAGATCGACACGCCGCGCCTGCACGGCACCGTGAACCTGCGCGGTGGCCGCATCGACGATCTGACGCTCGCCGACTACAAGGTGACGCAGGACGACGACAGCCCAGAGGTGGTGCTGCTGTCGCCTAGCGCCACGGCGCGGCCCTACTTCGCGGAGTTCGGCTGGATTCCGGCCGGGGACACCCCGGCGTCGGCCCTGCCCGGCCCATCAACCGACTGGACCGCGACCGGCGGAGCGCTGACCCCCGACAGTCCCGTCACCCTGACCTGGGACAACGGCCAGGGCCTCGTCTTCGAGCGGGTCGTCTCGGTCGACCGCGACTATATGTTCACGGTCACCCAGCGCGTGCGGAACACCACCGACCGGGCGGTCTCGCTGGCCCCCTACGGCCGGGTGCAGCGCGTCGGCACGCCCACCCTCAGCGGGTTCTTCATCCTGCACGAGGGGCCCATCGGCGTTCTGGACGGCGTGCTGCGGGAGTACGAGTACGAGGAGCTGCGCGACGAGGGCCAGCCCTTCACCGAAGCCACCACCGGCGGCTGGATCGGCTTCACCGACAAATACTGGCTGGTCAGCCTGATCCCCGACCCGGCCGCGCCGGTCGATGTGCGCCTGTTCCATCAGGCGCAGGCGGGGCTGGACGCCTACCAGATCGACTACCGGTCGCAGGTCCAGACCGTGCAGCCCGGCGGCAGCTACGAGACCACGCACCGCCTGTTCGCCGGCGCCAAGCAGGTCAGCATCCTGGACGCCTATGAGAACGACCTCGGCGTCACCCGCTTCTCCTACGCGGTCGACTGGGGCTGGTTCTACTTCCTGACCAAGCCGTTCTTCTACGGGCTGGATTTCCTGGGCCGCCTGTTCGGGAACTTCGGCATCGGCATCCTGGTGTTCACCGTCTTCCTGCGGCTCGTCTTCTTCCCGCTGGCCAACAAGCAGTACGAGTCCATGGCCAAGATGAAGAAGCTCCAGCCCAAGATGGAGGAGCTGAAGAAGCGCTACGGCGACGACCGCCAGCGCTTCTCCGAGGGGATGATGCTCCTGTACAAGCAGGAGAAGGTGAACCCGCTGTCGGGCTGCCTGCCGATCCTGCTGCAGATCCCGGTGTTCTTCGCCCTCTACAAGGTGCTGTTCGTCACCATCGAGATGCGGCACGCGCCGTTCTTCGGCTGGATCCAGGACCTGTCGGCCCCCGATCCGACCAGCCTGTTCAACCTGTTCGGGCTGATCCCGTGGGACCCGCCGACGATCCTGATGATCGGCGTCTGGCCGCTGCTCATGGGCTTCACCATGTGGCTGCAGATGAAGCTGAACCCGGCCCAGCCGGACCCGATCCAGCAGAAGATCTTCATGATCCTGCCGTTCGTGTTCACCTTCATGATGGCCTCGTTCCCGGCGGGCCTCGTCATCTACTGGACCTGGTCGAACATCCTGTCGATCCTGCAGCAGTGGGTGATCATGCGCCGCATGGGCGTGAAGATCACCTGACCGGCCATGACGGGCGTCGACCTCCGCGCGGCCACGCTGGCGGACGCCGACGCCTGGGTGGCCCTGCGCACCGCCCTCTGGCCGGACCTGCCGGCCGAGGAGGCGCGGACGGAGATCGCGTCCATGGCGGAGGACCCGGCCCTGGGCACCTTCATCGCCTGGGAGGGTGGGCGCGCCGTCGGGCTGGTGGAGGCGTCGCTCAGGGCCTATGCGGACGGGTGCGGCCCCGGCCCCGTCGGCTATGTCGAGGGCTGGTACGTGGTGCCGGACCGCCGACGTTCCGGCATCGGCCGGGCGCTCGTCGCGGCGGCGGAGGATTGGGCGCGGTCCAAGGGCTGCCGGGAGATGGCGTCCGACGCGCTGGTGGAGAACGCGGTCAGCCACGCCGCCCACGGGCGGTTGGGCTATGCGGAGGTGGAGCGGGTCGTCCTCTACCGCAAGGATCTGTGAAGGGGGCAGCGCCCATGAAGCACATCGCGATCACGCCCTCCCTGATGGGCGACCTGTCCACGGCGGAGATCGAGGCCGGGCGCCTGCTGTTCGCGAAGGAGTGCGACTTCTTCTGGGGGGCGGAGGCGGCGACCGCGCTGCCGGAGGCCGATCTGCCGGAGATCTGCTTCGCCGGACGCTCCAACGTCGGCAAATCGTCCCTGGTCAACGCGCTGACCGGACGCACCACGCTGGCCCGCACCAGCCAGACGCCCGGCCGCACCCAGCAGCTCAATTTCTTCAACCTCGCCGGCCGTCTGGTGCTGGTGGACATGCCGGGCTACGGCTACGCCAAGGTCAGCAAGGAACGATCGGCCGCCTGGACGGACTTCATCCGCCATTATCTGAAGGGCCGCGTGCCGCTGAAGCGGGCGCTGGTCCTGGTCGACGCCCGGCACGGGTTGAAGGAGAGCGACCTGGACATGATGAAGATGATGGACCAGGCGGCCGTGGCCTATCAGATCGTGCTGACCAAGGCCGACAAGCTGACGGACAAGGCGCTCGAGCACACCCGGCGCGACGTGGCGTCCAAGCTGACCAAGCACGGGGCCGCGCATCCGGAGGTTATGGCCACCAGCTCCGAATCCGGCCTCGGCATCCCGGAGCTGCGCGCCACCCTCACCCGCCTCGCCCTGCCGGCCTGACGCCGGTCAGCCCGGCACGTCGTTCAGCGACCAGTCGTAGACCGTGTCGGCGATGCGGGTGGCGCTGGCCAAGCCGGCCGCCAGCGGCGGGGCGGCATACCGGCGCAAATGCGCGATGACGCCAGCATCGGTGTCGCCGAAGTCGACCTTGAACCAATCGTAGATCTTGGACACGGTCAGGCGCCCGTCGGCGAGACTGGTGCCGCGCGGATGGTTCACGTAATCGCGCGCCCCCTGCTCCATCAGCCGATCGGCGTTGGCGGCCGTGAAGGCCACGGTCCGCAGGTTCGGGCAGCCGATCGAGGCGCAGTTGACGGCATAGTGGATGCGCGGATCGCGCCAGATCGGGCGCAGGATCCGGTGCTCCATGTCATCCAGGGACACCGGCTCCCCTTCCACCGTCACCAGCTTCTTCCCCCAGGGGCCGTCGGCGAACAGGCCGGGGGAGATGTCGATGTCGCGGATGGAGGCGACGGGATGGTGGTCCAGCACCACCTTGACCGTCAGGGCGTTGTAGAAGTTGACCCAGTAAGCGAACTGCTCCGCCCTGTTCAGCCGTGACGGGGGTGTCGCGGCCAGCGCGTCCAGATACGCGGCGAGGGCCTGCCGGTCTGCGGCGGGAACAGCCCCGTAGGCGATAGGGTTGACCCCACCCGGCTCCACCCGCAGATGGCCGGCGAGGAACCGGTCCCACGCGCCGTGGTCCACCGTGGCGGTGGAGGCGGCGTCATGCCGTGTCCAGCGCTCCCACAGGTCGGGCCTCGGGGCAGCTGCGGCCGGTCGCGGCGAAGCTGCGGCCAGGAGGCCGGTGCCTGCCAGGGCCAGGACGGTACGGCGGCGCATCATGGACAGTCTCCCTGCGGGTCGGGGGTGACGAAGGCGGGTATGGTGAAGACGGTCTCCCCGCGCCCGCCTCGGTCGTCGGTGTCGGCGGACAGCGCGATCCAGTTCGGCACAGTGGGATCGCGGCCGAAGGCGGCGCGGTAGTCGGCGGCGGGGTCGACGCACTCGGAGAGCCAGACGCCTGTCGGCGCCTCCGGCCCGCGCAGGATGACCAGCGCCCCGTCCTCGCGCATGAAGGGGCTGGGAAAGCGGGTCCCCGGCGGCTCGGTCCCGCCCCAGACATAGGTGATGACCCGTCCGGAAAAGGCGTCGCCAGCGGCCGCCGCGCGTAGACTGTCGCCGATGCGGCCGAACAGGCCCCGCTCGCCCTCGGCACGAGGAAAGAAGACGTGCACCGCCGCCGGCCGGTCGTCCTCGCCTTTGGCCCGCAAGTCCGTCGCCGGGGTCGCCGCGTCCACCCGCCAGCGCCAGGACAGGTGGCGGCCGGGTGCCGCCTCCACCGGCCGGGCGAGGAAGCCGACCGCCCCCTCCGCCACCACGCGGACGGTCCCGTCCTCCAGCAGGCTGAACCGGGCCGGCGGCGCGTCGCCGGTGCGCAGCAGGCGCCAGCCCTCCGCCGCCAGGGCGGCCGGTGCCGTCCCCTCCTCCATGGCGGCGGCGGGGCTGGCCGGGACGAGGGCACACGCGACGGCGGCGGCGAGCAGGTGTCTGACCATGCGAGGCAACATGGCCCGCCTCACGGCCCGCCGCCAGTCAAGGCCGGTCACGCCTGCGTGAGGCCGCCGGGGTGACGCGGTCAAAGCCCGAGGGCGAGCCCATGGGTCAGCGCGAACAGCGCGGTCAGCCCCGACAGGACCAGGGACAGGCCCAGCCAGGATTTCCCCCACGCCCCCTGCGGTGCCGTCTCCGGCCGCCCCACCCAGCGGAACAGCGCCAGCAGGACCAGGGGCGGAATGACCCAGGGCAGGACCATGACGGGCTCGACCCAGCGGGCGAATCCGAAGGCGGACAGCAGGGGGTTCTCGCGGAACAGCTGGGCCATGGCGAAGAAGCTGCCGCACACGAAGATGCCGGACAGGAACAGTGCGAGCGCCCCCTGTCCCACGGTCGAAACGAACATCGCCCCGGGAGCCCGCAGCAGGCGTATCGACAGCCAGACCGATACCGGGAACAGCGCCAGCCCGGTCATCGCGCCAACGGCCAGGGCGGGCCACCCGAGGGGCCCGAGGGTCAACGCCGTAAGGCCCGGCCGCACCGCGATGTCCGGCGTCAGGAACGCCGTCGGGCCGACGGCGCCGCAACTCGGTTCCCGCACGGCCTTGCCCGGGTCGACGAGGAAGGACGCGGCGGCCCCTGCGGCACAGTCGTCGGTGACGGCCGGGCCGTGGCTCTGGCGCGGGACGATCAGGACCCGCGCATCGGCCAGCCGCGCCGCCAGCATGTGGGCATAGGCGGGCGGTGTGACCGGATCGTCAGCACCCTGGATGATCAGGGTCGGCACCCTGGACCCGTCCGGGACCGGCAGCTCCACCCGGGCCGGCCAAGCGTCGCAGGTGCGCAGGAAGGCGTCGCCGGACAGGTGCGGGGCCCAGCGTGGGGCGGCGGCCACCACCTCGGCCAGCCGGGCCCCGTCCGCCGCCGCGTCGACCACGCCGCAGCTCACGGCGAAGAAGGCGCCCATGGCGACCCCGTCCGCAAGTCCGAGCGCGCGGGTCAGCGTTTCCAGGGGCTCCGCCCCACGATCCGCCAGCTTGTTCAGGATGAAGGGCGCGATGGGGCGGGTGTCCGGCGCGTACAGCAGCAGGAAGATGGCCGACAGCGCGTCCTTTCCGTCGAACCGCTTCCGCTTGCCCGGCTGCGAGGCCGTCAGCGCGTCCAGCGCGTCCAGGAACCGCCGCTCCAGGTCCGGATAGGCGGCGGCGCAGGCGGCGTCCGCCGCGCAGTCGCGCAGGACCCCTTCAAGGAAGCTGACGACCTGGGCCTCGCCATCGAGCAGGGGGAGGGAAACCGGCAGCGCGCTGTCCAGCACGACGCCGGACAGCGTCTCCGGCCGGGTCGCCATCAGGACCTGCGCGATCACGGTGCCGTACGAGTTGGCGAACAGGTGGACCCGCTCGTACCCCAGGGCGCGGCGCAGATCGTCCACGTCCGCCGCGATGGCGAGCGGGGTGTAGCCCGCCGGGTCGCCGCCCGCCGCCCGCAGGTCCCGCGCGCAGGCGGCCAGCAGACCCGGCGCGTCGGGGATCGCGACGCTGTCCGGGATGTCCGCGCAGACCGCCGGGCGGGAGAGGCCAGCGCCGCGCTGATCCAGCAGGATCATGTCATGGTCGGCCGTCAGGGGGCTTTCCAGCCAGTGGTCGGTCCACCCGATCGAATCGCCGCCGGGCCCGCCATGCAGGTCGATGATCGGCGGATAGCCCCAGGATTCGCGCGCCCGTATGCGCACCACCGCCAGCTCCAGCATGCGCGTGGGGCGCCCGTCGCGCAGTTCGGGGACATGCAGCACGCCGCATTCCATGCGGTCGCGGCTTTGTCTGCCGGTGGGCAGTCCGGGCCAGCAGTCGGACTTGGCCTGATAACGGGCCTGGGGCACGCCTGCGGCTTGGGATGTGCCTGCGATGGGCGGCATATCTGCCGCGTCCGCGCCCTTGGCGGCCAGGGAGAAGACTCCCAGGAAAATGAGGGCCGCCAGGATGGCCCGCGAAATCCTCAACCGTTCCGCCCTCCACGCAACCGTGGAAGGAATTACTCCGAAAGTTGGCGCCTTGTTCAAGTGTTTTGCGGCACCTTCGGGTCGGATGCTTCCAAACGCCTTCGCCCCGACCGGCGGGCCGGCGGGACGAAGGGTCGGATCAGAACAGCAGGTTGATCGACAGGACCATGCCCAGCGCCGTGGACAGCACCACCGAGGTCTCGGCGAGGTTGGTCAGCACCGGCAGGCGGGCGTACAGCACGGACAGGAAGCCCTGGTCGGTGGTCTTGGTGGTCGTGGTCATGGTGGTCTCCGTTCTCTTCAGTCCGTGGCGGGATCGCCGATGACCACCTATCAGCAACCGCCGTGCCAGAGCCTGGAAACGAAGGAGAACGGCCGTTTTCCGCCATGCACGCCGCCGCCGTCGCGACGCTTTCGGCGGTTCCGCCATCCGGTGGTGGATTTCACCACCATGGCATCGGACAGCACTGTCCGTTTCCGGACATTCCCCCTGTCCACGGCCGGACAGACCGCGCCCCCGTCTGTCACACCCCCGCGGTTGCCCCGCATCCCGCACCCGGTGTAGACACGGGTCCGCCCGTCAGAGCCCCGAGGGAACGCCCCATGACCGACGCCGCTTCCGCCACCCCCTCCCGGGACGAATGGCTCGCCAAGGCGCGGACCCTGTCGGAGGCGCTGCCCTACATGCGGCGCTACGCGGGGCAGACGGTGGTGGTGAAGTATGGCGGCCACGCCATGGGCGACGAGGCGCTGGGCCGCCGCTTCGCCAACGACATCGTGCTGATGAAGCAGGTGGGCATCCACCCGATCGTCGTGCACGGCGGCGGGCCCCAGATCGGCCAGATGCTGGAGCGGCTGAAGATCAAGTCGGAGTTCGTGGACGGCCTGCGCGTGACCGACAAGGAGACGGTCGAGATCGCGGAGATGGTCCTGTCCGGCTCCATCAACAAGCAGATCGTGGCGCTGATCAATGACGCCGGCGGCGACGCCATCGGCCTGTCCGGCAAGGACGACGACCTGATCGAGGCGCGCAAGGTCACCCGCACCAAGCGCGACCCGGACAGCAACATCGAGAAGGTGATCGACCTCGGCTTCGTCGGCGACCCGTTCCGGATCAATCCGGGCCTGCTGGACAAGCTGCGGCAGGCCGACATCATCCCCGTCATCGCCCCCATCGGCATCGGCGAGGACGGGCAGACCTACAACATCAACGCCGACACCGCCGCCGGTGCCATCGCCGCCGCCGTGAAGGCGACCCGCCTGCTGCTGCTGACCGATGTGGCGGGCGTGCTGGACAAGGAGAAGCGCCTGATCCCCGAACTGTCGGTGGACGCCGCGAAGCGGGCCATCGCGGACGGGACGGCCACCGGCGGCATGATCCCCAAGATCGAGACCTGCCTGCAGGCGGTGGAGGGCGGTGTGCAGGCCGCCGTCATCCTGGACGGCCGCGTGCCCCACGCCATCATCCTGGAGATTTTCACCGAAGGCGGGGCCGGCACGCTGATCGGGCGGAAGTAGCCGTCCCTACTTCTTGCCGGAGCGGGAGGGCTTGCCCGTCGGCTTGATCCCGAAGAACTCCAGCTGCCATTCCATGTCCGCCGGGCTCATCGGATAGTCGGTGCCGTCCTTCGGGTTCAGCACCTGGGCCGGCGGGATCAGCGCCAGACGCACCTGCACCTGCCGGCAGAACCGCATCGACAGGCCCGCCTTCCAGCACAGCGCCGTGACGCCGCGCGGGCTTTGACCCGAGACGATGCGCTCCACGGCCTCCATCGGGATTCCGGCCAGCAGGCCCAGTGCGGCGAGGATGAAGCCGCGATCGCCCTGGGCCAATGCGGTGGACACCGCATCCTCGTCGAGCTGGCCCGCCTTGTGCAGCTTCGCCGCGCGGTCGGACGGACGTTCGCGCTCCTCGGTCTCGGCAGCCGCTTTCGCGGGCGGCTGCGGGGCCACGCGCGCCTTCACGGCGTCGGCCACGGCGGCGATCGTTTCCGGAGGCAGGTCCTTGCGGGACCGCAGCACCTTCACCAGCTGGTCGGCGACGAACCCGGCCAGCCGGGCCGCCGCCCGCGCCGGCAGGTTGGGCCGCCGCACCAGCGGCCCGTGCCAGGGTTCGTGGCGGGGCGCCAGCTCCACCAGCCGGTCCAGCGTCTCCTCCCGGATCTGGGCCGACGCGTTGCCCAGCAGGGCGGCCACCGCCGCCTCGCTCTCGGTCCGGGCGATGGCGTCCGACACGCCGCCGGAGACACCCGCGCGCTGGGCGATGGCGACGAGCTGGTCATCCAGCGGCGCCGCCTGGATGATGTGCAGCAGGTCCTCGTCCGTGAGGATCGGGGAGTGCCGCAGCACCGGGACGGAGACGGACAACTCCAGGTCGCGGGCGAGCTGCTGGACGATGCCCGGCGGCGCGTTCGGCGCCTCCTTCAGCGCGTCGGCGACCACGGCGCGCACGGCCACCGCCTGGTCGCGGGCCAGCGTCTCAAGGATCTCCAGCGTCATGCGCTCGATCTGGCCGATCTTGTCCGGCGGGAGCGTCGGGACCAGTGCGGCGATCTTCGCCGCCAGCCCGCTCCGGACCTGCTCGTCCGGGTCGGTGGACAGCATGAGGTCGGCCTGGCGCGGCGTGTTGGTGTTGCGCGCGATCTCGCGGCGCACCTCGGCGTTCTGGTCGCTGGCCAGCAGGTAGAGGATTTCCGGCCGCGTCTCCGCCCGCGAGGCGACGAACCGGCGCTCCGTGTCGTCGCCGCTGGCGGCCAGGCGCTTGGCGGTTTCGTAGTCGACGGTCATCCAGCACTCCCCGGACCGGCCGGAGCGGGAGCGAGCGCCCGGTGGCCCTTGCCCATGCGCTTGGCCGCGTACATTCCCTGGTCGCCCCGGTCCACCAGCGTCTCCGCCGCCTCGCCGGAGCCGGCGGCGTGGGGTGCCACCCCGACGGAGACACCGAGCGGCTTGTCCTCAGACGCGGACAGGGGCCGCAGGAACTCCGCCGCCTCCTTCAGCAGCCGGTCGGCGATGGACAGGGCCTGCGCCTCGTCCACCCGGTCGACCCAGAGCACGAACTCGTCGCCGCCCAGCCGGCCCGTCAGGTCGCCCGGCCGGGCGAGCCGGCCCATCAGCCGACCCACGGCCCGGAGCACGTCGTCACCGGCCGCGTGGCCCAGCTTGTCGTTGACGGCCTTGAAGTTGTCGAGGTCGAAATAAAGCAGCGCCGAACCGCCGACCGCCCGGCGCGACAGCCGTTCCTCCAGCCGCTCCATGAAGGTGCGGCGGTTGTAGAGGCCGGTCAGCCCGTCCCGCTCCGACAGGGTCTTCAGCGTCTCCTGGTAGCGGGCCTGCGCCACGGCCACGCCGACATGGTCGGTGATGGCCCGGACCATGTCCCGGTCCGCCGGGGACCAGTCCCGGTCCGCCGCCCGCCAGCACAGGATGGCGCCGTTCACCTCCATCCGGTAGAGCGTGCGGTCGGCCAGCAGGGCCTGACCGCCCGCCAGCACGGCGACCGGATCGGCGCTGGCGGCGGCCCTGGCCAGCAGCTCCTCGGCCGCGAGCCGGACGGCGTCGGGCATGTCGGCCCCGCCGGCGGACGGCAAGAAAGCGCCGTCGTCACCCCGGGCATAGACCCAGGCCCCGGCCGCACCCACGGCGTTGGCCGCCACACCGGCCGCGATCTCCAGCGTGCGCGTCGGGTCCACATCGTCGCGGGTGGAGGAGACGATGTGGCCGAGATAACGCTCCTTCAACCGGGCCTCGGCCAGCTCCATTCCGCGCAGGCGCGCCTCGGTGATGTCGCGGCAGGCCCCCCGCGCCCCCAGCCATTCGCCCTGCGGCCCCTCCAGCGGCACGGCGGAGGAGATGAGACACGCCGCCCGCCCGTCGCTCGCCTTCAACCAGACCTCCGCCCGCTCCACCGGCCCGGTCGCGGCAAAGGGCAGCGGCTGGTCCGCGAAGTCGGGCAGGACGAGTTCGGATGGATGCCGGCCGACCAGATCGGCGGCAGCGTAGCCGATGGCCCCGGCGGGCGAGACGAAGACGAAACGGCCGTCCGGCCCGGTTTCCCAGGCGAAGTCGGAGGAGATGTCCACCAGATCCTTGTAGCGCTGGCGGGACTCGGTGAGCGCCTGGCGCAGGCGGCGCTCCAGCGTCGTGTCACGGCCGAGCAGGGCCACGCTGCCGTCTGGCATGGGGACGGCGGTGAACTCCACGACACCCATCCCCTGGCCACCGCCGATGTCGACCGGCACGGAATGCGCGGGCTCCGTGACGGCGCCGCCGGCCGCCACCCAGCGGGCCAGCTCCTCGCGCCAGCCCCGGTCGTAGGCGGCGAGCCGGTCGGCGCGGGCGTTGGCCGCCAGGAGGTTGCCGTCGCCGTCCAGGCGGAGCGCCGGCCCTGGCCAGCCGCGCAACAGGGCGCCGACATCCCCGCCCGCCGACATGTCGGCCCCGGCCGCCGCGGGCGGCGGGGGCGCGCCGGGATCATGGTCGGCTGTGCGTGTCACGGGCGGGTACACCGGATGTTGCGGGCGGCACCCCTCAAGGCTTAGCCCAGGTCGGGAAGGGCGTCCAGCCGACCGCCCCTTGTCTCAGCCGCCGCCGGCCCAGGACTTCACCTGGAGGAAGTTGCGGAGCATGAAGCGGTAGAGCTGGCCCGCCTGCCACGCGGCCTCGTCGGAGGCGGGATCGATCGTTTTCCAGGTGGCGGGGATGTCTCCCCAGCGCAGGCTTTCGAAATGCAGCGCGTCGCGGCGCTGGCGTATCCGCTTGACCGTCTTGTCCATGGCCTTCATCGCCGCGATGGGATCCGCGACGCTGGCGAACGTCTCCTCCCACAGCCCGCGCAGCCGGGCCTGCTGGTCCTTGAACAGGCGCTGGGTGGTGGCGACCTGGTCGGCGAACTCCGTGTCGCCGATGTTGCGGCGCGCGATGTCCCTGAGCTGGCCCGGCACGTCCAGGAGCGGGCGGAAGTGGTCCCGCAACGCCTCGACGAAGGCCAGCTCGTTCACCAGCCGCTCGATCCGCTCCACCGCCTCCCCGCGCTTGTCCTTGGGCAGGCCCAGCCGTTCGCAAATCGTCTCCGCCACGCCCTTCATCCGCGCCATGGCCGCCTCGCCGCTGACCAGCAGTCCCTCCGCGGCACCGGTGCCGACGGCCGCCAGCAGCGTCTCCGCGAGCGAGATCGCCATGCGCTCCCGGTGCCGCTCGTCCACGGTCCAGCTCGCGGTGCCATCCAGGATCTCCGTGGGGATTTTGTCGCCCGGCCGGATCTGGGCGACATGGCGCAGACTGCGCTCGACGATCTGGAGGAGTTGGCCGTCGCCGGAGTTCGGATCGATGCGGAGCGCCTCCGGCACCTCGCGCAGCTTCACCACGCCGTCCATGTCTGCCATGCGCACGCGCATGACCGGATCCAGCGATCCGGGCTGCAGGGTGAAGTACAGGCCCTCGATGTTCAGCCCCTTGTGCTGGAAGGCGAAGGTGGTGAACTTCGGAACGGGCGGTGCGTCGTCGCTGGTCATCGGTGGCCGGACCGTCGTGATGCGCCGCGGCACCTGGGTGGAACGGGCGGCGGCATTCGGCAACGCCTGCGCGTACACCCCCGGACGTCAAAAGTCCATCAATGCGCGCCTGCGGAGCCGCCATCCGCCGGGCGGGGTTGCCGGATGGAGGGGCGCGCCCCATTCTCCGCCCCATGACGACCGCACCGGCTTCCGCCCCGTCCCCCGCCCTGCCCTCCTTCCAGGGTCGCCTGGACCATGTCGAGACCTGGATCTTCGACCTGGACAACACCCTCTATCCCGCCAGCAGCAACCTGTTCGCCCAGGTCGACCGCCGGATCGGGGAGTTCATCGCCGCCCGCTTCGACATGCCCTACGAGGAGGCGCGGAAGAAGCAGAAGGGCTATTTCCGGGATTACGGCACCACCCTGCGCGGCCTGATGACGGAGCACGACATCGATCCGGGGGAGTTCCTGGAGTATGTGCACGACATCGACGTCACACCCATCGCCCCTTCGGCGGCGCTGGATGCCGCACTGGCGAAGCTGCCGGGCCGCAAGCTGATCTACACCAACGGCTCCGTCCGGCATGCGGAGAACGTGATGGCGCGCCTGGGCGTGGGCCACCGCTTCGACGGCATCTTCGACATCGTCGCCGCCGACTATGTGCCGAAGCCGGACCCGCGCCCCTATGCGGTGATGGTCGACCGCCACGGCGTGGACCCGACCCGCGCCGTGATGGTGGAGGACATCGCCCGCAACCTCGTCCCGGCGGCAGCACTCGGCATGACCACCGTCTGGATCAGGAGCGAAGCCGACTGGTCCCGCCCCGACGGCGCCGGCATCGGCACCGGCGAGCACATCCACCACGTTGTAGACGATCTGGTGGAGTGGCTGGCGGGGGTGGCGGGCAGCCGCTGACGGGTTTAGCCGGCCTTCAGGCTCTTCGCGTTGGCCCCCATCGCCTTCCGGTACCGCTCGACCATTTCCGGAGTGACATCCTGGGGATAGCACAAGGGGGCGTAGCCTCCTGGCTTGCTGTATGCGCTACGGGCTCCGCACCGACTTCCGTTGCGGGTGCTGTTGTACGGGCAGGGGCAGTTTCCAGGGTAGCCCGCGATCGACTGCTCGATGAGCGCCTTTCGGATCGCGTCGTCGCTCTGCGCGGCCGCCGGATCGGGAACGGTCAGACCCAAGACAAACAGCAAGACAAATGCAAGTGTACGCATGGCACGATCTCCAGTGTTCTCGTGCCACACATGAAAGTCACACAACCAAGACGAGTCGAGTCAAATAACCATATAGATATTGTTGGATTGCGAGTGTATGCGTCTTTTCGCGTCCCGCTGGGGCCGTTCCGTTCCCTGGGGAGAACGTGGATGCGACGCGCGGGTCCGTTGACATCCCCCGTCCCCCTGCCCCATCGTCCGGCCTCCCCTCGGACCGACCCAGCACGCGAAGACCTGCGCCATGAGCCACGCCGACCTTGAACGCACCATCGAACAGGCCTGGGAGGAGCGCGAGGCGCTGACCTTCCGCACCACCGGCCCCGTCCGCGACGCGGTGGACCGGGTGCTGGGCCTGCTGGATTCCGGCGCGCTACGGGTGGCGGAGCCGACGGGGTCGGGCTGGCATGTGAACCAGTGGGCGAAGAAGGCGGTCCTGCTGTCCTTCCGCCTGAACGACAACCAAGTCGTGGACGGCGGCCCCGGTGGTGCGACCTGGTGGGACAAGGTGCCCAGCAAGTTCGCCGGCTGGGGCGAGAACCGCTGGCGCGAGGCCGGCTTCCGCGCCGTGCCGGGGGCCGTGGTGCGCCATTCCGCCTATGTGGCGCCGGGTGCCGTGCTGATGCCCAGCTTCGTGAACCTGGGCGCCTATGTGGACAAGGGCACCATGGTCGACACCTGGGTGACCGTCGGCAGCTGCGCCCAGATCGGGAAGAACGTGCACCTGTCGGGCGGTGTCGGCATCGGCGGCGTGCTTGAGCCGCTGCAGGCCAACCCGACCATCATCGAGGACGACTGCTTCATCGGCGCCCGGTCGGAGATCGTGGAGGGTGTCGTGGTGGAGCGTGGCTCCGTCATCTCCATGGGCGTGTTCATCGGCGCCTCGACCAAGGTCGTGGACCGGGAGACGGGGGAGGTCTTCATGGGCCGGGTCCCGGCCTACAGCGTCGTCGTCTCCGGCAGCCTGCCCGGCAAGCCCCTGCCCGACGGCCGCCCCGGCCCCAGCCTTTACTGCGCCGTGATCGTCAAGCGCGTGGACGAGAAGACCCGCGCCAAGACCAGCATCAACGAGCTGCTGCGGGACTGAGGCGGGCGAAACCGTCGCGCGACCGTCGGCACGTTTCGTCCGAAGCGACAACCGGCCCCTTGTCGAGGGACGGCGCTTGCGGGCACTGTGCGCCCGCACGCAGGTTGGACCCGAACGCATGCCCGCCGAAACCTTCCCCCTCGATCCCGTCGCCCTGGCACAGGAGCTGATCCGCCGCCCCAGCGTCACCCCGGCGGACGCGGGTGCACTGGACGTCGTGCAGCGGGCGCTGGAGGGGATGGGCTTCGCCTGCACCCGCCTGCCGTTCCAGGCGCCGGGCACGGACCGGATCGACAACCTTTACGCCAGGCTGGGCACGGAGGGGCCCAACCTCTGCTTCGCCGGGCATACGGATGTGGTGCCGGTGGGCGACCGCGCCGCCTGGACGGTGGACCCGTTCGGCGGGGAGGTGATCGACGGGCGCCTCTATGGCCGGGGTGCCGCCGACATGAAGGGGGGCATCGCCTGCTTCATCGCCGCAGTCGCACGCTTCCTGGCGGAGCATGGGCGGCCGAAGGGCAGCATCAGCCTGCTGATCACCGGCGACGAGGAGGGGCCGTCCGTCAACGGGACCAAGCCGGTGCTGGACTGGCTGGCGGAACGGGGCGAGCGGATCGACGCCTGCATCGTGGGCGAGCCGACGAACCCCCGCACGCTGGGCGAGATGATGAAGATCGGCCGTCGCGGCAGCATGAACGTGACGCTGACCGCACTCGGCGCCCAGGGGCATTCAGCCTATCCGGAGCGGGCGGACAATCCCCTACCCCGCCTCGCCAAGGCGTTGACCCTGCTGGCGGAAAGCCCGCTGGACGAGGGCACGCCGCACTTCCAGCCCTCTACCCTGGCACTGACCAGCATCGATGTGGGCAACCCGGCGACGAACGTGATCCCGGCGAAGGGCACGGCGAAGTTCAACATCCGCTTCAACGACCTGCACACGCCCGCCAGCCTGGAGGCGCACATCCGCGACGTGCTGGAGGAGGTGGGCGGCGCCTGGGACATGACCGTGCAGGTGAGCGGTGTGGCCTTCCTGACCCCGCCGGGGCAACTGTCGGACATCGTCGCGGAGGCGGTCCGTTCGGCCACCGGCCGCGTTCCGGACCTGAGCACGTCCGGCGGCACGTCGGACGCCCGCTTCATCAAGGATCACGCGCCCGTGGTGGAGTTCGGACTGGTCGGGGCCTCGATGCACAAGGTGGACGAGAACGTGGCCGTGGCCGACATGCACGCCCTGACGGCGATCTATGCGACGGTGCTGTCCCGTTACCTCCAGGGTGCCGCATGACGGTGGCGCGCGACGCCCTGTACGGCCTTTACGGCGCAACGCGGCTGGCGCGGTTCGACCGGGCCGGGACGGGCTATTTCGACGGGTCGGTCGAAAGCGCGTGGCGCAGCTTCTGGGCCAATCTGTTCGTCCTGCCGGCCTACTGGATCCTGATCCTGATGCCGGAGACGACGCTGGCCGACCAGGTGGGCGTGCTGCCCTTCCTCGGCGTGGAAAGCCTCGGCTTCGCGATCAAGCTCCTGGCCTATCTGCTGATCGTCCAGCAGATCATGGAGATGCAGGGAAAGGCCGACCGGGTGCCGGCCTTCATCGCCGCCTACAACTGGGCCAGCGTGCTGCAGATGGGCGCCTTCCTGCTGGGGGCGGCGCTCGCGGGAGGCGGTCTGCTGCCGCCGCAGCTCGTCTCGGCCGTCAACCTCGTGATCTTCGTCTGGGCGGCGGCCCTGGGCTGGTTCATCGCCCGGCACACGCTGGACGTGCCGCCGCTGGGTGCGGTCGGCATCCTGGGGCTCGAGCTGCTGGTGACGGCGTTCGTCAACGGCCTGACCGACGCCATGATCTGGGGCCAGGGCTGAGGCCGTCCCTCAGTAGACCGCACCGGTGAAGTAGAGCCCGTCGGACGGAGCGGTCGGCCCGGCGGCACTCCTGTCCCGGGCCTCCAGCGCGCGGGTGACGTCATCCGCCGTCCACTTCCCCTCCCCCACCAGCTTGAGGGTGCCCACCATGTTGCGCACCTGGTGGTGCAGGAAGGACCGCGCGCGGGCCACCACCCGCACCTCCTCGCCCACCCGGGTGACCGTGAGCTCGTCCACCGTCTTCTCCGGCGACTTCGCCTGGCACAGGCTGGCCCGGAAGCTGGAGAAATCGTGCCGGCCGACCAGCCGCTGGGCGGCCGCGTGCATGGCGTCCGCGTCCAGCACCGGCGCCATCACGTGCCACGCCCGGCCGGCCTCCAGCGCCAGCGGCGCCCGCCGGTTGACGATGCGGTAAAGATAGCCGCGACCGAGGCAGGAGAAGCGGGCGTGGAAGTCCGGATCCATCGCCTCGGCCGCCAGCACGGCCACGGGGTGCGGCTTCAGGTGGAAGTTCACCGCGTTCATCACCGTGTCGGCCGGGGCGTCCTTCTCCAGGTCGAAGCTCGCGACCATGGCCAGGGCGTGCACGCCCGCATCCGTTCGCCCGGCGCAATGGACGGTGACCTCCTCCTGCGCGAAGCGGCGGATCGCCTCCTCCACGCAGCCCTGGACGGACAGGCCGTTGTCCTGGCGCTGCCAGCCGACGAAGGGCCGCCCGTCATACTCCAGCGTGATCTTCCAGCGGGTGGTCATCGCATGCGTTTTGGATCGTCCGTGCGCCACCCCACGCCCTTCGACGGGCTCAGGGTGAGGGGTGGTTGGAGGCCCGGGGCCTGTGGCGGGGCTTCCAGGTTGCCCTCACCCTGAGCCCGTCGAAGAGCGAGGGCAACCGGTCACCGTCATGCGATGACCTTCCCGCCCACCTTCACGGGGAAGCCGCGCAGGAAGGCCGCCCCATCCACCGGGCCCTTGCCCGGCCGCTGCACGGTCAGCAGCCGCAGGGCACCGGTGCCGCAGGCGACGCGCAGCTCCTCGTCCAGCAGGGTGCCGGGCTCGTCGTCGCCCCGCGCGGGTTCGGCCGCCAGCACCTTGATCTTCTCCCCCGTCGGCGCCTCGAACCAGCAGCCGGGCCAGGGGGTGAGGCCGCGCACCTGCCTGTCGAGCTCGACGGCCGGCCTGCTGAAGTCCAGCAGCCCCTCCTCCTTGGTCAGCTTGGCGGCGTAGGTGACACCGTCCTCCGGCTGCGGTTCGGCCGTCAGGGCTTCCGCCTCGAGCAGGTCGAGGGCCGCGACGATCAGCTCCGCCCCCAATGCCGACAGGGCGTCGTGCAGCTCCCGCGCGGTGGTGCGCGGGCCGATGGGCAGGGTGTCCTTCAGCAGCATCGGCCCGGTGTCCAGTCCCGCCTCCATCTGCATGATGGTCACACCCGTCTCCCGGTCGCCCGCCAGGATGGCGCGGTGGATGGGTGCGGCCCCCCGCCAGCGGGGCAGCAGGGAGGCGTGCACGTTGATGCAGCCATGCTTCGGCGCGTCCAGCACCGGCTGCGGCAGGATCAGGCCGTAGGCCGCCACCACGGCGCAGTCGAGCCCGAGGTCGTGGAACTCCGCCTGCGCCTCCGCCGTGCGCAGGGTCTTCGGATGGCGCACGGGGATGCCCAGCGCCTCCGCCCGCTTCTGCACCGGGCTGGGCTGGAGCTGGTGTCCCCGTCCGGCCGGGCGGGGCGGCTGGCAGTAGACGCAGGCCACCTCGTGTCCGGCCGAGACCAGCGCGTCCAGGATGGGCACGGAGAAGTCCGGCGTGCCCATGAAGGCGAGGCGGAGGGTCATGCGCGTCCCCGGCGGATGGCGGCGCTTCCGGCCGCGGGCGGCATCAGGCGATGCCATGCTCCCGTTTGTACTTCTGCATCTTGCGCAGGATCATGTTGCGCTTCAGCGACGACAGATGGTCGATGAACAGAACGCCGTTCAGGTGGTCGATCTCGTGCTGGATGCAGGTGGCCAGCAGCCCGCCCGCGTCCAACGTGCGCACCTCCCCATCCCGGTCGACGTAGCGCACGGTCACCTCCGCCGGCCGCGTCACGTCGGCGTAGATGTCGGGGATGGACAGGCATCCCTCCTGCGTCACGCTGAGGTCGTCCGACGCCCGGATGATCTCCGGGTTCACCATGGCGATGGGGTTCGGCTTCTCGGTCTTGTGGTCGGTCACGTCGACCACGATCACCCGCTCCAGGATGCCGACCTGCGGGGCCGCGAGGCCGATGCCGGGGGCCTTGTACATCGTCTCCAGCATGTCATCCATCAGCCGGGCCACCCGCCCGTCCACGCCGGAGAGCGGCTTCGCCTTCTGCTTCAGGCGGGCGTCGGGGGCGATGAGGATGTCGAGCAGGGACATGGCGGGGCCGCGATCCGAGGGTGATCCCGGGCCGATCAGGCCCTTTCGGGGATGCTGCCACATAGGCCGGACGGCGGATGCCGTCAAGCGGAGGCGCCGGACCCTATGCCCGCGCGTCGGGCAGGGCGCGCAGCTCCGGCGACTGGGGATCGCGCGGGGACTGCTCGATCAAGCCAAGTTCGATCACCTCCGCCGTGTCGGGCACGGCCTTCAGGTCCTTGAACTTGCGGGCGGTGACGAGCACCCGGCTCTCCAGCGAGCTGACCGCCTTGTTGTAGCAGTCGACAGCACCCCTCAGGCCATTGCCCATGCGGTGCATGTGGTCGGCCATGACGCCCAGCCGCTCATAGAGCTCGCGGCCGAGGTTGGAGATGACCTTTGCGTTCTCCGCCAGCTTTTCCTGCCGCCAGCCGTAGGAGACGGCGCGGAGCAGGGCGATCAGCGTGGTCGGCGTGGCGGGGATGACGGACTGGTCGATGCCCGCCTCGATCAGGCCGGGATCGTGCTCCAAGGCTGCGGAGAAGAAGTTCTCGCCCGGCAGGAACAGCACCACGAACTCCGGCGCGTGGTCGAACTGGTTCCAGTACCGCTTCTCCCCCAGCCCCTTCATATGGTCGCGGATGTGGCGGGCGTGGCGGGCCATCTGCGTGGCGCGGCTGGCGTCGTCCTGCGCCTCCACCGCGTCCAGGAAGGCCTCCAGCGGGGCCTTGGCGTCCACCACGATGGTCTTGCCGCCGGGCAGGCGCACCAGCATGTCGGGGCGCAGCCGCCCCTGCTCGCCGGCATCCACGCTGGCCTGTTCGAAGAAGTCGCAGTGGTCGACCATGCCGGCCATCTCCACCACGCGCTTCAGCTGGATCTCCCCCCAGCGGCCGCGGGCGGACGGGCTGCGCAGCGCGCGGACGAGGTTGCCGGTCTCGCTGCGGAGCTGGCCCTGGGTCTCGATCAGGGAGGCGACCTGGGTCTTGAGTTCGGTGTAGGCGCCGATGCGGGCCTGCTCCAGCGACTGGATGGCGGTGTCGAACTTCTCCAGCTTCTCCCGCACGGGCGTGACCAGCTCCCCGATGGCCTGCTGGCGCTTCTCCAGGTCGCCCTTCGCCGCCTCCTGGTACTTCTCCATCTGCTGCTGGGCGAGGTGCAGGAAGCTCTGGTTGTTGGCGGACAGGGCCTCCGCCGACAGGGCCTTGAAGGCGTCCATCAGCTTGACCTGGGCGTCGTTCAGCAGGGCCAGCTTCTCCGTCGCCTGCTGCCGCTCCTTGTCGATCGCCATGGTCAGCTCGGCAATGCGGGCGCGGGCGGCCGTCTGCTCCGCCGTGGCGGCGTGGAGCCGCTGCTCCAGGTCCGGCACGCGCCGGGCCTCGGCCTCGGCCCCGGCGCGGGCGGCCTGTTCGGCGGCATGGAGCTGGCGCAGTTCCTCCAGCGCGCGGTCGCGCTCCAGCGCGTCGGACTTCAGCTCGTCGATCTGGCGGAGGGCGAAATCCCGCTCGGCGGTGATGCCGGAGCGTTCCGAGTCGGCGGCGGCGAGGGCCGCCTGGAACCCGTTCCGGGCGACCAGCCAGACGATGAGACCGGCCAGGAAAGCCCCGGCGGCGGCCCCGACCAGGGCGGACTGCGGATCGACCGCGAACGGCATGGAACCCCCTTCAGGCTAAGCCGTGGGATGCTACCCGGTCGGAGGCCCGCTGGGAACAGGGGGAGAACGGAAAGTCACGCGGGCGGGTGCAGGAGAGCGGCGCGGACAGTGGCAAGAGTGGCGCGCAGTTCGGCCAGCCATTCGCGAACCTCATCGAACGATGGCTCCTCCACCGCAGCATCCGTGAAGCTTGCTCCCGGGTATCGGAAGACAGCGACGAATGGTGTGAACCGCGCGAGCGGCGCGACGTCCGGCAAGAGGGGATGGTCCAGCGGAAGAAGGCGGATCAGTGCGCCGATATCGTGCGATTTCGGAAACGCGATGGCGGACGAGACGAGGATCGCCTTGACCAGCTTCTCCGCCGCCTGCTGGCAGTGAAACGCGGCGGCCGTCGCGCACGGTTCGGGACCGTCCAGATTGTTCACAATGCCACTGACATCTATGTCGACGACCCGTAGCCAGGCGGTCACGCCGTCAGCGGGCATAGATGCGCCGGCCATGATGGAAAGCCTCATGACTCAGGTTGCCGACCTGATCCCGGGCGGCCCGAAACCCCGCATGCGACACCGGAATGAGATCGATCGCGGCGCGCACCCCTTTCGTCGCCTCGTACAGCTCGAAGGGATGGATCTTCCGGCCGAAATCGTCCGGCAGCACCATGAGCAGGTCGTAATCGCTATCCGCACGCCAATCCCCGCGCGCCCGGCTGCCGAACAGGTAAATCGCCTCCGGGTGGAAGGCCGCGACGACGCGGTCCACGATCTCGGCCAGGATAGGGTCCCGCAGGATGGCGTCCGGCATGGCGCCAGTCTAGCAGAGGCGGGCGGGTCCGGCTATTCCGCCGCCTGCCGGGCGGCCGGGTGCGGCTTCACCCAGGTGCTGGTGCAGACGATCCTGGATGGATCGCAACGGTCGGCGTAGCGCTGGGCCACGGCGATCACCTCGTGCAGCAGGCCGTCGGACAGGCGGGTGGGCGTGAGGCCGAGGCCGAGCAGGCCCGCGTTCTGCACCACCAGCTCGTTCTCCGCCGCTTCCTTGCGCGGGTTGGGCAGGTGTTCTACCGGCACGCCGGTCATGCCGGAGACCATGGCGGCGAGGTCCCGCACCTTGTGGCACTCGGTCATCTGGTTGAGGATGCGCACCCGGTCGCCGCGCCTGGGCGGGGTGGTGGCCGCCAATTCCACGCAGCGGACCGTGTCGCGGATATGGATGAAGGCGCGGGTCTGGCCGCCCACGCCATGGACGGTGAGCGGATGGCCGATGGCCGCCTGCATCAGGAAGCGGTTCAGGACCGTGCCGTAGTCGCCGTCATAGTCGAACCGGTTGATCAGCCGCTCGTCCAGGTCGGTCTCCGGCGTGGAGGTGCCCCAGACGATGCCCTGGTGCAGGTCGGTGATCCTGAGCCCGTCGTTCTTGGCGTAGTACTGGAACAGCAGCTGATCCAGGGTCTTGGTCATGTGGTAGATGCTGCCCGGATCGGGCGGGTAGAGGATCTCCACGTCCGCCTCCACCCCGCCGGAGCGCAGGGTGGCGCCGATGTACCCCTCCGGGATCATCAGGCCGCGCGCCTTGCCGTAGCCGTAGACGCCCATGGTGCCGAGATGGACGAGGTGCGCGTCGGGGCATACCTCCACCATCGCGCAGAGCAGGTTGTTGGTGGCGTTGATGTTGTTGTCGACCGTGTAGCGCTTGTGCCGGGGCGACTTCATGGAATAGGGCGCGGCGCGCTGTTCGGCGAAATGCACGATGGCCTCGGGCCGCAGCTCCGCCAGCGCCCCCTCCAGCCCCTCGTAGTCCCGCGCCACGTCCACGTGGCGGAAGCCGATGGTGCGGCCGGTGAGCCCTTTCCACGCGTCCAGGCGTTCATCCAGCAAGCGGATCGGCGTCAGGCTTTCCGCCCCGAGCTCCACGTCCGTTTCCCGCCGGGCGAAGTTGTCGATGATGGTGACGTCGTGTCCCCGGGCCGACAGGTGCAGGGATGTCGGCCAGCCGCAGAAACCATCCCCGCCGAGCACAAGGATACGCATGGAAAGGTCCCCGTATCGACCGCGCCAGAGCGCACCACGTTCGAGGGCGCCACTGCATCGGAAACACGCACGGGGGGCAACAGGCCCAACCGGATGTCATGAAATCTTCAAGGCGGCCAATGGCGGAAACCGGGGTAAGTCCAGGCCATGCGCATCCTGATCGCCAGCGACGCCTGGGAACCGCAGATCAACGGCGTGGTGCGAGTGCTGGAGACGACGGCCCGGCACCTGCGCGACATGGGCCATGAGGTGATGGTGGTCGGGCCGGGCCGGTTCCGCACTGTGCCCGCACCCAGCTATCCCGAGGTGCGGCTGGCGCTGGCGCCCGGCCGTGAACTGGCGCGCATCATGGACGATTTCGCGCCCGACGCCGTGCATGTGCCGGTGGAGGGGCCGATCGGGTTGGCGGCGCGGAAACTGTGCCTGAAACGCGGCTGGCCCTTCACCACCAGCTTCCACACCCGGTTCGGTGATTACTTCGCGCGCAAGTTCAAGGTGCCGGCGGACGTGCCCTATGCCGTGCAGCGCTGGTTCCACAATGCCGGGGCCGGCTTCATGGTGCAGACGGACACGCTGGAGCGGGAGCTGCGGGCGCGGGGCTTCCGCAACATCCGGCGCTGGGGCCGGGCGGTGGACACCGGCCTGTTCCGCCGCCACGACCTGGAACCCGGCGGCGACCGCGATTTCCTGGACCTGCCCCGGCCGATCTTCATGAATGTGGGCCGGGTGTCGGCGGAGAAGAACCTGGAGGCGTTCCTGGCCCTCGACCTGCCGGGCAGCAAGGTGGTGGTGGGCGACGGCCCGCAGATGGCGGAGATGCGGGCCCGGTTCCCGGCCGCGCACTTCCTGGGATACCGCACCGGCCCGGACCTCTCCCGCCACTTCTGCGCGGCGGATGTGTTCGTGTTCCCGTCGCGGTTCGAGACGTTCGGGCTGGTGGCGCTGGAGGCGTTGGCCTGCGGCGTGCCGGTGGCCGCCTTCCCGGTGCCGGGACCACTGGACGTGATCGGGGACGCACCCGTGGGCGTCCTGGACGCGGACCTGCGGGCCGCCTGCCTGAACGCGCTGACCATCGACCGGGCCGCCTGCCGCGCCTTCGCCGAGCGCTTCTCCTGGCGGGCCTGCACGGAGCAGTTCCTGGGCAACCTCGTCCCGATCCGGCGGGCGGCGGTGCTGGCGGCCTAGAGCGCCCGTCTCGCCCTGAGCGCAGCGGTGAGGGTGCCGTCGTCGAGGTAGTCCAGCTCGCCGCCCACGGGCACGCCATGGGCCAGCCGGCTGACGGCGACGCCGCAGGGGGCGAGGCGGTCGGACAGGTAGTGGGCCGTGGTCTGGCCGCCGACGGTGGCGTTGAGGGCGAGGATGACCTCCTTCACCTCCGGCCGGCTGGCGCGCTCCAGAAGGGTGGGGATGTTCAGGTCATCCGGACCCACCCCCTCCAGCGCCGACAGGGTGCCGCCCAGCACGTGGTAGACGCCCTTGAAGGCGTGGGTGCGTTCCAGCGCCCAGAGATCCCCCACCTCCTCCACCACGCAGATGGTGGACCGGTCGCGCCCGCCGTCCAGGCAGACATGGCAGGGGCTGGTGGTGTCCAGGTTCCCGCAGGTCGCACAGGTGCGAATGCTGGCGGCCGCGGCGGCCATGGCCGCGGCCAGCGGCTCCATAACCGTGTCGCGCCGCTTGATCAGATGCAGCGCCGCCCGCCGCGCGGAACGGGGGCCCAGCCCCGGCAGCTTGGCCAGGAGCTGGATCAGGCGGTCGATCTCGGGTCCGATCATGATGCCCGGAATATGGGCGATGTTCGTGGCTTGTTCCAGCGGAATTGCAGTCGCTGTGTTGATTGCAGTGATTGCATCGATTACGTTGCAGACATCATTGTGGGGTCCGAGACATGGCCAGCCTGACGATCCGCAACCTGGATGATTCGCTTAAGCGCCGCTTGCGCATCCGCGCGGCGGAGCATGGCCGGTCCATGGAGGAGGAGGCGCGCGAAATCCTGCGTCAGGCCGTCGGCCGGGAGAGGCCGCCGCTCAATCTGGCCGCCACGATCCGGTCCCGGGTCGAGCAGTTCGGCGGTGTCGAGCTCGAGCTCCCGGCGCGCGGCCCGATATCCGACCCCCCGTCCTTCGACTGACGGCAATGGTGATCCTGGATACCAACGTCGTATCGGAGATGTTGCGTCCCGCACCCGACCCCGCCGTGATCTGCTGGCTGGCGGGCCAGGACGGGGGCCGTGTCTATCTGACGGCCATCACCGAGGCGGAACTGCGTTTCGGAGTCGCCTTGATACCTGCCGGGCGCAGGCGGGATGTCATTGCGGCGGCTGTCGATGCGATAATGCGGGAGGATTTCCTCGGCCGCATCCTCCCCTTCAATAGTGCCGCCGCCGCGGCCTATGCCTCGATCGCCACCGACCGGTGGAAGATGGGCCGGCCCATCAGCCAGTCCGACGCACAGATCGCCGCCATCGCCCGCGTGCATGAGGCCACAGTTGCGACGCGCAACGTGCCCGATTTCGAGAACTGCGGGGTCGAAATCATCGATCCCTGGAGAACACCGGCCTGAGGTTCTGGACGATAGGCGGCCGGCGGCTCACTGGCCCCTTCCTCAGAACGGCAGCTTCATGCCCGGCGGCAGCTTCAGGCCGCCCATCAGCTTGGCGGTCTCCTCGGCCATGTGGGCCTCGACCTTGTTCTTGGCGTCGTTGAAGGCGGCGACGATCAAATCCTCCAGCACCTCGACATCCTCAGGATCGACGGCCTTGGGGTCGATCTTCACCTTCTTCAGGTCGCCCTTGCCGTTCAGCGTGATGCTGACTATGCCGGCACCCGACTGGCCGGTCATCTCGACGTCGCCCAGCTTGGCCTGCATCTCCTGCATCTTGGCCTGCATCTGCTGGGCCTGCTTCATCATGTTGCCGAGGTTCTTCATGGCTCAGAAGTCTCCGTCGTAATCGCTGTCGTCCATCGGCGGCGGGGCGTCGAAGTACGGGTTGTCCGGGATGTCGTCGCCGTCCGTCTCGGGCGGGGCCGGGGCGGCGGCGGGGGGCGGCTGGGACAGGTCCTTGATCTCGCCGATCTTCGCACCGGGGAAGGCGGTCAGGACGGCCTTCACCGTCGGATGCTCCATCAGTGCGGCCAGGACCTGATCCTTCGCCGCGAGTTCCTGTTCGCGCAGCGTCGGCTCGCCGGGGGCGGAACTGACGCTGACCACCCAGCGCCGGCCCGTCCATTCGGTCAACAGCTGGCCGACCTTGCCGGGCAGGTTGCTGGGAGCGGAGTCCTTCGGCCGCAGCTCGATCAGCCCCGGCTCGAACCGGACGAGGTGGGTGACGGTGCGCAGGTCGGCGGCGAGGCGCGCCTCCCGCTTCTCGTCGAACAGCTTCACCACCTCGACGAAGCTCTTGGGATCGGCAAGGTCGGGGGCACGGGCCACGGGGGCGGCGACCGGGGCGGGCGCTTCGAGCTGGCGGGCGGCACCCTGGGCGCGGCCGCCGGACATGACCGCCATGGGGGCCCCGCCGCCAAGGCTCGCGGTCGGGCCGCCCCCGCCCGAGGGCATGGCGGACAGGGCGCGGGCCGCCGCCTCCACCCCGCCCGCGTCCTGGATGCGTTTCAGCAGGTCGCCCGGCGTGGGCAGGTCGCTGGCGTAGGCGAGGCGGATCACCACCATCTCCAGCGCCTGGATCGGCACCGGGGCGTGCTGCACCTCCCCCAGCCCCTTCAGCAGCACCTGCCAGGCGCGGGTCAACGCCGGCATGCCGAGCTTCCCGGACAGCTCCACGCCGCGCGTGCGCTCCTCCTCCGGGATGCCCGGGTCCTCGGCCGTGCCGGGCACGACCTTGGTGCGGGTCAGGAAATGGGTGAAATCCAGCAGGTCCTGGACGATGACGATCGGGTCGGCCCCCCGCTTGTGCATGTCGTCCAGCACCTCAAGCGCCGCCGCCGGATTGCCGGACAAGGCGGCCTGGAACAGGTCGATCACGCGGGTGCGGTCGGCGAGCCCCAGCATGTCGCGGACCTGCAGCGCCGTGACCTTGCCGCCGCCCAGCGCGATCGCCTGGTCCAGCAGGGACAGGCCGTCGCGCACGGAGCCGTCTGCCGCGCGGGCGATCAGGGCGATCGCCTCCGGATCGACCTCCACCCCCTCCTTGCCGGCCACGCGGGTGAAGTGGCCGACGAGCGTGGCATGGTCCACCCGGCGCAGGTCGAAGCGCTGGCAGCGCGACAGCACCGTGATCGGGACCTTGCGGATCTCCGTCGTGGCGAAGACGAACTTCACATGCGGGGGCGGCTCCTCCAGCGTCTTCAGCAACGCGTTGAACGCGTTCTTCGACAGCATGTGCACTTCGTCGATGATGTAGAGCTTGTAGCGGGCACCGGCCGGGGCGTAGCGCACGCCGTCGATGATCTCCCGGATGTTCTCCACCGAGGTGTTGCTGGCGGCGTCCATCTCGATCACGTCGACGTTCCGGTCGGCCGCGATGGAGACGCACTGGTCGCACACGCCGCAGGGGCTGATGGTGGGGCCGCCCTTGCCGTCCGTCCCGACGCAGTTCAGCGCGCGGGCGATGATGCGGGCGGTGGTGGTCTTGCCCACGCCGCGCACGCCGGTGAGCATGTAGGCCTGGTGGATGCGGCCCGACTGGATGGCGTTGCGCAGGGTGCGCACCAGGGCGTCCTGGCCCACCAGCTCGTCGAAGTTCTGCGGCCGGTACTTGCGCGCCAGCACCCGGTAGGGCGTGCCGGAGGCCGCCGGGGCGTCCAGGCTTTCCGTCTCGGGGATCAGCGTCGTGTCGGTCAAGGGCGGCCGGCGGGCTTCGGAAGCGGTCGATGGGGTAACGCGCCAGCGGGGGCGCGGGGCCGCAGTCTAGTGCCAGCAGGCACGGCTTGTCGCCACCGAATCACCGGCGGACGGAAGATGGCATGGCGCCGTGCGGGGAGGGGTGGGAGGCTGACCGGCGACCCGGGCCGAAACTCGTTACGGCTGCTTCCTTCCGGACCTGACCGGGTTGGCGAGGGGACCGTCCGCTGCCAACCTCCCGCCCCTTATATCGGCCTTCGCCGGACCCTGGGCAAGGGAAAAGGCGGGTTGCGGCTTTGCCGTGGGTGGGTCCGAAGGTGGCGGTGTTACTCTGGGCCGGAAGCGCACCCTTCTCCTGAGATCCCATGCCGTCCAGCCCGATCGTCAACACCTTCGCCGGCGGCGCCCTGGACCGCGCGGCCATCCACCGGAAGAACCCGGACTGGATCGCGGCGCGGTTCGCCCAGGGCGCGCGGCTGCTGCCCTACTGGCGGGGCAAGCATCTGGTGACGGGCCCGCGGGAGGCGCCGGTGCCGGTCTGGATCGACCCGGCCGAGGGCTGGTGGCGCGACCACGCGGCGGCGGAGCCGATCTTCCTGGGTGTCGACGGCACGGCCGCCTGGTTCGCCGTGGACCTGTCCGCCGTGGAGGAGCCGAAGGAGCATGCGCGGCTTTCGGCTTTGGGCGCCTATGTCGACCTGCGCACCCTGTCACCGACCCTGGACGCCGCCACGGGCAGCCTGTTCGCCTATGTGCGCGGGCTGATGCTGTGGCACGAGCGGCACCGGTTCTGCGGTGTCTGCGGGTCGGCCACCGTGGTGGCGGAGGGCGGGCACGTCCGCCACTGCGCCAACCCCGCCTGCGCCACCCACCATTTCCCGCGCACCGACCCGGTGGTGATCATGCTGATCACCGACGGCGACCGCTGCATCCTCGGCCGGCAGCCGAAGTTCCCGCCGGGGTTCTACTCCTGCCTTGCGGGCTTCGTGGAGCCGGCCGAGAGCCTGGAGGAGGCGGTGGCGCGCGAATCGCTGGAGGAGGCGGGCGTGACCGTGACGGATGTGCGCTACCACTCCAGCCAGCCCTGGCCGTTCCCGGCGAGCCTGATGCTGGGCTTCACGGCGCGGGCCACCAGCTTCGACCTCACGCCCCAGCCGGAGGAGATGGAGGACGTGGCCTGGTTCGACCGCGCCTGGATCAGGGCCAACGCGGGCACGGACGCGTTCCGCCTGCCCCCGCGCGACGCCATCGCCCGGCGGCTGCTGGACGACTGGCTCGCGGGCTAGTCCTGGCCTTCCGCGGCACCCTGCTGGATGCGGAAGGGGTGGGCGGTGTAGACGCCGAGGATCTTCACCTCGCGGGCGAAGAAATCCAGTTCCTCCAGGGCGAGGCGCAGCGACCGGTCCTCCGGATGCCCCTCCACCTCGGCGAAGAACTGGGCGGCGGTGAAGCGGCCATCGACCATGTAGCTTTCCAGCTTGGTCATGTTCACGCCGTTGGTGGCGAAGCCGCCCAGTGCCTTGAACAGCGCGGCCGGGACGCTGCGCACCCGGAAGACGAAGCTGGTGACGTAGGGGCCGCCCGCGCGCGACGGCACCAGCGGCTCCTTCTGCATGATCAGGAAGCGGGTTGTGTTGTGGCTCGCGTCCTCGATCCCCTCCGCCAGCACGTCCAGCCCGTAGATCTCCGCGGCGAGGCGTGAGGCGATGGCGCCACGCGTCGGATCGCCCAGCTTCGCCACATCGGCGGCGGCCCCGGCCGTGTCGGCGTGGGTCACCGGCCGGATGCCGTGGCGGCGCAGGTATTCCCGGCACTGGCCCAGCGCCTGGACATGGCTGTGCACCTCCTTGAGGCCGGCGATGGTGGCCCCCTTCGGCGCCACGAGGCAGTGCACCACCCGCTGGTAATGCTCCCCGATGATGTGCAGGCCGCCCTGGGGCAGCAGGTGGTGGATGTCGGCCACGCGCCCCGCGACCGAGTTCTCCACCGGAATCATGGCGAGCCGCGCCCGGCCCTCGTGCACGGCGGCGAAGGCGTCTTCGAAGCTGGCGCAGGGCAGCGGCGCCATGGCCGGGAATACGCTGCGGCAGGCGAGGTCGGAGTTGGCGCCGGGGGCGCCCTGGTAGGCGATGGTATCGGTGGACATCGGCGCGCCTCCTTCAGCGCGGCTTGAGGAGGGCGCGCGCGCGGTCCAGGTCGGCCGGCGTGTCCACGCCCAGCGGTACCGCGTCGACCACGGCCAGCGCGATGGTCATACCGTTGGCGAGCGCGCGCAGCTGTTCCAGCTTCTCCCGCTTCTCCAGCTCGGCCGGCGGCAGTGCGACAAACCGGGCCAGCGCGTCGCGGCGGTAGGCGTAGAGGCCGATATGATGGAACAGCGGCCCGTCGCCCCAGGGGGCGGTGGCGCGCGTGAAGTAGAGGGCGCGGCCGGTGGCGGCGCCAGGCTTCAGCTCCACCACCGCCTTGACCACGTTGGGGTTCGTCCGCTCCTCCTCCACCGTGATCGCCACGCCGAGGGTGGCGATGTCCACGGACGGATCGGACAGGGGGCCGAAGACGGCGCGGATGGTGGCGGGCTCGATCGTCGGCAGATCGCCCTGCACATTCACCACGGCGTCGTGGACGCCGTCGGGGTCGACCGCGCGCACGGCCTCCCAGATGCGGTCGGAGCCGGAGGGATGGGCCGGGTCCGTCAGCACGGCGCGGCCCCCGGCGGCGGTGACGGCGTCTGCGATCTCCCGCTCCGCCGCCGCAACCACGACGGGCCCGATCCCCGCCTCCATCGCCCGCTCCCAGACATGCACGATCATGGGCTTGCCGTGGATGTCCGCCAGCGGCTTGTCCGGCAGCCGGGTCGAGGCCATCCGGGCGGGAATCACGACAAGGGGGGCTTTCGGCGCGCTCATGGTGGCCGGTCGCATGCGACATTTGGTCAGCCGGGTCAAGGCCGAAAGCGCATGCGGAACGGTCCCGTCCGCACTAAATTCCCGGCCGAACCATGCGGGTGGCGGGCATTTACGCGACGCCGCCGCGACGCTATTGTGCGGCGCCCCGCCTGACCGGGCGGGCGGCCGAAAAAGGGTAAGGGTCCATGGCAGGCGGCGATTTCAACAAGATCTTCATGGCGGTGCTGATGGCGGTCCTGATCGCCATGCTGGCCGGCTTCATCGCCAACAAGCTGGTGCATCCGACGATGCTGGCCGAGAACGTCTACCAGGTGGACGTCCCGGAGGCCGCGGCGGCAGCCGAGGAGGCCGCACCCGAGGAGACCGGACCCGAGCCCATCGCCCCGCTGCTGGCGTCCGCCGACCCGGCCGCCGGCCAGAAGCTGAGCCGCGCCTGTGCGGCCTGCCACACCTTCGAGCAAGGCGGGGCCAACCGCGTCGGCCCGAACCTGTGGAACATCGTGAACGCCAGCCACGCGCACATCGAGGGCTTCGCCTATTCCGACGCGATGAAGGCGCTGTCCGATAAGCCGTGGGACTACGAGGCGCTAAACGCCTTCCTGGCGAACCCGAAGGCCGCGATTCCGGGCACCAAGATGAACTATGCCGGCATGCGCAAGCCGGAGGATCGCGCGGCACTGATCGCGTGGCTGCGCACCCTGTCCGACAATCCCGCACCGCTTCCCTGACGGGCGGCGGACAGCGGCGGTCCTTTGCGTCTAAAGTGATGGGGACGGTTCCGGTGGGACCGTCCCCAATTCGTTTCGCGGATGGCCCAGCATGCCCGACACGCCCGTTCCCGACGCCCTCGTCGCCCTCGCCCACCGGCTGGCGGACGCCGCGGGCGCGGTGGCCCGGCGCCACTACCGCACGCCGGTCGCGGTTGACGCTAAGGGCGACGCCTCGCCCGTCACCATCGCCGACCGTGAGGTGGAGGCGGCCATCCGCGCCATCCTGGACGCGGAGCGGCCCGGAGACGGCATCCTGGGCGAGGAGCAAGGCAGCCACGGCCTGGACGCCGAATGGGTCTGGGTCATCGATCCGATCGACGGCACCAAATCCTTCATCGTCGGCCGGCCGCTGTTCACCACGCTTATCGGCCTGCTGCATCGGGGCGTCCCGGTGCTCGGCGTGATCGACCAGGGCGTGGTCGGCGACCGCTGGATCGGCGTGGCGGGGCGGCCCAGCACCCTGAACGGCGCGCCCATCCGCACCCGCCCCTGCCCCGATCTGGCGACCGCGACCTTCGCCGCCACGGCCGCACTGGGGCCCGGTGCCGCCCCGCTGGACGTCATCCAGCCCTTCGTGTCGGGCACGCGGTACGCCGTCTGGGGCGGTGACGCCTACATCTACGGCCTGCTGGCGGCGGGCTTCATCGACGTGATGGTGGAGAGCGGGCTGCAGCCATACGACTGGGCTGCCCTCGTCCCGGTGATCGAGGGGGCCGGCGGACGCATCACCGACTGGGCGGGGGCGCCGCTACGGCTTGGCACCAGCGGTGACGTCGTGGCCGCCGGCGACGGCCGCGTCCACGCCGCCACCCTGGCGATGCTGCGGCGCTGACCGGCCGCGTCAGGCCCGCATCAGGTCCGGGTGGTAGAGCCGGGTGCCCGGCAGTGTGAGCGACACAGTGGTGCCGACGCCGGGCGTGCTGGCGACGGACAGCGTGCCGCCGTGCGCCTCCACATATCCCTTGGCGAGCGGCAGGCCGAGGCCGATCCCGGACGTCTGCAGGCTGGGGCGCCCCGAGGATTTGCCGAACGGCGTCAGCGCCGAATCCACATCCTGCGGGGTCATGCCGGCGCCGCGATCCCCCACGCGGACCACCACGTCGCCCACCGCGTCGAGTTCGACCGTCAGCCGTACCGTGTCACCCCGCGCGCTTGCCCGGACGGCGTTCTGCAGGATGTTGACGATGGCCTGCTTCAGCCGCAGCTCGTCCCCCAGCAGCCGGCTGCGCGTGAGCGCCACCTCCGTCTCGATCACCACACCCGCCGCCGACGCCCGCTCCTGGACCATGCGCACGCAGCGCGCCACCAGGGTCGGCAGGTCGATCCAGCCCTCGCGCAGCTCGAAGCGGCCGGCGTCCATGCGCGCGACGTCGAGCAGGTCGTTCACGAGCTGGAGCAGATGCATCCCCCCGTCGTGGATGTCCTTCGCGTAGTCCCGGTAATGGGAGTTCCCCAGCCCGCCCAGCATCTCGTCCTTCAGGATCTGGGAGAACCCGATGATGGCGTTCAGCGGTGTCCGCAGCTCGTGGCTCACATTGGAGAGGAAGTGGGCCTTCGCGTGATCCGCCAGCTCCGCCCTCGCCAGCGCCGCGCGCAGCTCCTCCTGGCTTTGCGTCTCGGCCCGCAGGTCACGCGCGACGGCCATCACGGCGTCGCCGCCCAGTTCCGCCAAGGGCAGCAGGAGCAGGCGCGCCGGAACCCGGGAGCCGTCGACGGCGATGAAATCGATGTCCTGCCATCCGGCGTCCACGAGCGTGGCGTGATCCTTGAGCAGCCCCTCGACCCGCACCCGGTCGGCGGGGCTGACGAGGTCCTCCAGCCGCCGCCCGATCAGCGGCGTGGCACGCCGCACGCCCAGCAGCGCGGCACCACCGTCGTTCAGCAGCTCCAGCCGTCCGTCGCGCAGCAGCGCCACCAGATCCGGCAAGTTCTCCACAAGGCGGCTGAGCCGGACCTCCCGGTTGCGGAGCTGTTCCGTCAGGGCCAAGCGTTCGGCCGCCACCCGCTGCGCGCCCATGAGGAAGATGGCGGTGAGCGCCACCATGACGGCGACGATCGAGAGGATCAGCCAGAGCACCCCGTCCAGGAACTCCGAAGCCGGGGCCGGCGCGTTCCATGTCAGCGACCCGAGCGCCGCGCCATCGGCGGCCACCAGGGGCAGATCCTCCTTCGAGGCCTCCGACGCGGTCCGCATGGCGATCGTCCCCACGGCCAGCGGTGCCGCGATCTCGGACAGCAACGCCTCGTCGAGCCGGCGGAGGAAGACGAGGACGGCGCCGCGCTCGGGCCTTTCCGACGTGATCTCCCGCCGGAGGTCGGCGGCGGCGGCGAGATGCGCGAAACCCGGCGTGCCGACCAGTCCGGAGGCCTGGCCCCGGGTCCCCGCCGGTGCCGCCGCGGCCGCGCGGGCCAGTGCCGGGACCTGGGGCGGCATGGCCATCCCTTCGGGAACGGTGAGTGTCTCCCCATCGCTGACCGCGAGACGGACCTTGCCGCTGTCATCGATCAGCAGGACGCCCGTGATGCCGAAGCTGTCGAACAGGGTCGGTCCGATGTTGGCCGCGACCCAGGCGGGATCGGGTACCGCGCCGGGATCGCCGCCGGTCAGCGCGTCGACCGCCTCGTCCCAGTTGGCGTAATCGCCCGCCGTCGCCAGAAGGCGCTGGGCCGCCAAGGAAAGGGACGCCTCCACGGTACGGTTCGCCTGCCGCGCCGCGGAGGCGTCCTGCGAGCGCGCGGCGGCCACAATCACACCGCCGATGGCGAGAATCGAAAGGCAGAGCAGGACGAGAACAGGCAGGACCAGCCTGTCCATGCCGAAAGACGAGGAGCCGCCCTCCGCCTTCAGCAGGCGTGGCTTCGCAAGTCGCGGACGCGACGGCTCATCTCCAAACGTCATGGCGCATCTTTGAACGGATTGCCTCCACTTTCAACGGGGGACTCCGGCGGATTGCGAATTTTGAGAAGAATCGGCCGAACGTATTAATGCGTTCGTATGAACCTCGGCATGTTGCACCGGGGGCACACCGCCGGCCCGTCATAAAAGCGAAATCGAATCGCATCAGGACGTTCATACTCCTTTGGTAGCCCTCCGTTTGCCTGGAACACCGAAGCAGCCGTGCGCAACGACGCGGAATGACGGGTTGCGGGCCTTTCGGCGTCACCACGTCGCTAAAACGGAGTTTCAATAATGACGTTCAAGACCACGCTGATGGCCGGCACCATCCTCGGTGTCGTCGCCCTCGCGTCCGGCTCTGCCGTCGCGCAGACCCCCGGCGCCTCCCAGGCGCAGCTGGACGCCCTGAACCGCCAGATCCAGGCTCTCCAGGGCCAGGTGAAGACCCTCTCCGAGAAGCTGGAGAAGGAGATCAAGGCCGTCGACAAGCGGGTGACCGACTCCCCGCGCGTCAGCATCGACAACGGCCGTCCGCGCATCCGCTCCGCTTCCGGCGCCTCCCAGGCGTTCGACGTGGCGCTACGCACCCGTTTCCACTTCGACTACGGCTACTGGTTCCCGGAGCAGGGTGCCGGTGACCTGCCGGACGGCTTCAACGTCCGCCGCGCCTTCATCGGCCTTTACGGCACCGTGTTCACCGACTGGAACTTCGGCATCAACGCCGACTTCTCCGGTCGCGGCAACGCCGGCCGTCTGCAGGACCTTTACATGGGCTTCACCGGCTTCAAGGGCTGGGTGATCGAGGCCGGCGCCTTCCAGCCGTCCTTCACGCTCATGGACACCATCAGCTCGAACGACATCCCGTTCATCGAGCGGTCGGCCACCAACAACATGGCCGTGTCGATCGTCGCCAACGAGGCGCGCACGGCCGTCGGCTTCCGTCACAACGGCCAGCGCTACCGCGTGTCGGCCTATCTGACCGGCCAGCAGATCGGTCAGACGGCCGGCGGCACCAACGACGACCAGGCCGCCGCGATCGGCCGCGTGTCCTTCCTGGCCGCGACCGGCAACAACTTCGACGTCCACCTGGGCGTCTCGGCCGGCTACATGTGGGAACCGGCGACCAACAACACGCCGGGCGCGCGCACCTACTCCCTGTCCGAGCGTCCGGAAATCCGTATCGGCACGGCCCCGTCCTTCATCAACACGGGCAACATCGACACGGACGACTACTCGGTCTACGGCCTGGAGTTCGGTGCCACCTACGGCGCCTTCTGGAGCATGGCGGAGTGGTTCGAGCATGAGTTCGACCAGCGCCCGGTCGGCGCGCCCGACCTGACGTTCGACAGCTGGTACGTCGCGGCCGGCTACATGCTGACGGGCGAGCGCCGTCCGTACAGCGTCGCCAGCGGCAACTTCGGCGCCCCGCGCGTGTCCTGGCCGTTCCGCGTCACGGGCGGCTACGGCACCGGCGCCTGGGAGCTGGCGGCCCGCTACTCCGTCGCCGACCTGACCCGCGGCGACGCGGTCATCGCCACCGAGGGCGAGCAGGAAGTCGTGACGCTCGGCATCAACTGGTACGTCAACCCGGCGATCCGCTTCATGCTGAACTACAACATCATCGAGGTTGACCGCCCCGTCGGCACCGACCTCGAGGCCGACGCCCTGGCCGTCCGCATGCAGTTCCAGTTCTGATCGATCCCGCAAGGATCGTCAAGGAAGACCCCGCCGGCCGGTCCGGCGGGGTTTTTTCTCTACTGTTCCATGTCCCTGGGATCGTTTCAGCCGAGGCGGCGGACGGCGCTGATCCCCTTGTCGCCGGCCCGGCGGACGACCTCGGCCAGCGGCTCCCGCGCCACGCACATGTGGAAGGCGTTGGCGTGCACGAGGTCCGTCGCGTCGGCCATGATTCCCACATGGCCGGGGAAGAAGACGATGTCGCCGCGCCGGAAGGCGTGCCCCGCGCCGTCATCGGACACCAGCGCGCCGACGGCCGCCGCCTGCTGGTCGCTGTCGCGCGGGCAGGCGATCCCGGCCGCCGCGAGGGCGAGCTGCACCAGGGCCGAGCAGTCGAGCCCCAGGCTGGTCCGCCCGCCCCAGAGGTAGGGCGCCTCCAGGAAGCGCAGTGCCGTGTCCACCGGGTCCGCAGGCTTGGCCCCACGGGTTGCCAGATGCCGGGAATAGACGAAGCCCCCGCCCGCCACAGCACTCCAGTTCCCCTCCGTGCCGGTCACGGTGACGGCGCAGCCCAGGCTCAGCATGTCGAGCGGGGGCGTCTTCAGGTCGGGTGCAGGGAACAGGTAGGTGCGCAGCGCCGCGACCGTGTGCGTCGGCTCCGCCGGCTCCATCTCCAGCCCTTCGATCCGGGTCCAGCCGACATAGCCGTCCGTCGCGTTCTGGCCCCAGGCCCAGCCGTCGCGCTCCTCGTAGACGGTGAAGACCTCGCCGAACAGGAGCTGGCTGGCCTGACGCGATTCGAAGGACGGCTCCTCGTTCAGCGCGGCGAAACCGGCGCGCATCTGGCAGGCAACACCGTCGACATAGCGCTCCGCCCGCACCACCCCGCGCAGGGAGGCGGCGGCGAGATCGGGGCGGTAGGCGTTGACGCGCGGATCGGGGGCGGCGCTCATGCGTCGACGGCCGCAGGCACCGGGGACGCGGACGGGGGCGCCGCCTCGTCGTCGAAGATGCCGGGCGGCGGTTCGGCGGTCCAACCCGCGTCGATGACCATCTGCGCGAACTCCGTCAGGTGCACGGAGCCTTTGACCGTGCGCTGGACAAGAACGTTCCGCCCGTCGTCCGGGTCCTTCTTTCGCTTCACGAAGCCAAGCTCCGACAGGCGGTCCACCGCCCGCGTCACGGCCGGCTTGGAGATCTTCAGCGCCGCCGCCATGCCGCGCACCGTGTGGGGCGGCGGGGTCAGATAGACGCTCAGCAGGATGGCGAGCTGCCGGCCCGACAGGTCCGGCCCGTCGGCGCGGATGCTGGCGACCAGCGCCTTGCGCCAGTGCTGCAGCGCCTCCAGTTTGGCCGACATGTCGCCCCCGATCCCGGGCGCGCCACGGGCGCCCGACGGCGGCGATTCTGCCGGAAGTAACCCGACCGGGCAAGCGGGGGCGCCAGCGCCCGCCCGCTCAGCCCTTCTTTGCCTTCGCCACCCGGTCCCGGATCACGGCGAACACGGCCCGCAGGGTCATCGCCTCGCCGCCCTCCGGCCGGCCGGGACGGGGCGCGGGATTCCAGGCGAACAGGTCGAAATGCGCCCAGGACTGGCCGTCCGGGACGAACTCCTTCAGGAAAAGGGCGGCCGTGATGGCCCCGGCGAAGGTGCCGCCGGCGGCGTTGTTGATGTCGGCGACCTTGCTGTCCAGCATCCGCCGATAGGGCTGCCACAGGGGCAGGCGCCACATCGGATCGGCCTCCGCCCGCGACGCGGCCATCAGCGCGTCGGCGAGGTCGTCGTCGTTGCTGAAAAGGGCGGGCAGGTCCGGCCCCAGCGCCACGCGGGCGGCCCCGGTCAGCGTGGCGAAATCGACCAGCAGGGCCGGCTTGTCCTCCACCGCCTCGGCCAGAGCGTCGCAGAGGATCAGGCGCCCCTCCGCGTCGGTGTTGCCGATCTCCACATGCAGGCCCTTGCGGGTGGGAATCACGTCCAGCGGACGGAAGGCGTTGCCGGACACCGCGTTCTCCACCGCCGGCACCAGTACCCGCAGCCGGATCGGCAGCCCCGCCCTCATGATCATCCGGGCGAGGCCCAGGGCGTGCGCCGCACCGCCCATGTCCTTCTTCATCAGCAGCATGTTGGCGGACGACTTGATGTCCAGTCCGCCCGTGTCGAACACGACACCCTTGCCGACCAGCGTGACGGCCGGGGCCGCCTTGTCGCCCCAGCGCAGGTCGATCAGCAGCGGCGGCCGGCTGGAGGCGCGACCCACGGCATGGATCATCGGATAGTTCTTGGCGAGCAGCTCGTCCCCTTCGATCACCTTGACCTTGGCGTCGAACTCCGCCGCCAGATCCTTGGCGACCTTGGCGATGTCGCGCGGCCCCATGTGCTCCGCCGGGGTATTCACCATGTCCCGGACGAGCCAGGCGGCCGTCGCCACCCGCTCCACCGCCGCGAGGTCGGCACCCGTCGGCAGGACGAGCTGCGGGAACTCCTTCGGCGTCTTGCGGTAGCGCGCGAACTGATAGCAGGCGAGCGCCCAGCCGGTGGCCACCAGTGTCGCCTCCTGCTTGGTCAGCTTCGCCGCCACCCTGTAGCTGCCCTTGGGCAGGCTGGCGGGCAGTCCGGCAAGGCTCCAGAGGTCGAGCTTCTCCCCGACGCCGACAAGCACGCGGGCCAGCCGCCCATCCTCGCCCGGCAGCAGGACGCTGGCGCCCGGCTCGGCCGTGAAGCCGACGCTGCCGATCCAGGCGCGGGTGGCTTGGGGTGCCGAATCCAGCCAGCCCTGGAAGGCGGACTTGGCGACGGGCTCGATGGCGACGGTGTCGGTGGCGGGCTTGGCGCGCAGGCAGGGCAGCACGGGTGTGGACCTTGCGATGGGAGGCGGTCTGGCGGGCGGGGCGCCCGCCGGGTGGGAGCGCGAGAATGCAGCGGAAGGGCGCGCAAGGAAAGAGGCAGGGCGCCGCCGCCCCATACGAAGGGATGATTTGACCCCTTCGTCGGGGCACACCTAAGCTCCGGATGCGGGAACGACGTCGCGGCACGGCAGCGCGCAATCGAGGAAACGCCCCATGGACGCCTACAGGATCGTCATCGGCAGCAAGGCCTATTCGTCCTGGTCGCTGCGACCCTGGCTGGCGCTGCGCCACGTCGGCGTCCCCTTCGAGGAGGAGGTGATCCCGCTGCGCACGCCGGAAACACGGCAGCGCATCCTGGCCCACTCCCCGGCCGGAAAGGTGCCGGTGCTGATCCATGGCAAGGTGATCGTGTGGGACAGCCTCGCCATCTGCGAGTATCTGGCGGAGCGGCACCCGAACGCCGGACTGTGGCCCTGGGACCCCGCGGCGCGGGCGCTGGCGCGGTCGGTCTCGGCGGAGATGCATTCGGGCTTCCAGGACCTGCGCCGCAACCTGTTCATGGACCTGAAGCGTACCATCGACGTGCCGGAACGCCGCGCCGCGGCGGCTGCGGACATCGCCCGCGTGGTTGCGATCTGGCGCGACTGCCGCGACCGGTTCGGTGACGACGGACCCTTCCTATTCGGCCGCTTCTCCATCGCCGACTGCATGTTCGCGCCGGTCTGCACGCGCTTCACCACCTGGGGCGTTGAGGTCGACGCCGACACGCGCGCCTACATGGACGCGGTCTTCGCCCTGCCGGCGATGAAGGACTGGGTGGAGGCGGCGAAGGCCGAGCCCTGGACGGTGGACATGCTGGCGGGCTGAGCCCGCCCGTCACTGACCGGGGGTGTCCGTCGGCGGCTTCAGCCGGGGGATCGGCACGCCGGGTTCCTCCGGCGGCAAGGCCGCGATCTCGGCGGCGAAACCCGACTCCCGGTAGAACCGCTCGGCCCCCGGATGCAGGGGCACCGGCAATGCCTGCAGCGCCGTTTCGATCCGGATGCTGGAGCCGCGCGGATGTCCCGCGTCCAGCACCGCGCGCACGTTCGGATGCCAGAGGGCGCGGGTGATCCCGTGGACGAGTTCCTCCTCCACCAGCCGGTTCACCACCCAGATGGCGCCGACCCCAAGCGTCGGCGTCGCCGCCACGTCGCGATAGGCACCCTCCGGGATCAGGGCCGGCGTGTAGAAGGGCAGCCGCCGGGCCAGCGTCTCAGCCCGCACGCCCTCCAGCGGAAGCAGCCGGATGGGAAGCCGCCCCGCCAGATCCGCGACGGCCGGCAGCGGGTGGCCGCCGACGATGAAGAAGGCCTCCAGATCGCCCGTCACCAGCCGGTCGCCGGCGGCGCCGGGGCTGAGATAGACGGGCTCGATCCGCTTCTCCGACAGGCCGAAGGCGGCCAGGATGCCGCGCGCGGTGACGAGCGTGCCCGACCCCTTCTCGCCCAGGGCCACCCGTCGGCCCCGCAGGTCGGCCACCCCGGCGATGCCGGAATCGGCGCGGACCACCAGATGGATCGTCTCGGTGTAGAGGTTCGCGATGGCGCGCAGGTCTGAGAAGGGCTCCGCATCCTCGAATGCGCCCAGCGCCCGGTAGGCGGCGTAGGTGATGTCGGCCTGGGACAGGCCGGATTCCATGCGACGCTCCTGGATCGCCCGGACGTTCTCGACGGCGCCCGACGTGCTCTGCGCCACCGCGATCAGGCCCGGCACACCACAGCTGCCGCCCCGGTCGCACGGGCGGGAACCGGGCGGGTTGCTGATCGCGTTCGCCAGGATGCCGCCGATCAGGAAGTAGGTGCCGCCCGTCGTCCCCGTGCCGATCTGGAAATAGCGAAGCGCCTGGGCGGCGGCGGTGCGCGGCAGCGCGGCCGTGGCGGACAGGGCCAGTCCGGCCGCGAGGACCTGCCTGCGGCTGAGCTGTGCGGCTTTCGGGGCACGGGATATCACGGCGTCACGCACGCGGCTGGTCATCATCCCTGGTCCGATTCTGCGCCAGAACCACGGGGCCGCAACGGGAAACCGCCGCAGACACCACCGAATCGGATGATCGGCGCCGACCGTGGCTTAGTTTGAACAGCCGTGTGGCGGAAATGTCGCCAAACGCGGGCGGCGGTAAGCCCTTCAGAGCACACCGAGCAGCATCAGCAGCCCTGCGAGGGCGAGGGCCGCACCCGCCACCCGCACCGCGCCCTGCGACAGCGCCTGCGCGATGACGCTGGAGAGCCCGACTCCGGCGCAGGCCATCAGCAGGCCGCCGGTTCCGGCCCCGACCCAGAACAGGAGCGGCGTGCTGACAGCACCGGCCCACGACGCCATGGCGACACCGAAGGCCCCGGCGGCCACCACCGCCAGGACGAGGCCGACCACCACGGGCAGCGTCACGCCAAGCGCCACCAGTCCGCCCAGCACGACGAGGCTGCCCTCCATCACCAGCCCACTGTGGGGCATGCGCACACCGGACTGGTGCAGCAGCCCGAGGATTATCATCGCCGTCAGGCCGACGGCCGGAAGCTGCCACGCCGCCTTGCCCCCCTGCTCCGCCGCCCACAGGCCGAGGCCGACCAGCCCGAGCAGGATCGGCAGCGCCACCAGCGGGCCCGTCAGGCCGGCGCCGAAGCTGCCGCCGCCGAGCGTGGTCAAGGCCGCCGCCGGCTGGCTCGCCACGACGAGACCGAGGGCGACGACGGAAGCGGGCAGGCGCATGGGGCGGTTCCGGATCGGACGGGCTACCCCGCCCTCATACGCGACCGGGTGCCCTCTGCCAACCGGCGGCGCGTCGCCGGTTACAGGTTGGAACATCAATGGGACTACCCGCAGCGCCGCTTCCCCGCTAAGTAAAGCCCGCGCGTCGAATCGAGACTGGGGCAAGCCATGAAGCTCTACGGTGCCGCACTGTCGCCCTATGTGGCGCGGGTGTTGCTGGCCGCCCGGCGCAAGGGGCTGGAGATCGCCCTGCTGCCGGCCCCGGGGACCGGGCTGAAGTCGCCGGAGTATCTGGCGATCAACCCCTATGGGAAGATGCCCGCATTGGTCGACGGGGCGAACCGCGTCATCGAATCCGAGGTGATCTGCGAGTATCTGGAGGATACGCATCCCCAGCCGCCGCTTCTTCCCGCCGACGCGCCGGGCCGTGCGCGCAGCCGGACGATCAGCCGGGCGGTGGACCTTTACGTCCTGCCGCCGCTGCAGGGCCTCGTCGGCCAGATGAACCCCGCCACCCGCGATGCCTCCGTGGCCGACAAGCACATGGCCGAGCTGACGCGCGGCCTGACGGGGTTGGAGACTTTTCTGACGGGCCCCTGGTCGCTGGGCCCGGCGATGACGCTGGCCGATTGCGCGCTCGTCCCCGCCTGCTTCTATCTGGAGCGGTTCCTTCCCGCCTTCGGCCGGCTGGACCCGTTCGCTCCCTACGCGAAGCTTGGAAAGGTCTGGGCCACCGCCAAGGCCGACCCCGCCGTGGTCCAGTTGCTGACCGAGATGGGCCAGGCGCTGGAGGACTTCACGCGCGCCCGCGCGGCCAACACCAGCCGCCCCTGAATCCATCCATGATCATGTCTGAACGGAGATCACCTTGCCTCGCCTGAACTTCCACACGACGCTCGCGGCGGCCGTGGCGGCCTCGCTGTCCGCCGCCTTCCTCCCGGTCGGATCCGCGCGCGCGGACGAGGGCATGTGGACGCTGGACAACCTACCGAAGGCGGCTATTCAGAAGGCCTACGGTTTCACGCCCGATCCGGCCTGGATCGACAAGGTCCAGCGCGCCTCGGTCCGGCTGGCCGGTGGCTGCTCCGGCAGCTTCGTCTCGCCCGACGGGCTGGTGATGACGAACCACCACTGCATCACCGACTGCCTGTCCGAGCTGTCGACGGCCGAGAACGACCTGATGCGGAACGGGTTCCTGGCGCCGAAGCGGGACGGGGAGCGGCGCTGCGCGGGCATGGAGATCAACCAGCTCCAGTCCATCACCGACGTGACAACGGATGTGGAGAAGGCGACGGCGGGCAAGACCGGGGCGGCGTTCAACGAGGCGCGCCGGGCGGCCACGGCCGAGATCGAGAAGAACTGCTCGGGCGGCGACGCTTCCGTCCGCTGCGACGTGGTCACGCTCTACCAGGGCGGGCGCTACCACCTGTACCGCTATGCGCGTTACCAGGATGTGCGGCTCGCCTTCGCGCCGGAGTCCGCCATCGGCGCCTTCGGCGGCGATCCGGACAACTTCAACTTCCCCCGCTACTGCCTGGACATGGCGCTGCTGCGGGTCTACGGCGCCGACGGCAAGCCGATTTCCAGCCCGCAGCACTTCACCTGGTCCAAGCGGGGAGCCGATGCCGGCGACCTCGTCTTCGTCACGGGCCACCCCGGCGCCACCAACCGGCTGGACACGATCGCGGAGCTTGGGGCCACGCGCGACATCGTGGCGCCGACCAACAACATCTACCTGTCGGAGCTGCGCGGCCGCCTGATCGAGTTCGGCCGCCGGGGTGCTGAGGAGGAGCGCATCTCCGCCGAGCTCCTGCAGGGTATCGAGAACGGCCTTAAGGTCTGGCGCGGCCGGGCGCAGGCGCTGAGCGATCCCGAATTCTTCCGCACCAAGGTCGAGTCGGAGGAGGAGTTGCGCGGCGCCATCGCCGCCGACCCGAAGCTGCGCGCCATGGTCGGCGACGCCTATGACCGGATCGAGGCGGCGTCGAGGACCTACCGGGCCATCTGGCCGCGCAGCGTGATGCTGGAGACCGGGCGCGGCTTCAACAGCGACCTGTTCCGCTATGCGCGCCAGCTCGTCCGCGCGGCGGAGGAGCGGGAGAAGCCCAACGCGCAGCGGCTGCGCGAGTACGGGGAGGCGCGCCTGCCCGCGCTGAAGCAGCGGCTGGCCAATCCCGCACCGGTGCATGAGAGCCTGGAGATCGCCACGCTCTCCTTCGGGCTGGAGAAGCTGCGCGAGCAGTTCGGGCCCGACAACGCGCTGGTGCGGCAGGTGCTGGGCAAGCGCAGCCCGTTGCAGGCGGCGGAGGAGCTGGTCCGCAACACCCGCCTGGACGAGCCGGAATACCGCATGGCGCTGTACGAGGGCGGCAGGAAGGCGGTCGACGCCTCCACCGACCCGATGATCGCGCTGGCGAAACTGGTCGATCCGGAGGCCCGCGCCGTCCGCAAGCGGATGGAGGAGGAGGTCGACAGCGTCGTGGAGGAGGCGCAGTCCCGCATCGCCCGCGCCCGCTTCGCGCTCTATGGCGATAACATCTACCCGGACGCCACCTTCTCGCTACGCCTCTCCTACGGGGCCGTGAAGGGCTGGGAGGAGCCGGACGGCACCAAGGTCGACCCCTTCACCACCTTCGCGGGGCTGTACGCCCGCGACACGGGCGCCCCGCCCTTCGACCTTCCGCCGACCTGGGAGGCGGCCCGCGACCGCGTGGCCATGTCGGTCCCCTTCAACGCGGTGACGACCAACGACGTGATCGGCGGCAACTCCGGCTCCCCGGCCATCGACCGCGAGGGGCGGGTGGTCGGGCTCGTGTTCGACGGGAACATCCACAGCCTCGCCGGCGACTACGGCTACGACCCGCGGCGCAACCGCACCGTCATCGTGGACGTGCGCGGCATGACGGAGGCGCTGCGCAGCGTCTATCGGGCGGACCACCTGCTGAAGGAACTGGGGCTGTAACGGTTCCACCGGGAACTCCCCCGCGCCGCACCGGTTCTTGAGGCGACTGGAACCAGCGCGGGGGAGAACGGCATGGCCGAGCGGCGCGATCCGCCGGAAGGCGGCGACAAGGCCAAGGACTTGGCCGAGAAGGCGGTGGAGACCGCCATGAAGGGCGACGCGGAGAAGGCCCGCACCCTGGCCGAGAAGGCGAAATCCATGGATCCGGAGGCCGCGCGCGGCGTGGCCGACGAGATCGAGAAGGACCGCAAGGACGCCGAGAAGCACTCCTCTTCCGGGTGACCCGGATGCCTCGTCCCTGACCGGCCGGGCTTGCCGCACCACCACGGGCGCATTAGCTTCTCTGAATGATCGAGAGTCCCGCGCCCCTGGAGCGCGAACGCGAGCGTCCGCAAAGCAGTGCCGCCAACGATTCCGGCGGCATCCCCCCGTCCCTTCTCACCGGACTCCTCAACCTGTCGCGGGATTCCACCCTGCTGGTCAGGGTCGCCCCGCCGACAGTGGCCGAACCGCGGGTGACCATCGCCTTCGCCAACGCGATGGCGCTGGTCCGGACCGGCCTGCCGGCCGAGGCGGTGCCCGGCCCGCTGGACGGTCTGGCGCGGGTCCTGGACAATGACGAGGGGCTGACGCGCCTGCGCCAACTGCTTCTGCGCGGCGAGCCCTTCCGCATGGCGGCCCTGGTCGTGCCGCGCGGCGGCCGCCCCTATGAGATCGAGATGACGGGGGCGCCGCTGCTGGCGGAGGCCGACGGCACGCGCTGGATGGGGGTCGTGTCCCGCCGCCTGGCCGACGACCCCGCCGACGGCTATCTCCGCGATGCGATCGAGACCATTTCCGACGGATTCCTGCTGATCGACCCGGACGGCAAGCTCGCCCTGGCGAACCGCCGCTTCCGCGAGTTCTACCCGGAACTGGAGCCGTGGCTGCGGCCCGGCGTCACCTTCGACGAGATCGCCGCCAAGGCGCTGGAGCTGCGCCTGTTCGCGGAGGCGATCGGCAACGAGCAGGCCTGGTGGGAGGAGCGCCGGGCGCGGCTGATGGCCCCTGGACAAACCTTCGAATACCGGCTGAGCAACGGCCGCTGGCTGCGCCTGCGCGAAACGCGGACCCCCGATGGCTGGACCGTGAGCCTGCGCACGGAGATCACCGCCGAGAAGCACAACGAGCGCCGCCTGTCGGAGAGCGAAAGACGTTTCCGCATCCTGGCGGAGTCCTCCCCCACCGGCATCTTCCAGACCGACCTGCACGGCAATCTCAGCTACGCCAATCCGAAGCTGTCCGAGCTGTGCGGCATGACGCCGGAGGAGATGGCCGGGACCGGGTGGCATGCCTGCGTGGACGCGGAGGACCTGCCGATCGTCGCCAACGCCATCGCCCGGGGCGAGGTCGAACGGGACCGGCTGGAGTACGAGGTGCGGGTGCGGGGCCGCTGGGTCAGCGTCCTGGCCGCCGTGCTGCGGGATGGCGAGGGGCATCCGGTGGGCATCATCGGGTCCGTCTCGGACATCCATGAACGGCGCGAGATCGAGGCGGCCCTGCGCGCCAGCGAGGAGCGCTACCGCACGATCATCGAGACGGCGCAGGAGGGCATCCTCGTCAACGACCGGAACGGCATCGTCCGCTTCGTCAATCAGCGCATGACGGAATTGGTGGGGCATCCGGCCGAGGCGATGGTCGGGCGCCCGATGTACGAGTTCGTCGACCCGGAAACGGCCGAGATCCTGCGGCGCAAGCAGGCCAACCGGGCGCGCGGCATCAGCGAGCAGTACGAGCTGCAGCTGACGCGCACCGATGGCGGGCGGAGCTGGCTGCTGGTCTCCAGCTCCCCGATCCTGGCCGAGGACGGAAGCTTCGACGGCGCGCTCGGCATGGTGGTCGACATCTCCGCGCGCCACGAGGCCGACGAGGCGCTGGCCCGGCACGTGGCGGAGCTCGAGGCGTCACGGCAGGAGCTCCGGCAGCTCGCGCGGCGCTACGAGGCGGAGAAGCTGAGGGCGGAGGAGTCGAACCTCACCAAGTCGCGCTTCCTGTCCTCGATGAGCCACGAGCTGCGCACGCCGCTCAACTCCATCCTGGGCTTCTCGGACATCCTGCGCAGCCCGGAATCCGGTCCCGCCGACGAGGCGCTGCGCGGCTTCGCGAACGACATCCACGAGGCAGGCAGCTACCTGCTGGATCTCATCAACGACATCCTGGACATGTCGAAGATCGAGGCCGGCAAGTACGAGCTCCGCCTCGGCCCGGTGCAGACCCGCCGACTGTTCGAGGACACGATGCGCATGCTTCGCCAGAACGCGGCGGAGCATGGCATCGAGTTCCGCGTCGATCTCGCCCCCGACCTGCCGGACCGCGTCGTCGCGGACGGCCGGGCCGTGCGGCAGGTGCTGTTGAACCTGCTGTCCAACGCCTTGAAGTTCACGCCGGCCGGCGGGCGGGTGAGCCTGCAGGCGCGGGCGGCGGGGCGCATGCTCGAGGTGACCGTCAGCGACACCGGCATCGGCATCGCCGCCAAGGACCTGCCGCGCCTCGGCCGCCCGTTCGAGCAGATCGACAACGCGCTCAACCGGCGGCACCAAGGTACCGGCCTTGGCCTCGCCCTGTCGAAATCGCTGCTGGAGATGCACGGCGGCTCGCTCTCCATCGCCAGCGAGCCGGGCAAGGGCACGACGGTGGTGGCCCGGCTTCCCATGTCCGGCCCACCCACAGCCGTCGCCCTTTGAGCCTTGCCGACCAGCGGCCCCGGATTGTCATGCGCCCCGCGATCCCCAATATCTCCGGCATGAGCGACACGCGCGACGATGACGCCGCAACGGCGACGGACACGGCTGCCCGGGAGGCCCTGCGGGTCGACCCGGCGAAGCTGGAGCGGGACCGCAAGCTCGTGCTGGAGCGGTTCTGGCTGAAGCTGCGGGACACCATGGCCAAGGTGCCCTTCGTTGAGGAGGCCATCGCCGCGTTCTTCGCGGCGACCGATCCCCGCACGCCGTTCCGGGCCAAAGCCACGCTGATGGGGGCGCTCGCCTATTTTATCATGCCGGTGGACGCGATGCCGGACTTCATCGCGCTGCTGGGCTACACGGACGACGCGACGGTGCTGCTGCTCGCCATCAAGGCCGTGCGCGACCATCTCCGGCCAGAGCATCAGGAACAGGCCCGCGCCTGGCTGATTTCCCACCGGACCGGCCGGACCACCCCGACCGAGGTGGCGGCCGGTCCCGTCATCGACCACACGCCGTCGGAAGGCGGCCCCACCGGCACCGCTTCATGATCGATCGCCTGTTCCCGGATGTGCCCAGGCCCGCCGTCTGGCTGGGCCTCGCCGGCCTGATCCCGTTCTACGCCTGCGCCATCGGCAGCTATGTGCTGCCCTACGACTGGAACGGCCGCGCGCTCGACTGGATGGTGGCCTATGGCGCCATCATCCTCAGCTTCCTTGGCGGCGTGCACTGGGGCCTCGCCACCGGCGGCTTCGGCGCCCCGGCGGTGCGCGACCCGGCGCTGGAACCGCCGGCGAGCATGACGTGGCAGCGGCTGGGCTGGAGCGTGGTGCCCAGCATCATCGCCTGGCTGGCCCACCTCCTCTTCTCATGGCAGCCGGCCTTCCTGCTGCTGGCGGCCGGCTTCATCGGCATGCTTTACGGCGATGTGCGGGCGGTGCAGGCGGGCCTGGCGCCGGCCTGGTATCTGACCCTGCGCCGGCACCTCACATGGCTGGTGGTGGCGGCCCTCACGGCCGGGATCGTCAGGCCCTTGCTGAGTTTCTGAGCCCCGACCGCCGATCCCGTCCCCCCTTTGACACAGCGCCGGTCGGAACCCCCGGCAACCGCTGTCGTTGCCTTCACGGTGCCCGAAAGCGGAGTTCCGTCCCTTGCGTCACGCCTTGTTCAGCGCCGCCGGGATCCTGTGCCTGGCGACCGCCGCCCTCGCCCAGACGTCCACGAGCCCGCCTGCGGAACAGGCCGGCCAACAGCGGGATGTCGGCTTCAGGCTGGAAGTCCAGGGCGCACCCCGGGACATGGACCCGCAGGCCTTCGCCAGCGCCGTGCTGTCGGCGCTGCCGCAGCCGCTGACCGACCCCGAGCAGAACTTCACCAGGCACGAGCTTTACGAGGCGGGTGCGGACTACCGCATGGTCGTGGTGTTCTACGGCAATGATTCGCTGGAGGCGCAGGGGCTGTGCGCCGCGACGGCGGGCGACCGCGCGCCGGACGCCGAACCGCCGGCCTTCGAGAAGCTGACGACGACCACGCGGGTGGCCGCCGCCTTCTGCAAGGGGGAGGAGACGCTGTCCTCCGCGACCGACCAGATGACGGGGGAACTCAAGCCCGATCAGGCCTCGTTCCGCTTCCTGGTGGCGGACGTGACGAAGCAGCTCTTCCCGGGCGGGTTCGACGTCATGCCGGGGAGCGGCACCACGACCGCGACCACCCAGCCATGAGCAGGGCCGGCACCGCCGGCTGACGCCTCAGCGCGGCACGGCGGCGAGCTGCACCTCGATGTCGTAGACCTCGCCCGGCGTCACCGCGATCACGTAGTCGCACTGGCCGGACTTGTTCACCTGCTGCGGCGGGGCCAGCAGCTGCGGCTGGGTCGCACCGGGGGAGAACAGGCCCGTCCAGGCCTGACGGCAGGTCTTCGGCGTGGGTGCGGGCTGGTTGGCGTTGCGGGGCGCGTTCTCGTCCGGCAGCACGGTGAAGACCACCTCCCAGAAATGGGACGTGCCCTCCTTCTCCACCGGCAGGGTCATCCCGGCGCGGATCATCGGCGGCTCCTCGCCCTCGATCGGGCGCTCCGGCAGGCCCGCCAGCTTGCCGGTGAAGACCTGCGTGCCGTCCATGCGGATCACGATCTCCACCGCGCGCTGGGTGCGGTTCTCGATCGTATGGACCAGGGCGAAGGTGGTCGGCCCCATCTGCGGCGGGGGCGGCGGCTCCGGGGCCGGGGGCGGAGCCGGCTGGTTGCGCGCGGGCTGCTGCTGCCGCTGGTTCTGGCGCTGCTGGGCGTCGGCCGGCAGGGCGACGGCTGCGGCGGTCACGAAGGCGGCGGCGGCGAGGAGGAGGCGGCTCAGCTGCATCGGATGGTGCGTCCCTGGAGAGATTTCTGGTTCCGTCCCCGCCCCGCGCCGCCGCGGCGGCCGGACGCGAACGATTCGCCGCAAACCTAACGGCTCACCGCCCGCCCGTCCATGGGGACGGGCGGAGGGTGGGCCGTTAAGGTACGGGCGACCGGGAACTCAGCCCCGGTTCATCCGGTTCGTGACCAGTTCCGTCACCACGCCGGGATCGGCCAGCGTGGAGGTGTCGCCCAGCGCCTCGTGCTCGTTGGCGGCGATCTTGCGCAGGATGCGGCGCATGATCTTGCCGGAGCGGGTCTTCGGCAGGCCGGGCGCCCACTGGATCAGGTCCGGCGTGGCGATCGGGCCGATCTCCTTGCGGACCCACTGCACCAGCTCCTTGCGCAGCTCCTCCGACGGCTCCTCGCCGGCGTTGAGCGTGACGTAGGCGTAGATGCCCTGGCCCTTGAGGTCGTGCGGATAGCCCACCACGGCGGCCTCGGCCACCTTGGCGTGGGCCACCAGCGCGCTCTCGATCTCGGCCGTGCCCAGCCGGTGGCCGGAGACGTTGATGACGTCGTCCACGCGGCCGGTGATCCAATAGTAGCCGTCCTTGTCCCGGCGGCAGCCGTCGCCGGTGAAGTACTTGCCCTTGAAGGTGCTGAAGTAGGTCTGCACGAACCGCTCATGGTCGCGGAAGACCGTGCGCATCTGCCCGGGCCAGCTGTCGGCGATGCAGAGGTTGCCCTCCGTCTCGCCCTCCAGATGGTTGCCCTCGTTGTCGACCACGACCGGCTTCACGCCGAAGAAGGGCAGCGTGGCGGAACCCGGCTTGGTCGCGATGGCGCCTGGGAGTGGGGTGATCAGGATGCCGCCCGTCTCGGTCTGCCACCACGTGTCCACGATGGGGCAGCGCCCGTCGCCGACGACGTTGTAGTACCAGAGCCAGGCTTCCGGATTGATCGGCTCGCCCACCGAGCCCAGCACGCGCAGCGTCTTGCGGCTGGTGCGCTTCACCGGCCCCTCCCCCTCGCGCATCAGGGCGCGGATGGCGGTGGGGGCGGTGTAGAAGATGTTGACCTTGTGCTTGTCGATGACCTGCCAGAAGCGGCTGACGTCCGGATAGTTCGGGATGCCCTCGAACATCAGGGTCGTGGCACCGTTCGCCAGCGGTCCGTAAACGATGTAGCTGTGGCCGGTGACCCAGCCCACGTCGGCCGTGCACCAGTAGATCTCGCCGTCATGGTAGTCGAAGACGTACTGGTGCGTCATGGCGGCGTAGACCAGATAGCCGCCCGTGGTGTGCAGCACGCCCTTGGGCTTCCCGGTCGAGCCCGAGGTGTAGAGGATGAACAGCGGATCCTCCGCGTTCATCTCCTCCGGCGGGCAGTCGGAGGAGACCTTGGCCATCTCCTCGTCGTACCAGTGGTCGCGCCCGTCGGTCCAGGCGACGGAGCCGCCGGTGCGGCGCACCACCAGAACCGACTTCACCGTGGGCGCCGACTTCAGCGCGGTGTCGACATTGGCCTTCAGCGGCACCTTGCGCCCGCCGCGCAGCCCCTCGTCCGCCGTGATCAGGAAGGTGCTGTCGCAGTCGACGACACGGTCCTTCAGGCTGTCGGGGGAGAAGCCGCCGAAGACGATGGAGTGGATGGCGCCGATCCGGGCGCAGGCCAGCATGGCGTAGGCGGCCTCCGGGATCATCGGCAGGTAGATCGTGACCCGGTCGCCCTTCTTGACGCCGTGCCGCTTCATCACGTTCGCCAGCCGGCAGACATTCTGGTGCAGCTCGGCGTAGGAGATGTGCCGGTGCTCCTCCGGGCTGTCGCCCTCCCAGATGATGGCGGTCTGGTCGGCGCGGGTGGCGAGGTGCCTGTCCACGCAGTTGTAGGCGACGTTCGTGGTGCCGTCCTCGTACCACCTGATGCTGACATCGCCCTCGTACGAGGTGTTCTTCACCTTGGTGAAGGGTTTGAACCAGTGGATGCGCTTGCCGTGCTCGGCCCAGAAGGCCTCCGGATCGGCGATCGACTGGTCGTACATGCGCTGATACTTGGCCGCATCCACCCAGGCGTCGCGGGCGATCTGCTCGGGCACGGGAAAGAGATTGTTGCTCATGGACTGCGATTCCCCCGCTTCTCTCGGTTCACCCCGGTATCCGGGCGATAGACCGCACGGACCGTAAGCCGATGTTTTCAGCCGATTATCCACCCCCCTGCGCAATTCCACAAGTCGCAGCGGCCCCGCATCGCAACATCCGTACCCATCGCGCCGGGCTCCACCCCGAAATGACGGGCGGGAGTGCGGTTCCCGCACCTTAGGGGGCGCGCGGTCCGCCGCCTTGATCCACCTCAACCAGCGCCACGGGCGACCGCGCCCTGTCCGAAAGGATGCGGCGGGCGCCCGAACGTGGTAAACGTTCCATCCTGTCGGCCCTGCGCCGACCCGTTCGGATTGACAGCGCGGATCGGGCGATGACGGTGGATGGCGGCCAGGACGTGCCGAAGGGGTTCCCGCTGGAGGAGCAGGTCGACCGGATGTGCGCCCTCGCAAACCGGACCAGCCTGACCACCATCGACGCCGTGCTGAAGGCCCTTCCGCGCGGCCGGCTGGGCCAGCAGGAGGCGGCGCTGGAAGTGGCCGTCGCCGCCCGGCGGATGGTGACCGCGACCGCCGACTTCAAGGCGGCCGCCAGCCCGCCTCAGCCCTGATCCAGAACGACATCGCTGCATGGCGTGAGGCGCACCGGCAGCGGTGTCAGGCTTTTCCCCTTGCAGGGCCCAAGCACGCAGTAGCCGTCCTCGACCCGGAACTGGGCGCCATGGGTGCCGCACAGCAGGTGCGTGCCGTCCAGGGTCATGAACCGGTCCTCGGTCCAGTCCAGCGGCACACCCACATGTGGGCACGCGTTGCGGTAGCCATGGACACGCCCGCCCCGGCGGACCACGAACAGGCGCAGCTCCGCCCCGCCGCGATCGAGCACGAAGCCCCTCGCCTGCCCGTCGGGAATGTCGTCGAGCCGGCAGAGGATGGTCGCCGCCACCCTAGGCCTTGATGCCCGCGAGGTCGCAGGCCCGCGCCCACTGCTCCGGCGACACAGGGCACACGGACAGGCGCGACTGGCGGATCAGCTGCATCTCCGACAGCATGGGATCGGCCTTCATCTGGGCCAGCGTGACGGGCGTCTTCACCGGTGTCACCGGCTTCACGTCCACCATCCCGAACCGGCCCGACTCGTCGCTGGGGTCGGGGTAGTATTCCTTCACGATCTCGGCCACCCCGACGATCGCGAGCCCCTCGTTGGAATGGTAGAAGAAGGCGCGGTCGCCGACGCGCATGGCCTTCAGATTGTTGGACGCCTGGTGGTTCCGCACGCCGTCCCAGTGGGTGCGGCCGTCCTTCACGAACTGGTCCCAGGAATATTTGAAGGGCTCGGACTTCACCAGCCAGTACGCCATGCGCCGCCTCTGTCTTGTCGATCCGGTTCGGTTCAGCTTTTCGGGAAGACCTTGACCCAGGGGCGGATGGTGACGCTGGCGAACAGGCCCGCCTTGGCATACGGGTCCTCGGCCGCGAAACGCTCCGCCTCCTCCCGCGTGGCGAAATCCATCACCAGCAGACTGCCGACCGGCTTGCCGTCGTCTCCAAGGAACGGCCCGGCCAGCAGCACCCTGCCCGCCTGCGCCTCCACGTACGCGAGGTGGGCCGGCCGGTTGGCGAGGCGCAGGTCGAGGCTGCCCGGCTTGTCCAGGCACTCCAGCACGAAGGGCATGAGGGGTCTCCCGTCGGTTGCCGGCGGACACTATCGCGCCTGCCCCTCCGGATAAAGAGGGGCCGCGCCGGCGCCCTCCTTCGGAACGGCAAGGCGCCGTCCCCTGTTGAATCGCCCTGCCAAACCAATCCCAGACCCTTCGGGAGGACCCCACCATGTCCAACTACGAGGATCGTCGCCGCGACACCAGCCGCGAGGAGCGCATGGGCGACCGCGAGGCCGCCGACATCCGCGACCGGCGGCACGAGCAGGTTCGTCAGGCCGACATGTCGCAGACCCCGCGCAACATCCAGGAGTACGAGGACCGCGTGCGCGCCGGCTATCCCCGCGTGTCCGGTGACGACCGCGCCTTCGGCGGCGGGCGGGAAACCGGTCACGGCTACAGCGGCAGCTATGGCGCCACCAGCGGCACCAGTGGCGCCGGTTTCGGCGACCGGGATTACAGCCGCACCGACTACGCCAGCGGCATGCGCGACGACATGCGCCATTATGGCGACCGGGACACTGAGTACTCGGAGCGTCCGCGCGGCCCCAGCGCCTATCAGGCCGACCGGTTCAGCGACCGGGGCTTGGGCTACCGCAGCTTCAGCGGATCGCTGGGCGGCGGCATGGGCCAGCAGTACGGTTACGGCCAGGGCAGCCGGGGTTACGAGGATCACAACAACCCGCGGTCATACCGGTCCGGCCGCCCGGCGCAGGGCGATGACGACCGTGGCTTCTTCAGCCGTGCGGGCGACGAGATCGCGACCTGGTTCGGCAGCGACGAGGCCGAACGGCGCCGGGAACGGGATGCCCGCCAAGGCGACGAGGGCGCCCGCCACCACATCGGCCGCGGACCGCGGAACTACAAGCGATCCGACAGCCGCATCGAGGAGGACATCAACGACCGGCTGACCCGTGATCCCTATGTGGACGCGAGCGACATCGAGGTGTCGGTGAAGGACGGGGAGGTCACCCTGACCGGCCATGTCGACCACCGCTCCGACAAGCGCCGGGCCGAGGACCTGGCCGACGACATCTCCGGCGTCAGGCACGTGCAGAACAATCTGCGCGTCCGGGGGCGCGAGGGATTCGGAACCAGTGCCGGCGGCAGCCGGGCGGGCGAGGACTACCGCACCAACCGGACCGGGGAGACCCCGTCGACCAGCATCGGCACGACCGGCTCCTCCAGCGCGACCACGACGACGGCCGGCGGCAGCTTCGGCAACAGCCGGAACGAGTGAGCGCAGGGATGGCGGGAGGGGGCGGAGCTACGCCCCCTCCACCTTGAACGGGCGCGCCAGCAGCGCGTCGATCACCGTCTCCAGCGCGGCACCCTTGTTGAGGATGGCGTCCACGGCGGCGCAGATCGGCATCTCCACCCCCAGTCGGGCCGCGAGGTCCACCACCGCCTTGGCCGTGTAGACGCCCTCGGCCACGGACCGGCGCTCGGCCAGGATGTCGGCCAGCGGCCGGCCCTGACCGAGCTGGGCGCCCAGGCTCATGTTGCGGGACTGCAGCGACGAGCAGGTGAGCGTCAGGTCGCCAAGGCCGCTGAGGCCCATCAGCGTCTCCGCCCGGCCACCGAGCCGCAGCCCCAGCCGCGCGATCTCCGCCAGGCCCCGCGTGATCAGGGCGGCGCGCGCGTTGTCGCCGAGCTTCCGGCCCTCCACCACGCCGCAGGCGATGGCGAGCACGTTCTTCACCGCCCCGCCCACCTGGGCGCCGATCAGGTCGTCCGACAGGTAGGGCCGGAAAGTGCGGCCGCCGATGGCGTCGACCACGGCGCGCCCAAGCCCGGCATCGGCGCAGGCGAGCGTCACCGCTGTCGGCAGACCCTTCGCCACTTCCGCCGCGAAGGTGGGGCCGGAAAGCACGGCGAGGGTGGCGCCGGGCAGCTCCGCCGCCGCCGCCTCCGTCATCAGGCAGCCGGTGTCGAGTTCGATCCCCTTGGCGCAGATCACGACCGGCGCGCCGGGCCGCAGATGCGGCTTCAGCGTGCGGCAGGCGGCGCGCACATGCTGCGCCGGCGTGACCAGCAGCACGGCGTCCGCCCGGGCGGCCTCCCCGATCTCGCCCGTCGCGACGATCGCCGGGTCCAGCGGATGGCCGGGCAGGAACACGCTGTTCTCGCGACGCTGCTTGACGGCGGCCACCACCTCCGGCTCCCGCGCCTGCAGCAGGACCCGCCGCCCGGCCCGCGCCGCAGCCATGGCCAGTGCCGTCCCCCAGGCCCCCGCCCCGATGACGCCGATCGTCTCCATGCCCCCGTTCCCCGCCCTTCCCGTTGTTCCCTCAGCCATACCCCTGGTTCAGCAACCAGTCGATGGCGCCGATGATGGTTTCCGCATCGTGCCGCAGGTTGGCGACCACAGGCCCCAACGCCTCGACGGGAATGTTGGTGATGTCCTGCGTGGACAGCAGTACCTGCCGACCCTCGACCATCAGAACCGGGTTCAGCATCGGGTCCGGCTCCCCGCCGGCGGGGGGCGGCGGCACGAGGGGAATCACCACGCGCCGCTTCAGCCGACGCAGCATGCCGCACTGCACCGACAGCAGGTAGGGATAGCGCGCCCGCGAAGCACCCTGGTTCAGGTGGACGTCGAACTGCGCCATCAGAGGACAGAGTACTCGTCGGCCGGAGTCGGGCCCTGTTCGTGGTAGGCGTTCCAGATGTCCGCCGTCCGGTCCATGCGGGCCTGGACGTCAGCGCGGTCCAGCCGCGCGATCTCCTTCCGGATGGCCTGCTCCGCCAGCTCGGAAAGGTTCAGGCCGCGATCCCGCGCCTTCGCCACCACGTCGGCCGACAGCGACAGGTTCACCGCCCGCTTCATCATGCGCATATCTCCCGGCAAACCATGCGCATCGTGCGCCTTGGGCGGGGCCGCCGTCAACTCTCGTTGGCCGTCTATCGTTGTCAGGGGGTCCGTAGCGGACCCTCCGGCATTGCGGCGCCATGCAGGACGCGGATCAGGACGATCCGGTCAAGGCGGTCCTGGCGGTAGAAGAGGATGAACTTCGGAAAGCCGGGGACGGGCCATGCCCGCACGCCGACCAGCGCCGGAGATCGCCAGAGCCTCGGCGATCCGATCGCGGGATGCCTCGCGATGAGGTCCAGGGCCGTCCCGACACCGTCTAGGAACCTGTCCGCAGCGCGGGGATCGGCCTCGTACAGATACTCGTAGATCCTGAGCAGATCCGCCCGTGCACGCCGCGACTGCGCGACGATGGCCATCAGCGGTCGGGGCTGTCCGTCGACCGGCGTGCCAGCACCCGCGACCGCGCCTCGCGGCGGATCGCGTCCAGATCGACCGGCACGGGTTCATCCTGTTCGAGGCCGGCGATCAGCTCCGCCTCGAGGGCGGGCGATGGCTCGTCACCCAGGACGGCGTCACGGGCGACAAGATGGGCGAGATAATCCTCCACCGACGCGAAGCCCCGATCGCTCGCCATCTTGGCGGCCTTGGCTTGCGTGTCCCGCGGCAGCACGATGCCCATGACGCCCATCTCCATGTCCGACGCCAGTATGACGGCATGGGGGCGCTTCGCCAAGGCCCGCCACCTCTCAGCCGCCGGTCTCCGCCAGGAACGCGCGCAGGTCCTTCAGGCTCCGCTCCGGCACCTCCTCCATCGGCATGTGGCCGACATCGGCGTAGGAGACCTGGCGCACGTCGGGGATCAGCTTGGCGAAGGCGGGGGCGCCGGAATAGGGGATGACGATGTCCCGCTCCCCCCACATCAGCAGGGTCGGCACCCGGATGCGGGGCAGCAGCGGGTGCGGGTCCTCCACGATGAACTGGCCCATGCGGCTGACCAGGGCCGCCCGCACCCCCGGAACCCGCAGCATGTCCCAGTAGCGGTCCACCGTCGCCTCGGTCAGGCGGGACGGCTCCCCGTAGTAGCTGCGCAGGCTCTGGGCGATCAGCACGCGCGGCAGCAGATGCTCGATGATGGACAGCCAGCCGGGGATCTTCAGCGGCTCCCCGTACTCCTGCCCCGGCGACAGGAAGCCCGAGGGTGCGATCAGCACCAGCCGCTCGACACGGTCCGGCGTCTCCACCGCCATGCGCCACGCCACCTCCCCACCCAGCGAATTGCCGACGACGGTCGCCCGCACCACGCCCAGCGCATCCATCAGCCGGGTGACGAGGCCGACCGTCGGCACCACGCGGTAGTTCCCGTCCGGCATCGGGTCGCTGAAGCCATGGCCGGGGAGGTCGAATCGAATGACCCGGTGATCCCTGGACAAGTCTTCGGCCCAGGGCTCCCAGGTGTGCAGGGTGGCGCCGAACCCGTGGATCAGCACGATGGCGGGCGCGTCGCGCGGGCCGTCGTCGCGCACATGCAAGCGCATCCCGTCGACGGTGACGTAATCCTGCGGCCCGCGCAGATACTTGGCCTCCAGCTCCGCCCGCGGCCGGTCCGGAGTCCAGGCCCAGACGGCGAGGCCCGCCACCAGCACCAGCAGCCCGAGCCCGATCCACAGCATCACCCGCACCGCCTCCTCCCCCGCCGCATCCGATCCTAAGCCTTGACGCCCGCGAAGGGGACGGCGGCCGCGTGCGGGTCCAGCGGCCAGCGCGGCCGGGGGGCGAAGTCCAGATCGTCCACGAGGCCGAGGCGCAGCCGCTCCAGCCCGGCCCAGGCGATCATGGCCGCGTTGTCGGTGCACAGCGCCAGCGGCGGCGCCACGAACCTGAAGCCCCGCCGGTCGCACAGGTCGGACAGGCGGGCGCGCAGCACCTTGTTCGCCGCCACGCCGCCCGCGACCACCAGGGTCGCCCCGTCCGGATGCGCATCCCGGAACAGGGTCATGGCGCGGGCTACGCGGTCGACCAGGCTGTCCCCCACCGCGCGGTGGAAGCTCAGCGCGATGTCCGCCACATCCTGCGGGCCGGGGCTGCCGCCCAGTGTCTCCACATGGCGGCGCACCGCCGTCTTCAGGCCGGAGAAGCTGAAGTCGCAGCCGGGGCGGCCCTTCATCGGGGCGGGCAGCTCGAACCGGTCGTTGTTCGTGCCCTGGGCCGCCGCCTTCTCCATCAGCGGCCCGCCGGGATAGCCCAGGCCCAGCAGCTTGGCCGCCTTGTCGAACGCCTCCCCCACCGCGTCGTCGATGGTGGTGCCCAGGCGCCGGTAGCGCCCCACCCCCTCCACCGCCAGGAGCTGGCAGTGCCCGCCGGAGACGAGCAGCAGCAGGTAGGGGAATGCAACGCCGTCGGTCAGCCGCGCCGTCAGCGCGTGCCCCTCCAGATGGTTGACGGCCAGGAAGGGCTTGCCGGTGACGGCTGCCATGGCCTTGGCCGTCATCACGCCGACCATCACGCCGCCGATCAGGCCCGGCCCGGCCGTGGCGGCGATCCCGGACAGGTCGCGCAGCACCACCCCCGCCTCCGCCAGGGCCCGGCGGACAAGGCCGTCCAGATGCTTCAGATGCGCCCGCGCCGCGATCTCCGGCACCACCCCGCCATAGGGCGCGTGGTCGTCGAGCTGGCTCAGCACCACGTTGGACAGCACCCGGCCGGAGTCGGCGCCCGGATCGGCCGAAACCACCGCCGCGGCGGTCTCGTCGCAGCTCGTCTCGATGCCCAGGATGACGTCGGGGGAAGTATTCATCGTGGCGGAACCTAGGGTCGTGGCCGGCGCGAAACAAGGGACCACTTCCCCGGACGGCCATTCCCGGCTAATAGGGCTGTCATGACGACACCGCTTCTCCGCATCGGCACGCGCGGCAGCCCGCTCGCCCTGGCCCAGGCCCACGAGACCCGCGACCGGCTGGCCGCCGCCTGGCCCGATCTGGCCGGACCCGGTGCCGTGGAGATCGTCGTCATCAAGACCACGGGTGACAACATCCTGGACCGCACCCTGTCGGAGGCGGGCGGCAAGGGCCTGTTCACCAAGGAGCTGGAGGAGGCGCTGCTGGCCGGTACGGTCGACCTGGCCGTCCACAGCATGAAGGACGTGCCGACCTGGTTTCCGCCGGGCCTGCAGCTCACCGCACTGCTGCCGCGGGAGGATGTGCGCGACGCCTGGTTCTGCCGCCAGGGCTGCGGCCTGGGCGAGCTGCCGGCCGGCAGCGTGGTTGGCACGGCCAGCCTGCGCCGGCAGGCCCAGGTCCTGATGCGCCGCCCGGACCTGACGGTGGTGCCCCTGCGCGGCAACGTGCAGACCCGCCTGTCCAAGCTGGAGGCCGGCACGGTCGATGCCACGCTACTGGCCATGGCCGGCCTGAACCGCCTGGGCCTGACGGAGAAGGCGACGAGTGCCTTGGAGCCGGAGGAGATGCTGCCCGCCGTCGCCCAGGGCGCCATCGGGATCGAGACGCGGGCGGCGGACGAGCGCACCAACCGCTACATCGCGGCCCTGAACTGCGCCGACACCTGGACCCGTGTGACGGCGGAGCGCGGCGTGCTGGCGGCCCTCGACGGGTCCTGCCGCACGCCCATCGCGGCCCTGGCCCGGCTGACCCCGGAGGGGATCGATCTCCAGGCCCTGGTGATCCGCCCCGACGGGGGCGAGTGGTACGCCACCAGCCGCAAGGGCCCGGCCAAGGACGCCCTTGCGCTGGGTGCGGACGCGGGCGAGGAGCTGAAGGCCAAGCTTCCACCCGGCTTCTTCGCCGAGGCGTACGCCGGCCCGGTGGTCTGAGGGTCCGGTGGCGGGCGTCCTGATCACCCGCCCGTATCCCGAGGCTGAGCGCACGGCCGCCGCCGTCTCGGCGCTCGGCCACACGCCCCTGATCGACCCCATGCTGACCGTGCGCCCCGTGGCGGGGCCGCCGCTCGACCTCCGGTCGGTCCAGGCGCTGCTGGCCACCAGCGTGAACGGCGTCCGCTCGATCGCCGCGCGCACCGGCCGGCGCGACCTGCCCCTCTTTGCCGTGGGCACCCGCACGGCGGAGGCGGCCCGGCAGGCCGGCTTCGCGGCGGTGGAGGACGCGGGCGGCAACGCCGCCGACCTCGCCGCCCTGATCGCCCTGGCGATCGACCCGGCGAAGGGTCGGCTGCTGCATGTCAGCGGGCGGGAGGTGGCGGTCGATCTGGCGGCCCTGCTGGGGCCGCGCGGCTACCGGGTCACGCGAATCGTGGGGTACGAGGCCGTGCCGGCCGGAGCGCTGGCGCCGGAGACGCTGGCGGCGCTGCGCGCGGGCGGCATGGCGTACGTGCTGTTTTTCTCTCCCCGTACCGCGCGTACGTTTGTTAGCCTGCTCGAAAGGGATCCCGGCGCCGACGGCTGGCTCGCACGGGTCGAGGCGCTGTGTCTCAGCCCGGCCGTGACGAAGGCGGTGGCCGGTCCGGACTGGAAGGCGGTGCGGTCGGCCGGCAAACCGGACGCCGGGGCGCTGCTGGCCCTGCTGCCGCCCGCGAAAGACTGAGGACGCGCGCCAATGACCATGGACGATCCGGCAGCGGAACCCGGCGGCGAGGCGGCCTCCCGCGCGCGGCACACGGAAACCGTGCTGGAGAAGTTCGGCGGAATCAGGCCGATGGCGACCAAGGTTGGCGTGCCCGTCACCACCGTGCAGGGCTGGAAGAAGCGTGGCGCGATTCCGGCCAGCCGCCGGGCGGAGATCCTCACCGCGGCCGTGAGCCATGGCGTCGACCTGACGCCGGAGGACCTGGACCGCGCCAGCTCACCCGCGGCGGAGGAGCCGGACCACACCCCGGCGCCGCCGACCGCGGCACCGGACGCACAGGCCGGGGCCGAGCCCGTACGCCCCATGTACGATGCGCTGTCGGCCCCGGTGACGGAGCCGCCCCGCCGGGGCGGCGGCGTGGCGGCGGCCGCCCTGCTGGTGGGTGTGGTGGCCCTCGGCATCGCCGTCTTCAATCTGGTCCAGCCCGGTGGCCTGAACACCCTGCGGGGTCAGCAGGCCCAGTCCGGACCACCGCCCGATCCGCGCATTGCAGCACTGGTGGCGGAGAACGCGGCGCTGAAGTCCGATCTCGCCACCCTGCGCGGGCAGGTGTCGGCGCTGGCGGATCGCCCGCAGCCGCCCGACACCAGTGCCGCCCTCGCCGACCTGCGGTCGAAGGTGGAGGTGATCGAACGGCGGGAGATCGCGATCCCCGACGCCTCTGCGCCTTCGGACCCTGTGGACCTGTCGCCAATCACGGCGGAGCTGGACCGGCTGCGCGCCGATGTCACCGCCCTGCAGGCGCGGCCCGGTGGGCCCGATCCGGCCCGGCTGGCGGCGCTGGAGAGCGCGCTGGCGGCCCTGTCCATCCGGGTGGACGAGGTGGCGGCCAGGCCCGCGCAGGCGGCCGGCCC
>JAJUIU010000147.1 GCA_029267445.1 Rhodospirillaceae bacterium
GCGGCCAGGTCGCCGCGAACCCGGCCGGTGCCGCGCCGCAGCCGGAGCCCGCCGCCCCGCCGGCGCAGCTTCCGACGGGCAGCGCCCAGGAACAGTACGATTTCGCCTTCAATCTGATCCGCATGGCGGACTATGCGGGGGCCGAGCAGGCCTTCGCCCAGTTCCTGAAGCAGCACCCGAACCATTCGCTGTCGGCCAACGCCCAGTACTGGCTGGGCGAGACGCTCTATGTGCGGAACAAGTTCAAGGAGGCGGCGGTCGCCTTCGCCGAGGGCTACCAGAAGTACCCGAAAAGCTCCAAGGCGCCGGACAGCCTGCTGAAGCTCGCCATGTCGCTGGGCGCCATCAACGCCCGCGAGGACGCCTGCATCGCGCTGAGCACGCTGGAGACCGAGTATCGGGACGCCCAGGCCACGATCAAGCGGCGGGCGGACATGGAGAAGAACCGACTGAAGTGCCGCTGACCGCCGCAGTCCCGGCGGAGCCACTTGGGCCCGCCGCCTTCGCCGCCCGCCTCGACCGGCTGGGCCCGTTCGAACGCAACCCCCTCCTCGCCGTCGGCGTGTCCGGCGGGCCGGACAGCATGGCACTGGCGCTGCTCGCCGACGAATGGGCGCGCGGCCGGGGCGGGCGCGTGACCGCGCTGACCGTCGACCATGGGCTGCGGCCGGAAAGTGCTGCCGAGGCCGCGACGGTCGGCCGCTGGCTGGCGGCGCGGGGCATCGCGCATGTCCTGCTGCGCTGGGAGGGGCCGAAGCCCGCGACCGGCGTGCAGGAGGCCGCGCGCATCGCCCGCCACGCCCTGCTGGAGGGGTGGTGCGCCGCCCACGGCGTCCTTCATCTGCTGCTCGCCCACCACGCGGACGACCAGCGGGAGACGGCGATCCTGCGGGCCGGTCGGGGCAGCGGGCCGGACGGCCTCGCCGGCATGCCCGCCGTGCGGGAGCTGGAGCGGGTGCGGCTTCTGCGCCCGCTGCTGGACCTGCCGAAGGCGGCGATGGAGGCGACCTGCAGGTTGCGGGGGCAGGACTGGATCACCGATCCCGGCAACCGCGACCCCCGTTTCGCCCGCGCGCGCCTGCGGCTCGAGGCGGCCGGCGAGATGGGCCCCGTCTCCACGACCGAAGCCGGACGGGCCCGCGCAGCGCTGGACGACGGGGCCGCCGCCGCGCTGGCCCGCCACGCGGCGTTCCACCCGGAGGGCTGGATCGCCCTGGACGCCGCCGCCCTGCGCGCGACGGAGCCGGTGGTGGCCGCCCGCATCCTCGCCCGCTGCTGCATGGCGGTCGGTGGGGCCGCATATCCGCCCCGGCTGGAGCGGCTGGAGCGGCTGCTGGCCGCCCTCCGCGGCGGTTCCGCCTTCGGCGCGCGCACACTCGCCGGCTGCGTCATCGCCCCCACCGCCACCGGCTGGCGCGTCATGCGGGAGCCGTCGGCGGTGGCCCCGCCCGTGACAATTCAGGGCGGTGGAACCGTGCGCTGGGACGGGCGGTTCGTGGTCGCATGGACGGGCGCCGGGCCTGCGGAGGTGGGGGCGCTGGGCGCCGAAGGCTGGGCGCGGCTGAAGGACGCGGCCGTGCCGGCCCTTCCCGCGGCCGTGGGGCGGACGCTGCCCGCGCTGCGGCGGAACGGCGCCCTTCTGGCGCTACCCCATCTGGGTATTGGGGCCTTGGCGGATGGCGACCTACATTGCCGCGCATGGTTCGCGCCGGCGGAACCTGCGGCGGGTCCGCGCTTCTCTGTTGTCTAAGAGGGGCGGGACATTATCTAATGGGAAGCTTCCCTTCGTGGAGCTGTGATTGCGCCCGACGGGCGGAAGGCGACCCGGCCCCGGTCATCCGGCGGGGCGCGCCGGCCGCCGGGACGGTCGAGGAAAGGCTGACGACGTGAACAACTTCGGCAAGAACCTGGCGCTCTGGATCATCATCGGGCTGCTGCTCGTGGCCCTGTTCAACCTGTTCCAGACGTCCTCCACCCGCGTGCCGCAGCAGAGCATCCCGTTCAGCGAACTGCTGAACGAGGTGGAGCGCGGCAGCGTCGCCGACGTGACCATCAAGGGCAACCAGGTCTCCGGCCATTTCAGCGACGGACGCAGCTTCACGACGTACCTGCCGCCGGACGCCAACCTGGTCGACCGGCTGGCGGAGCGGAACGTCCGCATCAGCGCCGTGCCTGACGACAGCAATGTGCCCAGCCTGCTGAGCATCCTGCTCTCCTGGTTCCCGATGCTGCTGCTGATCGGCGTCTGGATCTTCTTCATGCGCCAGATGCAGTCCGGCGGCGGCAAGGCCATGGGCTTCGGCAAGAGCCGCGCCCGCCTGCTGACGGAGAAGGTCGGCCGCGTCACCTTCGACGACGTCGCCGGCATCGACGAGGCCAAGCAGGAGCTGGAGGAGGTCGTCGAGTTCCTGAAGGACCCGCAGAAGTTCCAGCGCCTGGGCGGCAAGATCCCGAAGGGCGTGCTGCTGGTCGGCCCGCCGGGCACCGGCAAGACGCTGACCGCCCGCGCCGTGGCGGGCGAGGCGAACGTGCCCTTCTTCACGATCTCGGGCTCCGACTTCGTGGAGATGTTCGTCGGTGTCGGTGCCAGCCGCGTCCGCGACATGTTCGAGCAGGGCAAGAAGAACGCCCCCTGCATCATCTTCATCGACGAGATCGACGCGGTCGGCCGCCATCGCGGCGCCGGCCTGGGTGGCGGCAACGACGAGCGCGAGCAGACCCTGAACCAGCTGCTGGTGGAGATGGACGGGTTCGAGGCGAACGAGGGCGTGATCCTGATCGCCGCCACCAACCGTCCGGACGTGCTGGACCCGGCCCTGCTGCGTCCCGGCCGCTTCGACCGTCAGGTCGTGGTGCCGAACCCCGACGTGCTGGGCCGCGAGAAGATCCTGAAGGTCCACATGCGCAAGGTGCCGCTGGCGCCGGACGTGGAGCCGAAGGTCATCGCGCGCGGCACCCCGGGCTTCTCCGGCGCCGATCTCGCCAACCTCGTCAACGAGGCGGCCCTGCTGGCGGCCCGCGCGGGCAAGCGCGTCGTCTCCATGGCGGAGTTCGAGGCCGCCAAGGACAAGGTCATGATGGGCGCGGAGCGCCGCTCCATGGTCATGACCGAGCGGGAGAAGAAGCTCACGGCCTATCACGAGGCGGGCCACGCCCTGGTCGGCCTCTACATGCCGGAAAGCGATCCGCTCCATAAGGTCACGATCATCCCGCGCGGCCGCGCGCTGGGTGTGACCATGAACCTGCCGGAGCGGGACAAGTACGCCTTCTCCAAGATCGAGCTGGAGAGCCGGCTGGCCATGATGTTCGGCGGCCGTGTGGCCGAGGAGCTGATCTTCGGCAAGGAGTATGTGACCACGGGTGCCGGCAACGACATCCAGCAGGCCACCAACATGGCCCGCCGGATGGTCACGGAGTTCGGCATGTCCGACAAGCTCGGCCGCGTGCGCTACAGCGCCAACGAGCAGGAGGTGTTCCTGGGCCACAGCGTGACCCAGCAGCAGAACATGTCCGAGGCGACGGCCGAGATGATCGACGCCGAGGTGCGCCGGATCATCGAGGAGGCGGAGGGCCACGCCCGCCGCATCCTGACCGAGAAGCACGACGAGCTGGAGAAGATCACCCAGGCGCTGCTCGAGTTCGAGACGCTGTCCGGCGACGAGGTGCGGGCTCTGCTGCGGGGCGAGCCGGTGGTGCGGCCCGACCCGCCCTCCAGCCCGGCGCCGAAGCCGGAGCCGCCGAAGGCTGGCGGCCGCCGCGCCTCCGTCCCCACCAGCGGGCCGAAGGACACCGGCGGCTTCGAGCCAGAGCCGCAGCCGGGCGTCTGACCACCGATCCGTGTGACGTGCGGGACCCCCGGAGCGATCCGGGGGTCCTTTTCATTGAGGTGCCGTGATGCCGGTGCGGAGTTCGGGACGGAGCTGGGCGGGCCTGCCGCTCGACCGGCCGCTGATCATGGGCGTGGTCAACGTCACGCCGGACAGCTTCTCCGACGGCGGGGACCATGCCTCGGCCGACGCCGCCATCGCCCATGGCTTGCGTCTGCTGGAGGAGGGGGCGGACATCCTGGATGTGGGCGGGGAGTCCACCCGGCCGGGTGCCGAGCCCGTGTCGCCGGAGATCGAGGCCGCCCGCATCCTGCCCGTGATCGCCGCCCTGGCGAAGGCGGGGGCCGTCGTCTCCGTCGACACGCGCCATGCCGTGACGATGCGCCGCGCCCTGGACGCAGGGGCCCGCGTCGTCAACGATGTGACAGC
>JAJUIU010000052.1 GCA_029267445.1 Rhodospirillaceae bacterium
AGGGAACCACCTTCCTCGATGTTGCGCGCGGCGCCGAAGAAGCGCTTCGGGCGCTGCAGGGCGTTGGCGTCTACTCCGCCCGTCAGCACCTTGCCGGAGGCGGGCACCACCGTGTTGTAGGCGCGGCCCAGGCGGGTGATGCTGTCCAGCAGGATGACCACGTCGCGCTTGTGCTCGACCAGGCGCTTGGCCTTCTCCAGCACCATCTCCGTCACCTGGACGTGGCGGGTGGCGGGCTCGTCGAAAGTGGAGCTGATCACCTCGCCCCGGACGGAGCGGGCCATGTCGGTCACCTCCTCCGGCCGCTCGTCGATGAGCAGCACGATCAGGTAGACCTCCGGATGGTTGGTCGCGATCGAGTGGGCGATGTTCTGCAGCATCACCGTCTTGCCGGTGCGCGGCGGCGCCACGATCAGGGCACGCTGCCCCTTGCCGAGCGGGGCCACCAGGTCGATGACCCGGGTGGTCATGTCCTTCTTCTTGCCGGTGTTGTCGACCTCGACCTCCAGCTTCAGCCGCTCGTCGGGATAAAGCGGGGTCAGGTTGTCGAAGTTGATCCGGTGGCGGACCTTCTCCGGCGCGTCGAAATTGATCGAGTTGACCTTGAGCAGGGCGAAGTAGCGCTCCCCGTCCTTGGGGGCCCGGATCTGCCCCTCCACCGTGTCGCCGGTGCGCAGGCCGAAGCGGCGCACCTGGGACGGCGACACGTAGATGTCGTCGGGGCCCGGCAGGTAGTTCGATTCCGGCGACCGCAGGAAGCCGAAGCCGTCCGACAGCACCTCGAGCACGCCCTCGCCATAGATCGGGACGTCGTTCTCCGCCAGCTGCTTCAGGATCGCGAACATCATGTCCTGCTTGCGCAGGGTGCCCGCGTTCTCGATCTGCAGTTCCTCGGCATAGGCGAGGAGTTCCGCGGGGGTCTTTGCCTTCAATTCCTGAAGATTCATGGGAGCGGTTTGCGTATCGACCGTTGTGGGGGGAAAGGTGGACCGGCGACCGGCGCGGACGGGTTGACCACCCTGATGCCGGAGGGCTGGACGTTGCTGGGAACGGCCTGCGGAGAGCGCCTTCGACGTCGCCCCTGGGGGGAGCGGCGGAGAACACGGGGAAACGCGGTTCTCAAGAGGATTGGGCCGTTAGGCGTTGCGATGCTTATGACACGTCCGCACCCCAAGTCAAAGCAAAAGCGGGCGCGGCGCCATCGCCCAGAAGGGTAGGGGTTCGCCGGCGGAAGCCGGACCGCCGATTTGAGATCGATCAATGCGGCGAACCGTTCGGCCGGGCACGCCTTTCCCCATGGACACCATGACCCGCCGATCCTCCGCCCCGCCGGGGACGAAAGCCCCCGGAACGAACGCAGCCGGCACGGACACGCCGGCTTGGCACGCGCTGAGCGCCGCGGAGGCGGTCGGCCGCATGGACAGCAGCCATGAGGGGCTGAGCGGTCCGGAAGCGGCCGCCCGGCTGGAGCGGCACGGGCCGAACCGCCTGACCCCGCCGCCGAAGGTGTCGGCCCTGCGGCGGTTCCTGCGCCAGTTCGGCAACGCCCTGATCGCCATCCTGATCCCGGCGGCGGCCGTCATGGCCCTGATCGGGGAGTATGTCGACGCGGCGGTCGTGCTGGCGGTGGTCGTCATCAACGCCCTGATCGGCTTCGTCCAGGAGGGCAAGGCCGAACAGGCGTTGGACGCGATCCGGGACATGCTTTCGCCCCAGGCCGCCGTGCTGCGCGACCGGGAACGCCGCACGGTGCGGGCGGAGGAGCTGGTGCCGGGCGACGTCGTGCTGCTGGCCGCCGGCGACAAGGTGCCGGCCGACCTGCGCCTTATCGAGGTGAAGGGGCTGGAGGTGCAGGAGGCGGCGCTGACCGGGGAGAGCCTGTCGGTCGCCAAATCGACGGAGCCGGTGGCCCATGGTGCGGCACTGGGGGACCGGGTGTCCTCCGCCTTTTCCGGCACGCTGGTGACGCGGGGTGCCGCCAAGGGGCTGGTCACCGCCACCGGCGACGCCACGGAGATCGGCCGCATCGGCGCGCTTTTGTCGAAGACCGAACAGTCCGAAACACCGCTGATGGCGCAGATCGGCAGCTTCGGGCGCTGGCTGACGGCGGCGATCCTGGGGCTGGGGGCGGGCACCTTCGCCGTGGGCGTGCTGCTGCGCGGGTATTCGGCGGTGGAGATGTTCCAGGCCGCCGTCGGCCTCGCCGTCGCGGCCATCCCGGAGGGGCTGCCCGCCATCCTGACCATCACCCTGGCGATCGGCGTCACCCGCATGGCCGGACGCAAGGCGATCATCCGCCGCATGCCGGCGGTGGAGACGCTGGGTGCGGTCAGCGTCATCTGCACCGACAAGACGGGCACCCTGACCCGCAACGAGATGACGGTGCGGACGGCCATCACGGCCACCGCGCGCTGGACGGCGGACGGGGTGGGTTACGCGCCGGAGGGCGCCCTGACCGACGCGGACGGGCGGCGGCCGGAGGAGGACGCGCTGCTGCTGGACCTCGCCCGCTGCGGCCTGCTGTGCAACGACGCGCAGATTCTGCGGCGCGACAGCACCTGGACGCTGGAGGGCGACCCGGTGGACGGGGCCATACTGGCGCTGGCGGGCAAGGCGGGACTGGACGCCCGGACGGAGCTGTCGCTGCAGCCACGCGTGGACGCCGTGCCGTTCGAAAGCGACCGCGCCTACATGGCCACCCTGAACGCGCCGGTGGACGGCGATGCCACCGCCTATGTGAAGGGGGCGCCGGAGGCGGTGCTGGCGCGCTGTTCCCACGCGCTGGGGCCGGACGGCCCGCAGCCCATCGACCGGGCCCGCTGGGCGGCGGAGGTGGAGTGCTTGGCGCGCGAGGGGCAGCGGGTGATCGCCGCCGCCGTGAAGGACATGCCGGACGCCGACCAGATCGAGCCGCGCGACCTGGACGGCGGCCTGCTGCTGCTGGGCCTGTTCGGGCTGATCGATCCGCCCCGGCAGGAGGCGCTGGACAGCGTGCGCCTGTGCGCGGAGGCGGGCATCCAGGTCAAGATGATCACCGGCGACCACGCCGTGACCGCCCGCGCCATCGGGGAGGCGGTGGGGCTGAAGGGCGGGGTCATCGCCGGGCCGGAGCTGGATCGGCTTGACGAGGACGGGCTGGCGCGGGCGGCCCTGGAGAACGCCGTCTTCGCCCGGGCCACGCCGGAGCACAAGATCCGGCTGGTGGACGCGCTGCGGCGCGACGGGCGCATCGTCGCCATGACCGGCGACGGGGTGAACGACGCGCCCGCGCTGAAGCGGGCCGACGTGGGCGTGGCCATGGGGGCGAAGGGCACCGAGGCCGCAAAGGAGGCCAGCGACATGGTGCTGGCCGACGACAACTTCGCCACCATCGTGCGGGCGGTGGAGGAGGGGCGCACCGTCTACGACAATCTGCGCAAGGCGCTGATCTATGTGCTGCCGACCAGCTTCGGTCAGGCGGGGATCATCGTCATCGCCGTGCTGGCGGGCATGGTGCTGCCGATCACGCCGCTGCAGGTCCTGTGGGTCAACCTGGTCACGGCGGTGACCCTGTCCATCGGCATCGCCTTCGACCCGTCCGAGGCGGGGATCATGCGGCGCACGCCGCGCCCGCCCACGGTGCCGCTGCTGTCGGGGTTCCTGCTGTGGCGCATCGGCTTCGTCACCAGCCTGATGGTGGCGGGCTGTCTCTGGGTCTTCATCGACGCCATGGGCGAGGGCCGCCCCCTGGCGGAGGCCAGCACCCTGGTGGTGAACGCGCTGGTGCTGTTCGAGGCCGCCTACCTGTTCAACTGCCGCAGCCTCTACGCCCACGCGTTCCGCCGGGAGACGTTGTTCGGGAACCGCTACACGCTGCTCACGGTGGGGGCGGTTCTGCTGCTCCAGCTGGGGTTCACCTATCTGGGCCCGTTGCAGGCGGTGTTCGGCACGGCCGGGATCGGTGCCGGCGACTGGCTGGAACTGGCCGGGCTGGCGGCGGTGCTGTTCCTGATCGTCGAGGTGGAGAAGTGGGTGCGGGCGCCCAGGCGCAAGGCGGCCTAGGGACCGTGGCCGTCCACCGCCCGATCGCCTATGGCTGCGACCCGCCGCCCTCATCGCGCTCCGGTTCGGCGGGACCGCGACGCCACAGCTTGAACACGCCCATCCACAGGGCGAGTCCGACGATGAGGCCGATCCCCATGTTGCCGATCACGGCGCCCAGCAGGATGCCGACGATCATGCTGAGGGCGAAGTTCATCCGATCGGTCCCCCTCGCGTTCAGCCCCGGGTTTCCTGGCCCACCTTCACCAGGCAGCCGGCCGGGTCAATGAAATAGACCTCCCGCATGCCCCAGGCCCGATCCTCCGGCCCGCCGCGCAGGGGCGTGAGCCCGGCCGCCACGGCGGCGGCGTGGAAGGCGTCCACATCGTCCACCCGGAGATAGATCGAGCTGTTCGCGCACAGCCGGGGATCGTCGATGCGCCAGAGATGGGCGGTGAAGCCGTCGCGGTCGATGAAGCCGAAGCCGTCGTCGAACTTTTCGGTGGCGAAGCCCAGCCGGGCGTAGAAGGCGAGGGACGCGTCGATGTCCAGGGCCGGCAGCTCCGGACGCAGGGACAGGACCTTCGCCATCGGCAGCCCCCCTCAGAACGGCTTCACGATCACCAGGATGACGATGCCGATCATGAGGACGGTCGGCACCTCGTTCATGCCGCGGAAGAACTTCTCCGTCCGCTTGCGTTCGTCACGCTCCAGCTCCTTGCGCCACTTGCCCATGGCGCCGTGCGCGCCGCTCATCGCCAGCACCAGAAGGATCTTGGCGTGCAGCCAGCCTTGGGAGAGCCAGGAGGGCTCCAGCGCCACCAGGGCCAGACCCAGGACCCAGGACACGATCATCGCCGGGTTCATGATGATCCGGAGAAGCTTCGCCTCCATCACCTTGAACCGCTCGGACTCCGGTGTGCCCGGTGTCGTCTGGGTATGGTAGACGTAAAGGCGCGGCAGGTAGAACAGGCCGGCCATCCAGGCGATGATGGCCATGACATGCACCGCCTTGACCCAGAGATAGATATCCATCGCGCGTCCGGCTTCCTGGTTCCGTTTCCACTCGAGTATTAGCGCCATCCGGGGTAAGCCGGAACGCTGAATCGCCGGCCGGTCACGCGGCGGTTACCCGGCCTGGGCGGCCCCTGCCACCGCCTTGCCGGCGGACTGCGGGCAGCCCTTGTAGGCGGCCGGGCAGAGGCGTCCCTCCACCTGGGAGCAGACCGGACGTCCGCAAGCCCGCGCATCGCGCACAAGGTCGGCGAGGCCCCGGATGAAGTCCGTCTCCACGCCCACCGTGGGCACGGCCACGAAGTGGGGCACGCCCAGCCTCTCAGCCAGCTCGCGGTATTCGACGCCGATCTCCACCAGCGTCTCCGAATGCTCCGAAACGAAGGACATCGGCACGACCACCAGGGGCACGCGGTCGCGCCCCGCCCGCTCGATCTCCGCGTCGGTGGAGGGACCGATCCATTTCAGCGGGCCGACGCGGGACTGGTAGCAGCCGACCCAGTCGAGCCCGGGGATGTCGAGGGCGGCGACGATGGCCCGGTTGGTCGCGTCGCACTGCCACTGGTAGGGGTCGCCCGCACCCACCACCCGCTCCGGCAGGCCATGGGCGGAGAAGAGGACGCGGGGGCTGCCATGGGCCGCAGCCTCGACGATGGCCCAGCGGATCAGCTTGACGTTCGCCTGGATGAAGCCCGGCTCCGTCGGGTAGCAGCAGATCGTCGTGGTCGGCCGGTCGAGGCCCGCCAGCTTCGCCGCGCGGTTCCAGACCCGCAGGGAGGAGGCCGTGGTTGTGGTGGACCACTGCGGATAGAGGGGGAGCAGCACCACCTCGTCCGGGTTCCAGTCCTTCACGTCGTAGGCCACCTCGTCGCTCATCGGGTGCCAGTAGCGCATGGCGACGAAGCATTTCACCTCGCCCTCGTCCCACAGGGCCGATTCCAGCGCGCGGGCCTGGGCGAGCGTGTTGTCCAGCAGGGGCGACTTGCCGCCCAGCCGCTCGTAGATCTCCCGCGCCACCTTGGCCCGGCCCCGCGCGATGAAATGCGCCAGCAGCAGCCGGAACGGGTTCGGCAGCCGCAGGATCGCGGGGTCGGAGAACAGGTTGAACAGGAACGGCCGCACCGATTCCACGCGGTCGGGCCCGCCCAGGTTGAACAGGACGATGGCGATCCTGCGCCGGCGGCCGGCCCCGGTATCCGGGATGCGGGGGTCGGTGTCGGTCAAGGGCGGGTCCGGTTCCGTGGCAGGGACGCAGGGTCAGGCGCGCAGGAGCTGGGTCAGGAGGGCCACGTTCTCCGGCGGCGTCTCCTTGATGATGCCGTGACCGAGATTGAAGATGAAGGGCCGGCCCGACCATCCCTCCAGGATGCCCGCGACGCCGCGCCGCAGGGCGTCGCCGCCGGCGATCAGCAGCACGGGGTCGAGGTTGCCCTGCACCGTCACCTTGGGCTGCAACACCTTTGCCGCCCAGGAGACGGGCACCGACGGGTCGAGCGAGACGGCGTCCACGCCCGTGGCCGTGACGAACCCTTCCAGATTGTGCCCAGCCTGGCGCGGGAAGCCGATCACCGGCAGCCCCGGATGGCGCGCCTTGAGGGCGGAGACGATGCGCACGGTCGGCCGCACCACCCAGGCGTCGAAATGGGTGGCCGGCACCGCCCCCGCCCAGCTGTCGAAAAGCTGGACGGCCTCGGCCCCCGCCTGGACCTGGGCGGACAGGTATTCGATCGTCGCCTCGGTCAGCACGTCCAGCAGCTTGGCGAACAGGGCCGGATCGCCGAACGCCATCTCCTTGACCTGCATGTACTCCTTGGACCCGGCCCCCTCCACCATGTAGCAGGCGACGGTCCAGGGCGAACCCGCGAAGCCGATCAGCGCGATGTTCGGGAAATCCCGCTCCAGGGCGGAACGGATCAGCCGCACGGTGTCATAGACCGGGGCGGCCCGGCGGTGCAGTCCGATGGGGTCCAGGCGGGCGAGCGCCGCCGCGTCGCGGATCGGCTCGAGCCGGGGCCCCTCCCCCTCCGCGAAGCCGACCTTCTGGCCCAGCGCATGGGGCACGATCAGGATGTCGCTGAACAGGATCGCCGCGTCCATGCCGTAGCGCCGCAGCGGCTGCAGCGTCACCTCGCAGGCGAGCTCCGGCGAAAGGCAGAGATCCAGGAAACCGCCGGCCTGGGAGCGCGTGGCCCGGTATTCCGCCAGATAGCGCCCGGCCTGCCGCATCAGCCAGAAGGGCGGCTTGGCCAGCGTCTCCCCGGCCAGGGCCCGCAGGAAAGGCTTCTGGGCGGCGCCACGCGTCGTTTGATCAACCATTCTCGTCCGCTCGATCCGCGCGCCGAAGGGGCCGGGGGCGCGTCTGTTCAAGGTTTTCCCGGACACCCCTTTTACCTGGACTCTTATTTGAAAGGAATCAGGTGGGTTTGGTGGATGGTGTGGATAACGGGAATCCCCGTCCACCGGGATTTCATCCACAATTCGACTCGACGTGTCCCGAGGGGCGGAAAAACCCTGTGGACGGCTGCGGAGTCGCCTGCCGCAAACCCGCATGGATCATGGTGTTCCAGGGTGCGGGAGTCCTGGGGAAAAGCGCCCCGGCCGCGCCAGTCCATCCCGGACTCCCCCGCTGACCCGCCGGGCTTTTGCACCGGCGCCGCGACGGTGCGCGACGAGTCCGCCCGAATGGGATTGAATCGCCAAAGGCCGCGGCGGAGGCTACTTATCCACCTGTACGGCCGGAACCGCCCACCGATTCCGTCCACACCGGAGAAAGTCCCCACGTCCCGATGCCCAGCGACAGCACCAACGGCACGAAAAGCTTCCACCTGCATCTGGTGTCGGACGCGACCGGCGAGACGATCAACTCGGTGGCGCGGGCCTGCGTGTCCCAGTTCGACAGTGTCGAGCCGATCGAGCATTTCTGGAACCTGGTCCGCACCGACCGCCAGCTCGAGATGGTGATCGAGGGCATCCGCGATAATCCGGGACTGGTCATGTTCACGCTGGTGAACGACAAGCTGCGCCGACGCCTGCAGGACACCTGCCGCGACCTGCAGGTGCCCTGCATCCCGGTGCTGGACCCCCTGATCAACGCGCTGGCCGCGTATCTGGGCGTGGAATCCCAAAGCCAGCCGGGCCGGCAGCACGCGCTGGACGCGGAGTATTTCGGCCGCATCGACGCCATGGATTTCGCGCTCAACCACGATGACGGGCAGAGTGCATGGGACCTGCACGAGGCGGACGTGATCCTGGTCGGCGTCAGCCGCACATCCAAGACGCCGACCTGCATCTATCTGGCGAACCGGGGCATCCGGGCGGCCAACATCCCCTATGTGCCGGGCCTGCCGCTGCCGCCGGAGCTTGACCAGATCACCCGGCCGCTGATCGTGGGGCTGACCAACGATCCGGAGCGGCTGGTGGCGATCCGGCGCAACCGGCTGCGGCTGCTGAACCAGGGGGAGGACACCAGCTACACCGATCCCGAACGGGTGCGGGCGGAGCTGGTGGAGGCAAGGCGCCTCTACAGCCGCAAGGGCTGGCCGGTGATCGACGTGACGCGGCGGTCCATCGAGGAGACGGCGGCGGAGATCATGCATATCCTGGCGCGCAAGCGGCCCGGCATGGTGCACGGACTCGGCGACCCGGTGCCGACCCCGCCCCGCCTGCCGCCCGAGCCGCCCGCGAAAGGCTGAACAGCACCGCCATGACCGTCCTGTCCACCCAGCCCGTCATCCTCGCCTCCGCCAGCCGGACCCGCCGCCTGATGCTCGAGCAGGCGGGGCTGGAGATCGTGCCGGAGCCGGCCCGCGTGGACGAGGAGGAGGTGAAGCTGTCCCTGAAGGCCGCGGGCATGAAGCCGGAGGAGGTGGCCGAGGCGCTGGCCGAGCTGAAGGCCGCGCGCGTCGCCGCCCGCTATCCGGGCGTGCACGTGATCGGCGCCGACCAGATGCTGGAATGCGGCGGCGACTGGTTCGACAAGCCGTCGGACCGCGCCGCGGCGGCGGCACAGTTGCGCCGCCTGTCGGGCCGGACGCACCGGCTGATCTCCGCCGCCGTGGTGTTCCACAACGGTGTCAGGATCTGGCACGGGACCGACCATGCCACCCTGACCATGCGCCCGCTGACGGAGGATTTCATCGAGCGCTACCTGGACGCGTTGGGTGACGCGGCCCTGGAGTCCGTCGGCGGCTATCAGCTGGAGGGGCTGGGCGCGCAGCTTTTCACCAAGGTGACGGGCGATTTCTTCACCATCCTGGGCCTGCCGCTGCTGCCCCTGCTGGGGTTCCTGCGCGGCCGGGGCGTGGTGCCGGCATGATCCTGAGCGGCAAGGCGTGCGTGGCGGGTGTGATGGGCTGGCCGGTCGGCCATTCCCGCAGCCCGCGCCTGCACGGCTTCTGGCTGGAGCGGCACGGCATCGACGGCGCCTATGTGCCGCTGGCGGTCCCGCCCGACCGGGCCGAGCAGGCGATCCGCGCCCTGCCCGCCCTGGGGTTCCGGGGCTGCAACGTCACGGTGCCGCACAAGGAGGCGGCGTTGCGGGCCGTGGATGCGGTGGACCCGCTGGCGGCCCGCATCGGGGCGGTCAACACCATCGTCGTGCGGCCGGACGGCACCCTTGAGGGCCGCAACACGGACGCCTTCGGCTTCATCGCCAACCTGCGGGAGCATGCGCCCGGCTGGGCCCTTGGCAGCCCAGCCCTGGTGATCGGCGCCGGCGGTGCCGCGCGGGCCGTGGTGGTGGCGCTGCTGGACGCGGGCGCGCCGGTGGTCCGCGTGGCCAACCGGACCCGCGAGCGGGCGGCGGAACTGGCCGCGAGCCTGGGCGGCCCGATCGAGGTCGTTGACTGGGCGGAACGATCTGACGCGCTGGCCGGTGCCGGGCTGCTGGTGAACACCACCACCCTTGGCATGGCGGGCCAGCCGGCGCTCGACATCGACCTGTCCCCCCTGCCCCCCACGGCCGTGGTGACGGACATCGTCTACACGCCCCTGCTGACGCCCCTGCTGGCGGCGGCGGCGCGGCGCGGCAACCCGGTGGTGGACGGGCTCGGCATGCTGCTGCATCAGGCGCGGCCGGGCTTCGCCGCCTGGTTCGGCGTGGAGCCGGAGGTGACGCCGGAGCTGCGACGCTTCGTTCTGGACGGGCGATGATCGTCCTCGGCCTCACGGGCTCCATCGGCATGGGCAAGTCGACGGCCGCCCGGATGCTGCGCCGGCTGGGCTGCCCCGTGCACGACGCCGACGCGGCCGTGCACCGGCTTTACGCCAAGGGCGGGGCCGCCGTCGCCCCGATCGCCGCCGCCTTCCCCGGCACGGTGGTGGATGGGGCGGTGGACCGGGTGGCGCTGTCGGCCCGCGTGGTCGGCGATCCGGAGGCGCTGCGCCGGCTGGAGGCGATCGTGCATCCGCTGGTGCTGGCCGACAGCCGCCGGTTCCTGCGCCTCTCCGCCTTGCGGCGGGTGCCGGTGGCGGTGCTGGACATTCCGCTGCTGTTCGAGGGGTCCGGCCGTGCGCGTGTGGACCGGGTGGTCGTCGTCACCGCCCCGCCCTTCGTGCAGCGCACCCGCGTGCTGGCCCGGCCGGGCATGACGGAGGCGAAGTTCCGGGCCATCCTGGCCCGCCAGATGCCGGACGGGGAGAAGCGGCGGCTGGCCGATCATGTGGTGGCGACAGGCCTTGGGCGCCGCTATACCTTGAAGAAGCTTGCCCGCATCGTCAGAATGCTGCGCGGGAAGCGGGGTCGGGTGTGGCCGCCGCGGGGCTACCGGCCCCATTGGATGCGAGGCCGCTGAGGCGCCCATGCGCGAGATCGTCCTCGACACGGAAACCACCGGGATCGACGCGCTGAACGGCGACCGGCTGGTGGAGATCGGCTGCGTGGAGCTGATGAACCACGTCGCCACCGGCCGCACCTACCATGTCTACCTGAACCCGGAGCGGGACATGCCGGAGGAGGCGTTCCGCGTGCATGGCCTGTCGACCGACTTCCTGAAGGACAAGCCGCTGTTCAGCGAGGTGGTGGCGGATTTCCTGGAGTTCATCGGCCAGGACAGGCTGGTGATCCACAACGCGCCGTTCGACATGGGCTTCATCAACGCGGAGATGACCCGCATCGGGATGAAGCCCCTGCGCAACCCCGTGCTGGACACGGTGCAGATGGCGCGCAAGCGCTTTCCAGGCGCCCCCGCCAGCCTGGACGCGCTGTGCCGCCGGTTCGAGATCGACAATTCCAACCGCACCCTGCACGGCGCCCTGCTGGACAGCGAGCTGCTGGCGGAGGTCTATCTGGAGCTGCTGGGCGGCCGCCAACCGGACCTGGTGCTGGCCGGCGGACCGGCGGCGGGAGGGCCCGCCATCGTTGTCGAGCGGGTGCGCCGGGAGCCCCGGCCCCACGCGCCGACGGCGGAGGAGCTGGAGGCCCACGCCGCCTTCCTGAAGGGCTTCAAGGTGGAGCCGCTGTGGGCGGCGCTGGAGAAGCCGGCGGCGGAGTGAAAGCCCGAGCGATTGGCCGGGTGACCGGTCAGGCCGGCAGCGCCGGCGCCAGGTCGGTCCGCCCGAAGTCGCCGCCCTTGAACAGCAGCGGCTCCCCCGTCGATCTCGCCAGCGCGTAGACCAGGCAGTCGCCGAAGTTCAACTGGGCGGGGCTGCCCATGCCCTTGCCGTAACGATTGAAGGCTTCGCGCGCCAGATGGGCCTGTTCGACCGTGAGCGGCTCCACCGTGAGTGCGAGCGTTTCCACCAGGGCGTCCAAGGCGGCGCTCAGTCCCGGTTCGCGTCGGGCGTCGATCCGCATTGCGGTCTCGACGAACGCCGCTGCGGGAAGACGGCCTTGTTCCGCCGCCAGTATCGTCGCTTCCAACTCCTGCCAGCCCGCTTCCTTCAGCAGGATGGCAACGAGCACAGACGAGTCGACGATCATTTCGGCAATCCGTACTCGTCGTAGTAGAGGTCGTCGTCGAGAATCCGGGCGCGGTCCTCGGGCGAGAGGGTGCGTTGGACGTAATCCTGGATCGCACGGATCCGCCTCATGCGCTCCGCGATGTCGGCGTCGCGGTCCTGGCGCGCCGCATCCAGCCTGTCGCTTTCATGGCGCAGGGCGGTGATGACGGCGTCGGTCAGGCTGCTGCCGGTGGCCTCCGCAATGGCGCGGGCGAGGCGGTAGGCTTCCGGATGCTTGATGTTGAGCTGCATGGTCCGGCCGGGCTGGTAGAAGGACGCCGCATCTTTCTACCATGCCCGCCCTCCCCCGTCACGCCGCGCTCAGCCGTCGTCCTCCAGCACCGGGGATTTCGGGTGCATCACCTGGTACATGACGACGATCGCCACGATCAGGGCGGCCGCCAGCGCCGGGGCCTGCCAGTCGCCCGTGATCCCCCGCACCAGCATGAGCGCGGCACAGATCACGGCGCCCAGCAGCGGCACGATCGCCGGCACCTCGAAACGGCCCTTCGGTTCGTCCGGCCGGCGCTTCAGCACGAGCAGCCCGGCATTCACGACGGTGAAGGCGAGCAGCAGCAGCAGCACCGTGGCGGAGGCGAGCTGGGCCACGTTCCCGATGACCACCAGGGTGGCGATGATGGCGAGAAGGACCAGCACGGCCACATGCGGCGTGTGCCGCGTGCGGTGGACCCGGCCGAGCCAGGACGGCAGCAGCCCGTGGTTCGCCATTCCGTAGGCGAGGCGCGAGCTGGTGACGAAGTTGACCAGCGCCGTGTTCGTCACGGCGAAGATGGTGATGACGACGAACACCGCCGGCGGGAACCACGGGGCGGCGCGGGCCACCACCTCCACCAGCGGGCCCTTGGCGTCCTTCAGCTCCTGCCACGGCACCACGGACACGGCGGTGATCGCCACGGCCATGTAGATCACCGCCGCCATGATCATGGCCGCGATGATGCCGATGGGCATGGTCGTGTGGGGGTCCTTCACCTCCTCCCCCATGTTGAGGATGTCCTCGAACCCGATGAAGCTGAAGAAGGTGAGCACGGCCCCCTGCATGGCGAGCGACGCCGTGGCGTAGTCGAAGGCGAGCGGGCCTTCCGGCGTCTGGGTGAGGTCCGTGCTTCCCCAGAAGCTGACGCCGACGGCGATGACGATCAGCAGGCCCAGCGCCTCCACCGCCGTGCAGACGAAGTTCAGCCAGGCGGATTCCTTGATGCCGCGGATCACGATGCCGGCCAGGATCAGGATGAAGCCCAGGGCCAGCAGCACCTCCGGGATCGCGGCCAGCCACTCGATCCGCTGCAGGTTGTTCGCCACCACCCGCGCCTGGGTGGCGGCCGAGGTCAGGCCCGACGCCGTCACCGCCAGCCCCACCGTGTAGCTGAGCAGCGGGGTGCGGAAGGCGCGCTGGGTGACGTAGGCCGCACCGGCGGCGCGCGGATAGCGCGATCCCACCGAGGCGTAGGTGAGCCCCGTCAGCAACGCCGCCACCATGGCGACGCCGAAGGCCAGCCAGACGGCGGAGCCCATCTGCCCGGCGGCGACGCCGATCAGGCCGTAGATGCCCGCCCCCAGCATGCTGCCCAGGCCGTAGATGGCGATCTGGACCGGGCCGAGGGCGCGTTTCAGCCGGCGCGGCTCCTGCGGGGCGTCGGCGGTGGCGGCTGTGGGCATGGACGCTGGCTCCCGTTCGCGTGTTGCTGGAACGAGAACAGCGCATCCTGATGAAGCGTTCGCTTGATCACCCCTGGCGCGATGGAGGGATCGTTACGGAAGCAGAACGGTTGAGCCCGTGGTGCGCCGCCCTTCCAGCGCGCGGTGGGCTTCCACCGCGTCCTTCAGCGCGAAGGTCTGGTTCACGGCGATGCGCACCCGCCCGTCCTTGACCACGGCAAACAGGTCCTCCGCCGTGGCCAGCAGCTCCTCCCGCGTCGCCACATAGTGGAACAGCGACGGGCGGGTCAGGAACAGGCCGCCCTTGGCCGCCAGCAGGCCGGTGTCGATCGGCGGGACCTTGCCGCTGGCCTGCCCGAAGCTGACCAGCATGCCCAGGCGCCGCAGGCAATCCAGGCTTTTCATGAAGGTGTCGGCGCCCACGCTGTCATAGACCACGTCCACGCCGCGCCCGCCCGTCAGCTCCCGCGTGCGGGCGACGAAATCCTCCCGCGTGTAGACGATCGGGTGGTGGCAGCCGTTCGCGCGGGCCAGTTCCGCCTTCTCGTCGGTGGACACCGTGCCGATGACGGTGGCGCCCAGCGCGCTCGCCCACTGGCAGACGATCAGCCCGACGCCGCCGGCGGCCGCCTGGATCAGGATCGTGTCGCCCCGGCGCACGGGGTAGGTCCGGCGCAGCAGGTACTGCGCCGTCATGCCCTGGAGCAGCATGGCGGCGGCCGTGCGGTCGTCCAGCCAATCCGGCAGCTTCACCAGCCGGTCGACCGGGTAGAGCCGCGCCTCCGCATAGGCGCCGATGGGCCCGGAGCAGTAGCCCACACGGTCGCCCGGCTTGATCTCGGTCACGCCGGGCCCCACGGCCTCCACCACCCCGGCGGCCTCCAGCCCCGGCGTGAAGGGCAGCGGCTGGGGATAGAGGCCGGTGCGGTGGTAGACGTCGATGTAGTTGAGGCCCACCGCCGTGTGGCGGACCCGGACCTCGCCGGGGCCGGGCTCGCCGACCGTGACGGCCTCCCATTTCATCACCTCGGGGCCGCCGGCCTCGTGGATCCGGATCGCCTGCGTCATCGCGCCTGTTCCTTCCCGCTGATTGCCCCGCCGTATGTCCGGCCGTTGGCCCGTTCGGGGCCCGTCAGCCCAGATGCTCCTTGAAGAACGCCGCCGTGCGGGTGTTGGCGACCTGGGCCGCCTCCGGATCCCAATGCACCCCGTTGGTGCGGGCGAAGGCGTGGTCCTGCTCAGGATAGGTGTGGATGCCGACCAGCCGGTTGCCCTTCAGCGCGTCGATGATCTTCGCCTGGGCCTCGGCCGGCACGAACTTGTCCTTGCCGGCGATGTGCATCAGCAGCGGCCGGGTGATGGCGGTGGCCTCGTTCAGGTCCTTGTCGATGCCGACACCGTAGTAGCTGACATTGGCGTCGGCGTCGGACCGGGTGGCCATCAGATAAGCGAGCTTGCCGCCCAGGCAGTAGCCGATGGAGCCGACCTTGCCGGTGACACCCTTGTGGCCGCGCAGGAAGTCCAGGGCGGCGATCAGGTCGTCCACGCCCTTGGCCTCGCTGAAACCCTGGTAAAGCTGGAAGGCCTTCTGCCACTCGGCCTCCGACTGGTCGGTGATGTCCACGCCCGGCTCCTGCCGCCAGAACAGGTCGGGGCACAGGGCGAAGTAGCCCTGGGCGGCGAGATCGTCGCAGATGCCCCGCATCACCGCGTTCACCCCGAAAATCTCCTGGATGACGACGATGCCCGGGCCTTTGCCGGACTTGGGTTCGGCCAGATAGCCGTGGAAGGTGCCGCCGTCGCTGGCGCGGATCGTCACGTCGGTCATGGTTCGCCTCTCCCTCGCAGGTCTGGATGTGCCTTGGGCTTTCTGAATTCGGGCGCACCTTATACCGCCGCGCCGATGCTTGTCACGGCGGCGGGGGGATGCAATCCCGTTGATCCGGAAGGGTTAATTAGACCGTTGGTACGGCCTGTCTATGGCGCCTGGCCCAGCCCGTGCAGCACGGCCCCCGCGATCGCCGCCTCCCACACGGTGAGGGCGGAGACGGTGCTGGCCGCCTTGGTCTCGCCGGCCCCGGTGCCGGTGATCAGGTAGACGAAGCCCCAGCCCTGGCGCGGCTCGTAGAAGAGGCCGCCGAACAGGCCGTAGGCCTCCGCGAAGTGGCCGCAGAGGCGCGGGCCATCCGGCGCGTCGATCCAGCGGTCCCCGTCGCCCGGTCCCCCTTCATGACGGGTGCAGTGGACACCCAGCCCGTACTGCCGCATCAGCCCGTGATAGGCGTCGCCGTTGCCCGCCCCGCCGTTCGCCGCCGGGTCGTAGATCCATTGCGGGGCCAGCATGGCGTCCAGCGTTTCCGGCTTCAGCACGGAGGCACCGTCGATCGTCCCGCGCCCCATCATCAGCCGCATCAGCCGGGCGAGGTCGCGGGTGGAGGCCCGCAGCCCACCCTGGGGCGACAGGGTGGTCCCGTTGCGGCCGGGCACGTAGGCGGAGAGCGGCTGCGTGGCGGCCACGCCGAACGGGCTGACCATCCCATCCGGCCGGACCCCGCGCAGGTCGTCCACCCGGGCCGACCAGGCGCCGTCCACCAGCCGGTAGAGCGGCGCCAGGGCGGTGAAGGCCGCGTTGTCCAGGCGGCGCACGTCGAACGCGCCGCCGATCCCGGCGGGGCGGAGCACCAGCCGCTCCACCGTCACGTCGAACCGCTCCCCGGTGATGCGCTCCATGGCGGTGGCGAGGACGCCGTAGTTCAGGTTCGTGTAGGTGAAGTAGGCGCCGGGGCCCCGGTCCTGGCCCGCCTCCGGCCTGGCCCAGCGGGTGCCGTCCGCGTCGAACGGGCCGTTGGGGCGGACCAGCTCCTCCAGCGTGTGCTGCACCGGCAGGGCGTAGACCGACCCGTCCCGCAATGAGGATGTGTGGGCCAGCAGCATGCGCGCCGTGATCGCCCGATCCGGGAAATGCGGGTTGCGGAAGGGGAATCCCAGCAGGTCCGACAGGTCGGCGTCCAGGTCCAGCCGCCCCTCCTCCACCAGCTTCATGGCGGCGAGGCCCACGGCCAGCTTGGAGATGGAGGCGACGCGGACCGGCGTGTCCACCGTCAGCGGCCGTTCGCGGGACGGATCGGCGGGATCGATCACGGCCTTGCCCCAGGCCTTCGCGAACACTTCCCGACCGTCCGCCACCACCACAACGGAGACACCGCTGACGGGGCGGGCGGGATCGGTCAGCATTGCCGCGATGCGGCGGTCCGCCTCGGCCCATCGGCCCTGTGCATCGGAGTCCGCGGCAACGGCGACGGGTGAAGCCAGCGCCAGGGCGAGGAACAGCAACGCCCGCTTCACGCGCCCAGCATCCGCTTCAGATCGGCCGGGTCCGTCACCGGCAGGGAACAGCGCATGTCGCGGCAGACATAGGCGGCGGCCTTGCCGTCCACCGGGCCCTTGCCGGATGCGGGATGCCCGTCCGGCAAGGCCTGCCCGTCCGCCACCGGCGTCAGGATCAGGTTGGGTTCGCACACCGCCAGCGCGGCGGCCCGCAGGGCCTGGGTGTCGGCCGCCGCCGGATCGCCCGCGATCACCACCTGCACCGCCCGGTGCAGCAGCTCCGCGTTGTTGATCAGCGTGCCCAGCGGGAAGAAGTTCCGCGAAAGCTCGCCGGAGAAGGCGGCGATCAGGCTGTCGGCGGCGGCCCGATAGGCGTCGTCCCCGGTCAGGTACCAGAGCCGGGCCAGCACGCCCAGCAGCGTGCCGTTGCCGGACGGCACGGCGTTGTCATGGGCGTTGCGCGGGCGGACGATCAGGTCGGTGGCGTCGTCCGCCGCCATGAAGTAGCCCCCGCCGGCGGTGTCGCGGAAATGCCGGTCGCAGACGGCGGCCCAGGCGCGGGCCTGCTCCACATAGCCAGCGTCGCCCGTCAGTTCGAACAGCTGGATGGCGGCGCGGGCCATGTTGGCGTGGTCGTCCAGCGTGCCCCGGTGCTTCAGCACGCCGCCGCGCCAGCTGTGCATCAGCCGGCCGTCCTTCCGCATGTGGTCGCGCACGAAGGCGAAGGCGCGCGTGGCGGCGGCCAGCCAGTCCGCCCGGCCGAACACGGCGCCGGCACGGGCAAGTGCGGCGATCATCAGCCCGTTCCAGTCGGCAAGAACCTTGTCGTCCCAGCCGGGTCGCACCCGCTTCGCCCGCGCGCCGAACAGCTTGCACCGGCATTCCGCCAGCTTCGCCTCCGTCGCCGCGTCCTTGAGGTCGAGCGCGTCCAGCCGGTTGAGGATGTTCGTGTCCTCCCAGTTGCCGTCCTCGGTCACGTCGTAGATGCGGCAGAACAGCTCCGCGTCCCCGCCCAGGACGGCCTCCACCTCGGCGCGGCTCCAGACGTAGAACTTGCCCTCGTGCCCCTCGCTGTCGGCGTCCAGCGTGGCCGCGAACCCGCCGCCCGCGGGCTTGTCCGCGTCGGCCACCATCTCCCGCAGCACCCAGTCCGCCGTCTCGCGGACGCGCGCCTCGAGCAGCGGGTCGCGCGTCTCCTGCCAGACGGTGGTCATCAGGTCGATCAGCTGGGCGTTGTCGTAGAGCATCTTCTCGAAGTGCGGGACCAGCCACTTCTCGTCGACCGAATAGCGGCAGAAGCCGCCGCCCAGATGGTCGTAGATGCCGCCCTGGGCCATGTGGGTCAGGGTGTTGATGACCCCCGTGGCGTAGGGCGGGCGGCCGGTGCGGCGGAAGGCGCGCCACAGCAGCTCCATCACCGTGGTCTGCGGGAACTTCGGCGCGTCGCCGATGCCGCCGTGGAAGGGGTCGACCTCCCGCACCAGCCGTTCCGCCACCTGGTTCAGCGTGTCCATGTCGATGGCGTCGCCGGGCCGGTTCTGCGCCAGCTTGGCCAGCGCGTCCTTCAGCGCCGTGACGTTGCGGCCGACCTTGTCCGGCTCCTGGTGGTATGTGGCCGACACGCCGCGCAGCACGTCCGGGAAGCCCGGCCGGCCCCAGCGGTTCTCCGGCGGGAAATAGGTGCCGCCCCAGAACGGCTCCCCGCCCGGCGTCAGGAACATGGTCAGCGGCCAGCCGCCGGGCTGGCCCAGCAGGGCGAGGGCCTGCTGGTAGATCTGGTCGACGTCGGGCCGCTCCTCCCGGTCCACCTTCACGTTGACGAACAGGTCGTTCATCAGGCCGGCGATCGCTTCGTCTTCGAAGCTTTCGTGGGCCATGACGTGGCACCAGTGGCAGGCGGCATAGCCGACCGACAGCAGGATCGGCTTGTTCTCCGCCTTGGCGCGGTCGAAGGCCGCGTCGCCCCATGGCATCCAGTGCACCGGGTTGTCCCGGTGCTGCAGCAGGTAGGGGCTGGTTTCCTGCCCAAGCAGGTTCGCCGCCATGGTCCCTCTCCATCCCGATTGTGACGGCGGTGCCCAAGGTGGCCCCGGGTCCGGCCGTCCGGCGATCTCCCGTTGGCCGGTGCCGCCTTTTGGCGCAGGATAGCGCCATGCGATCCGGGCCGCGCGGGAAAAATGGCCCCAGAATCAATGTGGTCTGCCCCGTGATCCGCCCGGTGCCCTGCCCCGCCCGCGTCGCCATCCGTTCCGCGATCGCGGTCCCGAACCCGAAACTGGGGAGTTCCCCCCGATGAAGATCACCGTCAATGTGGACTGCACGCCGGAGGAGGCCCGGGCCTTCTTCGGCCTGCCCGACGTGAAGCCCATGCAGGACGCCCTGATGCAACAGCTGCAGGAGCGGATCAGCGCCAACATCGCCGCCATGGATCCGGAAACCATGGTGAAGACCTGGCTGCCGGTCGGGCTGCAGGGCTTCGAGCAGCTGCAGAAGTTCATGTGGAACCAGATGACCACGGCCATGGGCGGCGGCCAAACGCCGCCCAAGGACCAGAAGCCCCCCAAGGATCAGAGCAAGTGAGCCCGATGAGCGCCGATCCCCGCCCCTATTACGAACACCATGTCTTCTGCTGCACGAACGAGCGCGCGGCCGACCATCCGCGCGGCTGCTGCAAGCTGCGCGGGGCGGAACCGCTGCGCGACTACATGAAGAAGCGCGCCACGGCGCTGGGCCTGAAGGGCCGGGTGCGGGTGAACATGTCGGGCTGCCTTGACCGCTGCGAGCTGGGCCCGGTGATGGTGATCTATCCGGAGGGAGTCTGGTACACCTACGCCAGCGAGGCGGACGTGGACGAGATCCTGGAGAAGCATCTGGTCCAGGGCGGCCGGGTGGAGCGGCTGATGCTGGCCCCTGAGGACCGGAAGCCGGAGGATCGGGCCGCCCGCACGGCCGGGGTGTCGGCATGATCGCCCGGCGCGCTCTGCTGGCGGCCGGTGCCGCCCTCGCCGTGTCCGTCACGCTTCCCGCCACGTCGCTGGCGCAGGATGCCGCCGTGGAGGCGACGGTGGAGGCTTTCCACGACGCGCTGGCCGCCGGCGATGCCAGGACCGCCCTTTCCCTGCTGACCGAGGACGCGCTGATCTACGAGTCCGGCGGGGTGGAGCGGAGCCGGGCGGAGTATGAAGGGCACCACCTGTTCCACGATATCGCCTTCGCCAAGGCGACCAAGCGGGAGACGCGCGCCCGCTCCGCCATCGCGCAGGGCGACATGGCCGTGGTGACCAGCGAGCATCGGATCACCGGCACCGTGAAGGACAAGCCGGTGGACCTGATCAGCCTGGAGACGCTGCTGCTTGAGCGACGGTCGGGTGCCTGGAGGATCCGGCATATCCACTGGTCCGCCCGGCGCAGCCCGGCCGCCTGAACGGGCCGATGTTTCACGTGAAACACCCGCCATGAGTTTCGACGACACCATCTTCGCCCTCGCCTCCGCCCCCGGTCGGGCGGGGGTGCAGGTGGTGCGCCTGTCCGGACCGGGTGCGGGGGGCGCGCTGCGGGCGCTGGCCGGTCGGCTGCCGCCTCCGCGCATGGCCACGCTGGCCGCGTTGCGCGATCCGGCCATGGGCGAGGTGTTCGACAAGGCGCTGATCCTCTGGTTTCCCGCCCCCGCCAGCTTCACCGGGGAGGATGTGGCCGAGCTGCACCTGCATGGCGGGCGGGCCGTGCTGCAGGCCGCGACAGCCGCGCTCGGCGCCCTCGGCCTGCGGGTGGCGGAGCCGGGGGAGTTCAGCCGCCGCGCCTTCGAGCACGGCAAGCTGGACCTGACGGAAGCGGAGGCGATCGCCGACCTGGTGGACGCGGAAACGGCGGCCCAGCGGCGCCAGGCCCTGCGCCAGATGGAGGGGGCGCTGGGGCGCCTCTACGAGGGCTGGCGCGGCCGGCTGACCCGGGCGCTGGCCCATATCGAGGCGGATATCGACTTCCCGGACGAGGATCTGCCCGACGGCGTGGCCGCCGCAATGCGGCCGGAGCTGGCGGCCCTGGCGGCGGAGATCGCGGGCCATCTGGAGGATTCCGGCCGGGGGGAGCGGCTGCGCGACGGCATCGCCATCGCCATCCTGGGCGCCCCGAACGCCGGCAAGTCCAGCCTGCTGAACGCCATCGCCCGGCGCGACGTGGCCATCGTCTCATCCCAGGCGGGCACCACCCGCGACGTGATCGAGGTCCAGCTGGACCTTGACGGCTATCCGGTCACCCTGGCCGACACGGCGGGCCTGCGAGAAACCCTGGATGCGGTGGAGAGCGAGGGCATCCGCCGCGCCCTGGACCGGGCGGCGAACGCGGACCTGAAGCTGCTGGTGTTCGACGCCGCCCGCTGGCCGGACCTGGACGCGCCCACCCTGGCCCTGCTGGACGCGGACGCGATCCCGGTGCTGAACAAGGTGGACGCCACCCCGGTGGCCTCGCCCGTCCTGAACGGCCGGCCGGTGGTGGCGGTATCGGCGGCGACGGGGGCCGGTCTGCCGGAGCTGCTGCGCGCGGTCTCCGCCGCCGTGACCGAACGCTACGCCCCGGGGGCGGCCCCCGCCCTTACCCGCGCCCGCCACCGCGCGGCGCTGGAGGACTGCCACCACGCCCTGACCCGGGCCCTGTCCGCCCCCTTGCCCGAGCTTGCGGCGGAGGATGTCCGCCTCGCCGCCCGCGCGCTGGGCCGCATCATCGGCCGGGTGGATGTGGAGGATTTGCTGGACGTGATCTTCCGCGATTTCTGTATCGGGAAGTGACGCATCCCATCCTGGGCGTCGTTTCCTGGGATCACGGATAGACACGGATGTCGGCCTCGCCGACGACACGGATTGACACGGATATGGCGCGAGCATCGGCGCCAGCGGCGACGAAGATCGATCGATGATCGGCCACTGCGTTGGAACTCCGTTCAACCGTGTTCACCCGTGTCGCCCGCGCGAGCACGGGCATCCGTGTCCATCCGTGATCCCCAATGATCGCTGCGGCTGGTGAACCTGTGTTTCACGTGGAACACTGGACTCGGAATGGCGGATTCCCTATCTTCCGCGCCATGCGAAGCTTCGACGTGATCGTGGTGGGCGGCGGCCATGCGGGCTGCGAGGCCGCGGCGGCCGCCGCGCGGATGGGCGCGCGCACCGCGCTGGTCACCCACAAGATCGAAACCATCGGAGAGATGTCCTGCAACCCGGCCATCGGCGGCCTGGGCAAGGGCCACCTTGTGCGCGAGATCGACGCGCTGGACGGGCTGATGGCCCGTGTGATCGACAAGGGCGGCATCCAGTTCCGGGTGCTGAACCGGTCCAAGGGCCCGGCGGTACGCGGCCCCCGCGCCCAGGCGGACCGCAAGCTCTACCGCCAGGCCATGCAGGCCGCCCTGGCCGAACAGCCGAACCTGGAGCTGGTAGCGGCGGCGGTCGAGGACCTGATCATCGACGCGAATGGCATCTGCGCCGGCATCGTCACGGCTGATGGCGAGCAGATCCGCGCCGGTGCCGTGGTGCTGACCACCGGCACCTTCCTGCGCGGCCTGATCCATATTGGGGAGGAGCGCATACCCGCCGGCCGCGTGGGCGAGGCGCCCGCCATGGGCCTGTCGACGACGCTGGAGCGGTTCGGCTTCCCGCTCGGGCGGCTGAAGACGGGCACGCCGCCGCGCCTGGACGGCCGCACCATCGATTGGGCGGCCCTGGAGCCCCAGCCTGGCGACGATCCGCCCCCGCCCTTCTCCACCCTGACCGACCGCATCGACACGCCGCAGGTCGCCTGCGCCATCACCTACACCACGGCGCGGGTGCACGAGCTGATCCGGGCGAACCTGCACCGGGCGCCCATGTATTCCGGCCAGATCAGCTCCACCGGCCCGCGCTATTGCCCCAGCGTGGAGGACAAGGTCGTCCGCTTCGCCGAGAAGGAGCGGCACCAGATTTTCCTGGAGCCGGAGGGGCTGGACGACGACACGGTCTATCCCAACGGCATCTCAACCAGCCTGCCGAAGGATGTGCAGCTGGAGATCCTGAAGGCGATCCCGGGGCTGGAGCGGGCGGTGATGCTGCGGCCCGGCTATGCCATCGAGTACGACTTCGTCGACCCGCGGGAGCTGCGCGCCACGCTGGAGACGAAGCGCCTGCCCCGCCTGTTCCTGGCTGGGCAGATCAACGGGACCACGGGGTACGAGGAGGCGGCGGCCCAGGGCGTCATGGCCGGGATCAACGCCGCCTTGGCCGTTTCCGGCGGGGCGCCCTTCGTGCTGGATCGGGCGGAGGCCTATATCGGCGTGCTGATCGACGACCTGATCACGCGGGGTACCTCCGAGCCCTACCGCATGTTCACCAGCCGGGCGGAGTACAGGCTGCTGCTGCGGGCGGACAATGCGGACCAGCGGCTGACGCCCCGGGGGCTTACGGTTGGCGCGGTCGGCCCCGTCCGCGCCAACGCGTTCCAGGCGAAGGCTGAGGCTCTGGCCGCCGCCCGCGCCCTGGCCACGCGCCTCGCCGCCACGCCGAACGAGCTGTCGCGCCACGGCGTCCATGTGAACCATGACGGCGTGCGGCGCACGGCGCTGGACCTGCTGCGCTATCCGGACATCAACCTCGCCCGACTCTCCGCCGTCTGGCCGGAGCTGGCGGCCCTGCCCGCCGCCATCGCCGAGCAGATCGAGATCGACGGCAAGTATGCGGGATACCTGGACCGGCAGGAGGCCGACATCCGCGCCTTCCGCCGGGACGAGGACCTGATCCTCCCCGAAGATCTGGACCCCGACGCCATCGCCGCCCTGTCCAACGAGGTCCGGCAGAAGCTGCGGCAGGTCCGCCCCGCCACGCTGGGCGCCGCCGCCCGCATTCCCGGCATGACGCCAGCGGCGCTGACAGCCCTGCTCCGCCATGTGAAGCGCAAGCCCGCCGATCAGAAGGTCGCCTGAGATGGCCTGGGTCTATCTGGTGGTCGCGGGCCTGCTGGAGATCGTGTGGGCGATCGGGCTCAAGTACACGGAGGGCTTCACCCGGCTCTGGCCAAGCTTGGGGACGGGAGCCGCCATGATCGGCAGCTTCTATCTGCTGGCCCAGGCGCTGAAGACCATCCCCGTCGGCACCGGTTATGCGATCTGGGTCGGCATCGGGGCGGTCGGGACGGCGATCCTCGGCATGGTCCTGTTCGATGAGCCGGCCAATCTCGCCCGCATCTTGTGCATCCTGCTGATCGTCGCCGGCATCGTCGGCCTCAAGCTGTTCAGCCCGGCATGACATCCGAGCAATTCCAATCCGCCTTCGGTGTTTCACGTGAAACACTGGACCGGCTGTCGGCCTACGCGGCCCTGCTGGCCAAGTGGAACCCGGCGATCAACCTCGTTTCCAAGACCACGCTGGGCGACGTGTGGGGCCGGCATCTGGCGGATTCGGCGCAGCTGTTCCCGCTGCTGCCGGAGGGGGCGCGCACACTGGTGGACCTCGGTTCCGGCGCCGGGTTCCCCGGCCTGGTGCTTGCGATCCTGGGCGTGCCGGAGGTGCATCTCGTCGAGTCGGACGTGCGCAAGGCCGCCTTCCTGCGGGAGGTGGCGCGGGTGACCGGTGCCCCCGCCACCGTCCACGCCGTGCGGATCGAGGCCGCACCCGCCATTCCGGCCGACGTGGTCACGGCCAGGGCCCTGGCGGACCTTGCCGATCTGCTGCCCTGGGCCCATCGCTTCCTGAATCCTGGCGGCGTCTGCCTCTTCCCAAAGGGCAGGACCGTGGGGGACGAATTGACCCGCATCGGGGATTCCTGGACAATGCGGGTCGAGCGGTTTCCCAGCCGGACGGACGCCGAATCCACCATCCTGCGTCTCAGCGACATCGCCCCTTCCAGCCCCAGAGGCTCCTGACCCGTGTCCACAGCGACCACCCCCGTTCCCGTCCGCCGTCCGCGCGTCATTTCGCTGGCGAACCAGAAGGGCGGCGTGGGCAAGACCACGACCACCATCAATCTGGGCACGGCGTTGGCCGCCTGCGGCATGCGGGTGCTGATCATCGACAGCGATCCACAGGGTAACGCCTCAACCGGCCTCGGCATTCCGCAGTCGCAGCGCGGCATCGGCATCTACGACCTGCTGTTCGGCGACGTGGCGGTGGAGGAGGTGGCGGTTGAGACGGGCGTGCCCGGCCTGTCCGTCGTCACCGCCGCCGTCGACCTGTCGGGCGCGGAGGTGGAGCTGGTGAATGTGGAGCGGCGGGAATACCGGCTGAAGGACGCGCTCGCCCGCTCCCGGGCACCCTACGACTACATCCTGATCGACTGCCCGCCGGCCCTCGGCCTGCTGACGCTGAACGCGCTCGCCGCGTCGGACGCGGTGATGGTGCCGCTGCAGTGCGAGTTCTACGCGCTGGAGGGGCTGTCGCATCTGGTGCGCACCATCGACCGGGTGAAGCGGGCCTTCAACCCGGCCCTCGACATCCACGGCGTGGTTCTGACCATGTTCGACCGCCGCAACAACCTGTCCGACATGGTGGCGGCGGATGTGCGCGGATTCTTCGGCGAGAAGGTCTACGAGACCGTGATCCCCCGCAACGTTCGGGTTTCCGAGGCGCCCAGCCACGGCAAGCCCGTGCTTCTTTACGATCACAAGTCCGCGGGCGCCCAGGCCTATATCCATCTGGCCGGCGAGGTGCTCAAGCGCGAGCGCAAGCGTCAGCTTGCCTACGGATGAGCCGGTCCATGGAAGAGGCGAGGAAGCAGCGGATGGGTCTGGGGCGTGGGCTTTCGGCCCTGTTCGGGGAGGCCGAGGGCGGCGAGGAGCAGACGGAGCGGGTCCGCCTGACGCGGCTGATCCCGATCGACCAGCTGCGGCCGGGCAAGTACCAGCCCCGCCGCAAGTTCGACGACGACGAGATGCGCGCCCTGGTGGACAGCGTGCGGGAGCGCGGCGTGCTCCAGCCCCTGCTGGTCCGCAAGGACGAGGATTCGCCGCCCGGCGCCCCCACCTACGAGATCATCGCCGGGGAGCGGCGCTGGCGCGCCTCCCAGCTGGCCGGGCTGCACGAGGTGCCGGTTCTGGTCCGGTCGCTGACCGACCGCGAGGCGCTCGAGATCGCGCTGATCGAGAACATCCAGCGCCAGGACCTGACGCCGATCGAGGAGGCGGAGGGCTACAGCCGCCTGATGGCGGAGTTCGAGCACACGCAGGAGGATCTGGCCCGCGCCGTCGGCAAGAGCCGCAGCCATGTGGCCAACATGCTCCGCCTGCTCTCCCTGCCCCACCAGATCAAGCAGTATCTCCAGGACGGCGTGCTGTCGATGGGCCACGCCCGCGCGCTGCTGACGGCGGAGGACCCGATCGGCCTCGCCCAGGACGTGATCAAGCGCGGCCTCAACGTGCGGCAGACGGAACAGCTGGCCAAGCTGACGGCGGCCGAGGCCGGGGCCGCGTCCAAGCCGGGCAAGGTGAAGTCGCCGGACACGGTGGCGCTGGAGCGGGAGGTGTCGAACGCGCTGGGCCTGAAGGTCAAGCTGTCGTCGGACGGGCAGAAGGGCTCGCTGGTGATCCATTACAGCAACCTGGACCAGCTCGACGGGGTGCTGACGCGCATCCTGGGCCGGACCTAGACCGGGCGGGAGGAGAGGATGGCTGCCGGAAACGACATGAGCGCCGAGGCGGCGGGCCATTTCTTCCGGACATATTCGGAGGCCTTCGCCAGCTACGACGTGGACAAGGTGCTGTCCCACCACGACCATCCGCTGACGGTGGTCACGGCGGCCGGCCCCCGCGTCTTCCCGGAGCGGGCGCAGGCCCGCGCCTTCCTGGCCGAGCAGATGGAGACCTATCACCGGCTCGGCATGGCCTGGCCGGTGCCGGCCGCCGCCCTCACCTTCGCCTACGGCAACGACCTCGCCCGGGCGGAGGTGATGTGGATCCTGCGCAACCCGGCCGGGGACGAGGTGGCCCGCTGGTCCACCATCTACTGCCTGCGGCGCACGGATGACGGCTGGAAGCTGTGCATCGTGGTCAGCCACGAGGAACCCAAACATCTGGCCGCAGCCCTGGAAAGGGCCGGGCTGGCCTGAGGGTGGTGGCGGCGGCGGACATTCCCGGCTTCTTCGTCCGCTACGCGGAGGCCTTTTCCGCCTTCGACCTGGACCGGCTGAGCGCCTTCCTGGAGGATCAGCTCGTCATCGTCGCCGAGGACCGCACCCACAGCTTCAACGAGCGGCTCACCGTGCGGGCGAACATGGAGGGGTTGCTGCGCCTCTATGCCAAGCTGGGGATCGCGCGGGCGGTGCCGGTGACCGTGCTGGGCCAGCCCTATCCCAGCAATCCGGCCCTGGCGGGGGCGGAGGTGACCTGGTCCATGCAGGATCGGCACGGACGACAAATCCTGAGATTTTCAACAAGTTACCTGCTGCGCCGCCGGGGTGCCGACTGGCGCGTGGCGGTCGCCGTGGCCCATGACGAGCCGGCCAAGCTGGCCAAGGCCGTCGCGGCGCTGGAGGCGGGGCAGGCCCAGCTTCCATGAGCGTGCGGCTCACCCTGGAGCTGGGGCCGGGCGAGTACGCCGTCTGCCGGCTCGCCCCGGACGCAACCCTGCCGCCCTGGGCGGACGGCCCCGGTTTCGTCTCCATCACCCGGACGGCGGAGGAGCTGTCGATCGTCTGTCCCGCCGGGCGCGTGCCGCCGGACGTCACCGCCACGCCGGGCTGGCGGCTGCTGAAGATCGTCGGGCCGTTCGATTTCGGCGTCACCGGCGTGATGGCGGCCGTGGCCGGGCCCCTGGCCGACGCGGGTGTCAGCCTGCTCCCGATCGCCACATACGATACGGATTACATCCTGGTGAAGGTGGCGCAGCTCGACGCGGCACTCCAGGCGCTGCGGGCGGCCGGGCATACGGTGCGCTGATCAGCGCACGAATTCCCAGTCCCCGCCCTCCGTCAGGCAGGCCGTTCCATACAGCCGCTCCAGCCGACCGCCGATCCAGCCTTCGGTCTGGTACTCCCGGCAGAACCGCCCGCTGTCAGCGCGGTAGGGCTCGCCCCAGGTGCGGCCATGCGTCTGCGGGGGCGGTGGCAGCGCGTAGCCCGGGTCGACCCAGGTGACCGACCCGCGCGGCGCCCGGTAGCCCCAGTGCGGCTCCCGCCAGCCAGACCAATGGTAGGCGGGCCGGTTGCGGCAGGACCGCTCCTCCTTCCAGCCCTTGCGCGTCCGTTTCACCTCGTACCGGCAGCGGCCGTCCGACCACTCATGCTTGAAGCCCCGGTGATTGTGCTTCCACTTTTCGCGGTATTCGCCGTGGCGGCGCCAGCCATCGTCATCGTCCCAGTCGTCGTCCGCCAGGGCCGGGGCGGACAGGGCGGTTCCAATCAGAAGCAGGACGGCGGCGACGGCGGTGCCAAGGCTACGCATGGGTGGCTCCGGGGCTTGATCCCAACCAGGGAACAGCCGGAACGAGGCGAAAGCGCGGACGCGCTCGTGGCGTCTTCGTGGCGGGCGTGCCCGGCGCCGATCTCAGCGGCGGGGTGTGGGCCGTTCCGTCACCAGCTCCGGCTCAGCCAGGGGCCAGGGCCCGCCACCGCGCGCCGTGGCGCCGCGCCCGCGGAACAGGTCGCCTTTCACGGTCTCCACCGCGGCCAGCCACTCCGCCACGGCCGGGCAGAGGTCGACCTCGCCCTCCTCGCGGTAGACGCCGTGACCGACGCCCACGTCACCAGCCGCGACCACACCTGGGAGCTCGATCTCCCCGACCCCGAGAACGATGCCCCGGTGACCGTCGTCGGCGACGAGGACCGGCTCCA
>JAJUIU010000151.1 GCA_029267445.1 Rhodospirillaceae bacterium
CCCTCCCTCTCCCCCTGGGAGAGGGAAGGTGCGGGCCGGGGGCCGTGGCCGCCGCTTGACAGCGTGGGGCGATTGACCTACATGAGCGGTCCCGCGCGGGACCCGTTCCCGCGCGACCTGCGGCACCGTAGCTCAGTGGTAGAGCAGGGGACTCATAAGCCCTTGGTCGGGTGTTCAAATCACCCCGGTGCTACCAATCGAAAAGCCCGCCGGCGCCACTGCCTGGCGGGCTTTTTTCATGCGCCGGCGGAGGTGGTGTCGCCCGCCTTTGCCACCGGCGGGGCCACGTCCTTGTCGCGGAGCACGCTCTCCTTCAGCCAGGCGCGGTATTTGCCGAGGCGGGTACCGTCATGGCCGGGCCAGCCGGCGCGGCGCGCGCTGTCCTCCGCCTCCTCCTCCGTCCGGGCGTAGCATTCGAGCACGGTCTGTTTCCCGTCCGGCGTCCGCCAGCGGAATTCGAACAGACGGTTCTCCTTGAGCGAATGCGAGTCCATGGATCGGCGCCGGGGCACGGATGAGTCCGTTAACGGCGCTAGAATGGGCCTCCGCGCGGCCTTTGTCCATTCCGTGCCCGCACCAAAGGCGTAAATCCTTGGATCAGCGCGCTTTCACCGCGCCCGTTGGACGCCGCCGGCCGGTCCGGGCGCGCGGCGGGGGCGAATCGCGGCATGTCACGGCGTGTCCGGCCGGGGGACGGGCGGGGCCGCGCGCGGCACGGCGTCGCCCCGCGACAGGATGAGCAGGATTGTCAGCGCCGGAAGCGCCAGCGCCATGGAGGCGAGGAAGAACCCGGTCCAGCCGAGCTGGTCGGCCAGCCAGCCGCTGCCCGAGGACAGGAAGTCGCGCCCCACCGCGATGAAGCTGGAGAGCAGCGCGTACTGTGTCGCCGTGTAGGCCGCGTCGCACAGGCTGGAGAGGTAGGCGACCAAGGCCGCCGTCCCCATGCCGCCGGTGAAGTTATCCATGCCGATGGCGATGGTGAGCAGCGTCAGGTCGGCCCCGGCCTCCGCCAGCAGGGCGTAGACGAGGTTCGTCGCCATCTGGAGCACGCCGCAGACCATCAGTGCACGCAGGATGCCGAAACGCGCGACGAACACGCCGCCGGCGATCACCCCGCCGATGGATGTCAGCATGCCGAAAAGCTGGGTGATGCCGGCGACCTGGGTGCGGGTGAAGCCGGTCTGGAGATAGAAGGTCATCGCCATCTGGTTCAGGTAGGCGTCGCCCAGCTTGTATGTGGCGATGAACAGCAGGATCAGCGGCCATTGCGACCGGGTCATGAACTGACGGAAGGGTGCCACGACGGCGCCGTAGAACCAGGTGGCGACGGCGGCGGCCTTGGGGCCAAGATGCGGGCGGCGGGCGAGCCATTCCGCCGCCTCCACCTCCAGCCGCGCCGCCTCCGGCGAGCTGGCGGCCGCAGGCTCCCGGCTCAGCAGCACCGTCGCCATGCCCACACCGACGAAGGCCGCCATGCAGAGATAGACGGTGGGCCAGACCTCGCCCTTGGGCACGCCCAGCCCCTCCACGAAGGAGGCGAGGGCGAGGCCGCCGGCGCCCGCCACGATGATGCCGACCCGGTAGCCGGCGGTGATCGCGGCGGCCCCGGCTCCCTGCTGGTCCCGGTCCAGCAGCTCGATCCGGTAGGCGTCGATGACGATGTCCTGGCTGGCGGCACAGAAGCTGACGATGACGGCGGCCAGCGCCGTCCACCACAGGTCCGTCGCCGGGCTGGTGGTGGAGAGGAAGACGAGGGCGCCCGCGAGGCAGAGCTGCGTGAACACGGCCCAGCCGCGCCGGCGGCCGAGCAGGGGTGTCAGCACCGGCAGGCTGAGACGGTCGATCAGCGGCGCCCAGGCGAACTTGAAGGCGTAGGGTGCGCTCACCGCCGCGAACAGGCCGATGGCCGTGCGGCTGACGCCGGATTCCGTGAGCCACGCGTTCAGCGTGCCCGCCGTCAGCAGCAGGGGCAGGCCGCTGGAAAACCCCAGGAAGAGGACGGTGAGGACGCGGCGGTCGGCGTAGACGGCGAGGGCGCGCAGCCAGGGATGGGACGTCACGGGGCCATTCGCAGAAGGGGAGGTCACGCCAATATACGAGGACGCAGGCACGCCGTGTAAGCTATTTGCGTACGAACATTGCGCGGAACGCGGGTCGCGCGGACTGGAAAAGTCGCGGTCCCAAGCGTAGAACAGACGGCCCGCCGGATGCCAAGGCGGGATCGGGCGCCGGTGGCGCCCCCTGTGGAGACGGACGATGGCGACGAGAACTGCGGCGACGGGAAGTGCGGCCGACTGGTCCCCCGAGAGCTGGCGCGCGAAGCCCGCGCGGCAGATGCCGTCATATCCGGACCCGGCGAAGGTCGAGGCCGCGACCCGGCGGCTGTCGACGTACCCGCCGCTGGTGTTCGCCGGCGAGGCGCGGCGGCTGAAGGCGCACCTGTCCAAGGTGGCGAAGGGGGAGGCGTTCCTGCTCCAGGGCGGGGACTGCGCCGAGAGCTTCGCGGAGTTCCACCCGAACAACATCCGCGACACCTTCCGCGTGCTGCTGCAGATGGCGATCGTGCTGACCTTCGGCGGCGCCACACCGGTGGTGAAGGTCGGGCGGCTTGCCGGCCAGTTCGCCAAGCCGCGCAGCAGCGACACCGAGACGATCGACGGGGTGGAGCTGCCGATCTACCGGGGCGACATCATCAACGGGTTCGAGCCGACGCTGGCGTCCCGCGTGCCGGACCCGGAGCGCATGGTGCAGGCCTACAACCAGGCGGCTGCCACGCTGAACCTGCTGCGCGCCTTCGCCCAGGGCGGCTATGCCGACCTGCACAAGGTGCACCAGTGGAACCTGGGCTTCGTCGAGAAGAGCCCGGCCGGCGAGCGCTACCAGGACATGGCGGACCGGCTGGACGAGACGCTGGCCTTCATGGCCGCCTGCGGCATCACGGCGGAGACGACGCCGCAGATCCGCGAGACCGAGCTGTTCACCAGCCACGAGGCGCTGCTGCTGCCCTACGAGCAGGCGCTGACCCGGGTCGATTCCACCACGGGCGACTGGTACGACGTGTCGGCCCACATGCTGTGGATCGGCGACCGCACGCGGCAGCCCGACGGCGCCCATGTGGAGTTCTGCCGGGGCATCAAGAACCCGCTAGGGCTGAAGTGCGGGCCGAGCCTGGACCCCGACGAGCTGATCCGCCTGATCGACATCCTGAACCCGGCGGACGAGCCGGGGCGGCTGACCCTGATCTGCCGCATGGGCCACGACAAGGTCGAGGACAAGCTGCCGGCCATCATCCGCAAGGTGAAGCGGGAGGGGCGGCAGGTGGTCTGGTCCTGCGACCCGATGCACGGCAACACGATCAAGAGCACCAACGGCTTCAAGACCCGGCCCTTCGACCGCATCCTGGCGGAGGTGCGCGGCTTCTTCGAGGTCTGCCGGGCGGAGGGCGTGCATCCGGGCGGCGTGCATTTCGAGATGACCGGCCAGGACGTGACGGAGTGCACCGGCGGCGCCCAGGCGATCACGGAGCACGCGCTGGCGCTGCGCTACCACACAGCCTGCGACCCGCGCCTGAACGCCAACCAGGCGCTGGAGCTGGCCTTCCTGGTCGCGGAGGGGCTGAAGACCGCCCGCGCCGGCCAGCCGCGCCCGGCGGTGGCGGCGGAGTAGGGGCCGGACGGCGAGGAACCGCCACCCCTCACCCGGCTCCCTCCGGTCGCCACCCCCGGATC
>JAJUIU010000048.1 GCA_029267445.1 Rhodospirillaceae bacterium
AAGGCCATGGTCCTGTCCGTCGTGGACGAGATCTGCACCGCCGTCGAACGGGCGGCGGGTGCGAAGGTCGGGGCGGCGGAATGAGGGGCCGAGTCCTCATCGTCGCGGGATCGGATTCCGGCGGCGGGGCCGGCATCCAGGCGGACATCAAGGCGGTGACCGCGCTGAACGGCTTCGCCATGACCGCGATCACCGCGCTCACGGCGCAGAACACGGTGGGCGTCCACGGGGTGGAGCCGGTGCCCATCTCCTTCATCCGCCAGCAGATGCGCGTGGTGCTGGACGATCTGGGTGCGGACGCGGTGAAGACCGGCATGCTGGCGTCGGCGGCGGTGATCGCGGCCGTCGCGGCCGAGCTGCGCACCCTGGGGGCGGTACCCGTCGTCGTCGATCCGGTGATGGTGGCGAAGGGCGGGCACCGGCTGCTCGACCCCGACGCGACCGAGGCCGTGATCCGGGAGCTGATCCCGCTGGCCGACGTGCTGACCCCCAACGCGCCGGAGGCGGAGACGCTGACCGGCCTTTCCATCCGCACGCCGGACGATCAGCGCGCGGCCGGTGCCAAGCTGCTGTCCATGGGAGCTCGCGCCGTGCTGATGAAGGGTGGGCACCTGGACGGACCGGTGGTGACCGACCTGCTTCTGACCCGGGACGGGGAGACCTGCTTCACGTCCGAGCGGGTGGACACGCCGCATACCCACGGCACCGGCTGCACGCTGGCCAGCGCCATCGCCTGCGGCCTCGCCCAGGGGATGTCGGTGACGGAGGCCGTGGCGCGGGCGCGGCGCTATGTGGAGATCGCCATCCGCTCCGCCCCCGGCTACGGCCATGGGCACGGGCCGCTGAACCACGCCCACACGGTGGCCCCCTTCGCATGAGCGGGATGGAACGTCATCGGGCCGACTACGAGCGGTCGCTCTATGTCGCCCTCGACGGCAAGCGGGAGGTGGTGGCCCGCATCGGCCGGATGAATCCGGAGATCGACCGGCTGCTTGAGGCGCGCGGGGCGGCGGAGCTTGTCTTCGTCACCGCCTGGAACCCGCGCGGCACCAAGGCGCCGGACGCGGAGAACGCGGCCGCCACACGCCACCTCAAGGACATGCTGGAGGAGGAGGACCTCGACTGGCTGCCGCATGAGGGCCGCTCGCCAGAGGGCGACTGGGTGGAGAAGGGCTTCGCCGTCTTCGACCTGCCGCCGGCCGACGCGCTTGGGCTGGCGGAGACTGTCGGCCAGCTCGCCATCGTCTGGTGCGCCTACGACCAGCCGGCGGCCGTCCTGTTCACCAAGCTGGCGATGTGACAGCGATGCGCGCCCCGGCCATCGATACCGCCCCGGTCGCGCTGGAAGGCCGGCATGTCCGGCTGGAGCCGTTGACGGCCGACCATGCCGCCCCGCTGTGGGCGGTGGTGGAGGACCCGGAGATCTTCCGCTGGTACCCGGACCGGCTGCGCGGCGTGGACGACATGCGCGCCTGGATCGGCACCGGCCTCGCCGATCAGGCCGCCGGCCGGGCGCTGCCCTTCGTCGTGGTGGACCGGGCCACCGGCGCGCTGGCTGGGTCGACGCGCTTCGGCAACATCGACCGGCACAATCGCCGGGCGGAGATCGGCTGGACCTGGTACGCGCCCCGCTTCCAGCGCACGGCCGTGAACACCGAGGCGAAGCTGCTGCTGCTGACCCACGCCTTCGAGACCTGGGGCTGTGTGCGCGTGGAGTTGAAGACCGACGCGCTGAACGCCCGGTCCCGCGCCGCCATCGCCCGCATCGGTGCCACGGAGGAGGGCACGCTGCGCCGCCACATCCGGCGCGGCGACGGCACGTTCCGCGACACCGTCTATTTCTCGATCCTCGACGGCGAATGGCCTGACCGCAAGGCGGCGCTTCTGGCCAAGCTCGACCGCTGACACCATGATCAGGAAGGACCGTTCCCAATGCGCCTCCCCCTTTACCAGGTCGACGCCTTCACCGACCGCGTCTTCGCCGGCAATCCGGCCGCCGTGGTGCCGCTGACGGACTGGCTGCCGGACGCGACGATGCTGGCGATCGCGGCGGAGAACAACCTGTCGGAAACCGCCTTTCTGGTGCCGGAGGGGGAGGGCTGGGGGCTGCGCTGGTTCACGCCGGCGGTGGAGGTCGACCTGTGCGGCCACGCCACGCTGGCCAGCGCCTTCGTCATCGCCACCATCCTGAAGCCCGGCACGGAGCGGATGGCCTTCCGCACGCTGAAGGCGGGCACGCTGACCGTCACCCGCTCGGGCGATCTCTACACCATGGACTTCCCCAGCCGACCGCCGCGGGCGGTGGAGGTTCCGCCGACCCTGCTGCCCGCGATCGGTGGGCCGGAGCCGCGGCAGGTGCTGGCCGCGCGGGACTTCCTCGTCGTCTACGAGACGGCGGAGCAGGTGGCCGCCCTGGCCCCGAACTTCGAGGCGCTGGCCCGGCACGACCGCATGGTGATCGCCACGGCGCCCGGCACCGGCGGCCTCGACTTCGTCTCCCGCTTCTTCGCGCCCGGCAAGGGTATCCCGGAGGACCCGGTCACCGGCTCCGCCCACTGCACCCTGATCCCCTACTGGGCCGACCGGCTCGGCAAGGTCGACCTGAAGGCCCGGCAGATTTCGGCGCGGGGTGGTGATGTCGCCTGCGGCCTGCGCAGGGACCGGGTGCTGATCGGCGGCACGGCCGCCCTTTACCTCGAAGGCGCGATCCGGGTCTGACCGGCCCGGCGGACCTCGCCTTTCGGATAGGTCGGGGCCCACGAACAGGTTTACCCGAACGACAAAGTCCGCCAAGATACCGGGGTATTCCTTTCGTAGGTGCCCTCGTCCCGTTCCGCCCGTCAGGGTTGTCGGGGTCGGGGCCGGCTTGGCGGGGCTTGTCGCGCGTGGAAACGGCAGATCTCATCGGCAACGTCCGGACGTCGTTCGAGCTGCACAGTTTCCACGGCGACTACTGGCTTGTGGTCCGCTCGTCCAAGGACGCGCGCGAGATCGAGGAGCTGGCCCAGCTCCTCTCCAACCGGGGCGAGGTGGAGGGCATCCGCATCGCCCGGCGGCGGGAGTATGTGGACCACGGCTACACGGCCAGCACGATCGTCGCCAAGCGCCTGCGCCCCGGCGTGACGGAGGTCGATCCCCTGCTTGTCGCCAATCCGGGGCGCGACGCCTCCTGGTGCGACAAGCCGGAGGATTTCGCGGGCGACCAGCAGCGGCAGGTGATCCGCAGCTTCTTCGCCAAGTACCTGGACGAGAAGCGCCTGACGCCCCTGGAGGTGCTGCATTACGAGGTCCATGCCAAGGCGCTGGACCAGGCCGGCACCACCGTGCAGGGCGCCTTGCAGCGCATCGCCAGCCTGCAGGTGCGCGGCTCCAAGCAGTCGGCCGTGGCGCGGCTGAAGGAGCTGATGGCCCTGACGGAAGAGGGGCTGCGCCGACTGGTCACCGGAGCGAAGGACAACCCGCCTGTCGCCATCGCGCCGAAGTCACTCGCCACAGTGGCCGCCACCGTGGCCGCCACGGTGGCCGCGAAGGGCGGCGATCCGTCACCCGTCCTCTACCGCGGCATCGCCAAGTATCTGGCCGACGCCAAGAGCTGGCTGGAGAAGCTGGACCGCCTGTTCCAGCTGTACGAGCCCGGCCTCGGCGTGCGGGAGCTGCGCCTGCTGGACAGCATCGGGGCGGAAATCCTCGCCTCGCCCCACGCCCTGAAGGCGCTGTCGGGTGAGGGCACCACCCGGTTCGACCTCGTCACCAACCTCATCGACCTCTATACGGGCCAGCTCGGCAAGTCCGCCGACACCGGGCTCCAGTCGGGAAGCTGGCCGCCCGGCGTGCTGGCCCTGTCCAAGCTGCTGGCGGAGGGGGTGCTGCCCCGCGCGCTCGGCGAGCTGCGCCACGGGCTGCTGCGCCATCTGGTGGCCCGCCTGCCGCTGCGGGCCGAGAGCGGCCTGCGGGAGGAGGTGCGTTCGGCCCTGGACATCCAGGCCTATCTGGCCGCCCGCGCCCCGGCGCTGGCGCGGGACGAGGAGATCGTGGACGCCCTCGCCATCCGTGTCGACCGCCAGATCCAGCCCGAGTCGATGGCCGATCTGTTGAACCCCGTCCGCACCGCCACCGCGAAGATCGACGTCATCATGACCCTGGTGGAGCAGGTGCCGGGGCAGGCGCCCAAGGCGAAGCTGGCCCCCTATCTGCGCTCCCTCATGGCGCCGGAGGAGCTGATCCGCGACGCGGGTGCCGCCGCCAACCGGGCCGAGGCGGTGGGGCCGCTGGCCCGCATCGCCCGCCGGATCGCGGATTCGGACCTGCCGGAGCCCGCGCGCGGGGAGCTGGTGGGCATCCTGGACGCGGCCCTGTTCGAGCTGGTGCGGACCGACCTGATGGGCAACCAGTCGGTCGCCTTCGCCGACCGCCTGTTGCACCTGATCCGCGGCTGCGGCCCGTTGCCGGACGGGCGGGCGCGGCAGTTCGCGCGGGACACGCTGACCCTGGCGCTGAAGCGGCCGGAGTTCATCCTGAACTATCTGGAACGCTTCCCCGCCGCCGCCGACAAGCGCGACGCCTTCCTGAAGCTGCGCCAGGACCTGCTGGACTGCGGGCTGGTGGACAGGGCGCTGATCCCGGCCGGTTGAGCCCGCCGGCATCGGCCCCCGGCATCGCCCCTTGCCCGCAATGATCCTTCGCAGGCGCCGCCCGCATGGCCGGAATGTGTCCCCATGGCAAATGTGCCATTGACCGGGGCTACCCCTTTCCCTAGTTTCGGCGGCGGGACACGCCCCCCCAACGGGGCGCTACTATTCTGGAAGGAATAGCCATATGACGGCTGCCTCGAAGCCGGCGGGGAAACCCGCCAACCCGCAATTCTCGTCCGGCCCCTGCGCCAAGCGCCCGGGTTGGACCATCGAGGCGCTGAATGACGCCCTCGTTGGGCGTTCGCACCGCTCCAAGCCCGGCAAGGCCAAGCTGGAGCAGGTCATCACCCTCTCCAAGGACATCCTGGGCATGCCCGCCGACTATCGGCTTGGCATCGTCCCCGCCTCTGACACCGGTGCGGTCGAGATGGCCATGTGGTCGCTGCTGGGCGCCCGTGGCGTGGACATGCTGGCCTGGGAAAGCTTCGGCAAGGACTGGGTCACCGACGTGGTGAAGCAGCTGAAGCTGCCCGACGTGCGGGACCTGAAGGCGCCCTATGGCGAGCTGCCGGACCTGTCCAAGGTCGATTTCAGCCGCGACGTGGTGTTCACCTGGAACGGCACCACCTCCGGCGTGCGCGTGCCGAACGGCGACTGGATCCCGGCCGACCGCGAGGGGCTGACCATCTGCGACGCCACCTCGGCGACGTTCGCCATGGACCTGCCCTGGGACAAGCTCGACGTCGTCACCTGGTCCTGGCAGAAGGTGCTGGGCGGGGAGGCGGCGCACGGCATGCTGGCGCTGAGCCCCCGCGCCGTGGCCCGGCTGGAGAGCCACAAGCCGGCCTGGCCGATGCCGAAAATCTTCCGCATGACCAAGGACGGCAAGATCGTCGAGGGCATCTTCAAGGGGGAGACGATCAACACCCCCTCCATGATCGCGGTGGAGGACGCGCTGGACGGCCTGAAGTGGGCGCAGTCCATCGGCGGCCTGAAGGCGCTGATCGGGCGGTCGGAGGCGAACCTCGCCGCCATCGCCGGCTGGGTCGCGAAGACCGACTGGGTCGATTTCCTGCCGGTGAAGCCGGAGACGCGGTCCTGCACCTCCATCTGCCTGAAGATCGTCGACCCCTGGGCCACGGCCCAGGACGCGGAGGCGCAGGCCGAGATCGCCAAGAAGGTGTCAGGCCTGCTGGAGAAGGAGGGCGTGGCCCTGGACGCCGGCGCCTACCGCGACGCGCCCCCGGGCCTGCGCATCTGGGGCGGCGCCACGGTGGAGACGGCCGACATCCAGGCGCTGCTGCCCTGGCTGGACTGGGCCTACGCCACGGTCAAGGCCGAAGCCTCGGCCAAGGCCGCGTAAGCGGATTCGGCTGCCGAGCCGCCGGGTTTCCTCGCCCTTCGACAGGCTCAGGGTGAGGAAACCCGGGTGCCGATCTTGGCCTCACCCTGAGCTTGTCGAAGGGCGAGGCCACGGTTCGCACCGGCTCTGCCCAGGATGGCGCCCCCCATGCCCCTCTCCGCCTACATCGTCCCGGTGCTGCTGCTGGTGGCCTCCAACGTCTTCATGACGCTGGCCTGGTACGGGCACCTGAAGTTCAAGACGGCCCCCCTGGTCGCCGTGATCCTGGTGAGCTGGGGCATCGCCTTCTTCGAATACTGCCTGCAGGTGCCGGCCAACCGCATGGGCCACGCGGTCTACACCGCACCGCAGCTGAAGATGATCCAGGAGGTGATCACCCTCCTGGTCTTCGCCGCCTTTTCCACCCTCTATCTTGGCGAGTCCTTGCGCTGGAACGACTGGGTCGCCTTCGCGCTGATCGGCCTCGCCGTCTTCTTCTCCGTCCACGATTGGCGCTGAGCGCCCGCCCACCCGAAGGAGTTCCCCATGCCCAAGGTTCTGATCTCAGACAAACTGTCGCCCGCCGCCGTCGCCATCTTCCAGGAGCGGGGGGTGGAGGTCGACGTGAAGCCCGGCCTCAGCCCCGACGAGCTGAAGGCCATCATCGGCGACTATGATGGCCTCGCCATCCGCTCGGCCACGAAGGTGACCAAGGACGTTTTGGCCGCCGCCACGAACCTGAAGGTGGTCGGCCGCGCCGGCATCGGTGTGGACAATGTGGACGTGCCCGCCGCCACGGCGCGCGGCATCGTCGTGATGAACACGCCTTTCGGCAATTCCATCACCACGGCGGAGCACGCCATCGCCATGATGATGGCCCTGGCCCGCGAGATCCCGGCCGCCAACGCCTCCACCCACGCCGGCAAGTGGGAGAAGAACCGCTTCATGGGGGTGGAGGTCTACGGCAAGACCCTGGGCGTCATCGGCTGCGGCAACATCGGCGCCATTGTCGCCGACCGGGCCATCGGCCTTAAGATGAAGGTCGTCGCCTACGACCCCTTCCTGTCACCGGAGCGCGCCAAGGACATCGGCGTGGAGAAGGTGGAGCTGGACGAGCTGCTGCGCCGGGCGGACTTCATCACCCTGCACACCCCGCTGACCGAGCAGACGAAGAACATCCTGGACGCGGTGGCCCTGAACAAGACCAAGAAGGGGGTGCGGATCATCAACTGCGCCCGCGGCGGCCTGATCGTGGAGGAGGCGCTGCAGGCCGCCATCGACGCCGGCCACGTGGCGGGTGCGGCCCTCGACGTCTTCGCGGAGGAGCCGGCCAAGGCGCACCCGCTGTTCGGCAACGAGAAGGTGATCGCCACCCCGCACCTGGGGGCGAGCACCAACGAGGCGCAAGAGAACGTGGCCCTCCAGGTGGCGGAGCAGATGGCCGACTACCTGATGACCGGGGCGGTGGTGAACGCGCTCAACATGGCGTCCGTGTCGGCGGAGGACGCGCCGCGCCTTCGCCCCTACATGCTGCTGTCCGAGCAGCTCGGCAGCTTCGCCGGCCAGATCACCGAGACGGGGATCAAGGCCGTCACCATCGAGTTCGAGGGGCAGGTGGCCGAACTCAACACCCGCCCGCTGACGGCCGTGGTGCTGAAGGGCCTGCTGTCGCCGCTGATGGAGAGCGTGAACATGGTGAACGCCCCTGTCATCGCCCGCGAGCGCGACATCAAGATCAGCGAGACCAAGCGCGACGCGGCCGGCGACTACCAGACGCTGATCCGCGTCATCGTCACCACGGAGGCCCGCACCCGCACCCTGGCCGGCACGCTGTTCGGCGGCGGCAAGCCCCGCGTGGTGGAGATCGAGGGCGTGCCGATCGAGGCGGAAGTGTTCCCGAACATGCTGTTCATCCGGAACGAGGACAAGCCGGGCTTCATCGGCAAGCTGGGCACCACGCTGGGCGACGCGGGCGTCAACATCGCCACCTTCCACCTGGGCCGCACCGCCCCGGGGGAGACGGCGATCGCGCTGGTCGCCGTGGACCAGCCGGTCACCGAGGCCCTGCTGGACCGGATCAAGGCCCTGCCCAGCGTGGTCCGCGCCAAGGCGCTGACCTTCTGACGCCGGTCAATCAAAGTTTAGCGACTTCATGTTATGAGAGGGGGTCGATCCCGACCCCCTCACTCCCTCCCGCGAGCCTTGCCATGACATTCGGCACCGAACCCGCCGCCTCCAGGACCGATCTTTCCGCCGCCCTGACGCAAATCCGCCAGGAGCTGGACGGCCTTCGCACCGAGATCGAGAAGGTGGGCACGGTCGCCCAGCAGATCGACGCCATCGCCAAGCAGACGAACCTGCTGGCCCTGAACGCCACGATCGAGGCCGCGCGGGCGGGCGAGGCCGGGCGCGGCTTCGCGGTGGTCGCGGGCGAGGTGAAGAACCTGTCCGGCCAGACGGCCGCCGCCACCGGCGAGATCTCCGGCGTCCTGCAGAGCCTGACCAAGCGCACGCAGCACCTGAACCAGCTTGTCGAGCGCGCCCTCGCCCAGGCCTGAAATGGCGTTTTCCGGGTTGCCGCGCGTCGTCGTGGTCGGCGCCGGCCCCGCCGGCCTGATCGCGGCGGAGACGATGGCGGCGGCGGGCCTATCCGTCGCCGTCTTCGACGCCATGCCGTCGGCGGGCCGCAAGTTCCTGATGGCCGGGCGGGGCGGGCTCAACATCACCCATTCCGAGCCGCTGGACCGCTTCCTCGCCCGCTACGGGGCGGCGTCGCCGCTGTTCGCGCGGCTGATCGCCCGGTTCCCGCCCCAGGCCCTGCGCGACTGGTGCCACGGGCTGGGCGTGCCGACCTTCGTCGGCTCCTCCGGCCGGGTGTTCCCGGAGACGTTCAAGGCCAGCGTGCTGCTGCGCGCCTGGCTGCGCCGTCTGGAGGGGCTGGGCGTGACGCTCCACCTCCGCCATCGCTGGACCGGCTGGGACGGGACCGGCGCCCTGACCTTCCACACGCCGGATGGGCCGGTCGCAGTCCCCGCCGCCGCCATGGTGCTGGCGCTGGGCGGGGCGAGCTGGCCGCGCCTCGGCTCCGACGGCGGCTGGGCCCCGCTGCTGGCGGCCAGGGGCGTGGCCGTCGCCCAGTTCCGCCCGTCCAACAGCGGCTTCGACCTGTCCTGGAGCCCCGGCTTACTTGAGCGGGCGGAAGGGCAGCCGCTGAAGCGGATCGCCGTCACCTTCGCGGGCCGCACCGTGAAGGGGGAACTGGTGGTCACCCGCACGGGGCTGGAGGGCGGGCCGCTCTACCAGCTCTCGGCCCCCATCCGTGCGGCCATCGAAGGGGCGGGGCTGGCGACCGTCAGCCTGGACCTGAAGCCGGACCTCACCCTGCCGCAGGTCCAGAACAAGCTCGCACGCTCGTCCCCGTCCGACAGCGTGGCCAACCGGCTGCGCAAGGCGCTGACGCTGGGGCCGCCGGTGCCGGCGCTGCTGCGGGAGTGTGCCGGCGACGCCGACCTGTCCAGGCCCGCCGTGCTGGCCGGCCTGGTGAAGGCGCTGCCCGTCGGCTTCACGGCGGTGCGCGGCCTCGACCGCGCCATCAGCTCTGCCGGTGGCGTGCGGCTGGACGAACTGGACGACCGGCTGATGCTGAAGCGGCTGCCGGGGGTGTTCTGCTGCGGGGAAATGCTGGACTGGGAGGCGCCGACGGGCGGCTACCTGCTGCAGGGCTGCTTCGCCAGCGGTGTCGCGGCAGGGGAGGGGGTCCGGGACTGGCTGGCCGTCAGGCCCTGATCTCCCAGGCGAACTCCACATGGCAGGGGGCGCCCGGCATGGCCGCGATCGGATTCATCTGCAGCCAGGTCCAGAAATCCTTGAACGGCAGGGCGGGCTTCGCCTGCACGGGCCGGCCCATGTTCCGCGCCACCCGCTCGCTCAGCGCCTGGGTCACCTGCTCGTAGGCGACCTCCGGCACGCCGTGGGCGATCGCCACCTCCCCCACGCGCGGATCGTCCGCCTGGAACAGATGGGCCCCGTCACGGAAGGCGTAGGCGACCTGGATCGGCTCGACTTGGTACATGATGTCCGCTCGATGCGACATGACGCACGATATGTACCAATCGGGCCGTGTCCGCGAAAGGAAAAATCGCATGCGTGTGCCGCAGCGCAGCAATCCGCCGCAGCCTCGCCGACCCTCACTCGATGACGATCTTCGGCGCCGCACGGCGCGCACCCTGGCCGCTCAGCTTCTCCCACACACGGGCGGCGATGGCGCGATAGACCTTGGCGTGCTCGCCCTGCGGCTCCGACACGACGATGGGGCGGCCGCCGTCGCTCGTCTCCCGGATCGACATGTGCAGCGGCACCTCGCCCAGGAACTCGATCCCCAGCTTCTCCGCCTCCAGCCGGGCGCCGCCATGGCTGAAGATGTCGGAGCGGTGGCCGCAGTTCGGGCAGCAGAAATAGGACATGTTCTCCACGATGCCCAGCACGGGCACGTCCACCCGGCGGAACATGTTCAGCCCCTTGCGGGCGTCCAGCAGGGCGATGTCCTGCGGGGTGGAGACGATGACGGCGCCGGCCAGCGGCACGTTCTGCGCCATGGTCAGCTGGGCGTCGCCGGTGCCGGGCGGCATGTCCACCACCAGCACGTCCAAATCGCCCCAGTTCACGTCGCGCAGCATCTGCTGCAGGGCGCTCATCACCATCGGGCCGCGCCAGATCATCGGCGTGTCCTCGGCCACGAGGAAGCCCATGGACATGACCCTGACGCCGTAACTCTCCATCGGCTCCAGGGTCTTGCCGTCGCGGCTGTTGGGCTTGCCGCTGATGCCCATCATGCGCGGCATCGAGGGGCCGTAGATGTCGGCGTCCAGCAGCCCGACCCGCAGCCCGTTGGCGGCGAGGCCGAGGGCGAGGTTGGCCGAGGTGGTGGACTTGCCCACGCCCCCCTTGCCGGAGGCGACGGCGACGATGGCGCCCACGCCCGGAACCGCGGCCTTTTGTCCGCCCGACTGCTGCTGGGCGCCCCCCTGGCCGTGCGCATGGCCATGCGAATGGCCATGGCCGGGCTGCGCCGCGCCGCGGGACGGCATCTGCGGCGCGGCCCTGTGGGCCGTCAGCACGGCGGTCACCGAGGTGACGCCCGGCAAGGCGTCGACGGCCCGCTCGGCCGCCTGCCGCAAAGGTTCGAGGGCGGCGCCGCGCTTCGGATCGACCTCGATCGAGAAGCCGATGTTGCCGCCCTTGACGACGAGCCCGGAAATCATGCCCAGGCTGACGATGTCATCGCCTCTTTCCGGGTCCTTCACCGTGCGCAGCGCGTCGAGGACTTGCGCTTCGGAAAGCTCAGGCATGGTTGATAAACCTCGTCAGCATCCCAATATCCGCGGACATCTCCCGGCCGAGAGCCTTTCCCGCGGTCGCCCGTGTATATACGGTGGGGCTGACCTCGTGGGAAGGTGCGCCGGTCGGTGGCGGGGATCGACATAGCGGAAGATAACGAAGGGTCCGGACATGCCCTGGAACAATCAAGGCGGTGGAGGCGGCGGCGGTCCCTGGGGACCACCCCCGGGAGGCGGCGGCAACAACCCGTGGGGGCGTCCCCCGGGCGGCGGCGGCGCGGGTCCGCAGGGACCCGATCTGGAGGAGCTGCTGCGCAAGGGCCAGGACCGTTTCAAGAAGATGGTCCCGGGCGGCGTCGGCGGCGGCAAGGGGATCGCCATCGCGGTGGCCGTGGTGGCGCTGCTCTGGGGTGCGAGCGGCTTCTACCGCGTGCAGCCTGACGAGCAGGGCGTGGTGCTGCGCTTCGGCGAGTGGGTGCGCACCGAGCAGCCGGGCCTGCGCTGGCACGTGCCGGCGCCGATCGAGACGGCGCTGACGCCGAAGGTCACGCGCGTCAACCGCATCGACATCGGCTACCGCAGCGCCGGGGCCGGCGACGTGCGCCGCGTCGGGGCCGAGCGCGACGTGGCCGACGAGAGCCTGATGCTCACCGGCGACGAGAACATCATCGACATCGACTTCACGGTGTTCTGGCTGATCAAGGACGCGGGCAACTACCTGTTCAACATCCGCGACCCGGAGGCCACCGTGAAGAAGGCGGCCGAGAGCGCCATGCGCGAGGTGATCGGCCGCACCGACATCCAGCCGGCCCTGACCGAGGCGCGCCAGGAGATCGAAACCTCCACCCGCGAGCTGCTCCAGGCCATGCTGGACGAGTATCAGGCGGGCATCGAGGTGACCCAGGTCCAGCTCCAGAAGGTGGACCCGCCCGGCCCCGTGGTCGACGCCTTCAACGACGTGCAGCGCGCCCGCCAGGACCGCGAGCGTCTGCGCAACGAGGCGGAAGCCTACCGCAACGACATCATCCCCCGGGCGCGCGGCGAGGCCGAGCGCCTGATCCAGGAGGCGAGCGCCTACCGCGAGCAGGTGGTGAGCCTGGCGCAGGGTGACGCGCAGCGCTTCATGGCGGTGCTCGAGGCCTACAACCTGTCCCCGGAAGTGACCGCCCGCCGTCTCTATCTGGAGACGATGCAGCAGGTCATGAGCGGTGCGAACAAGATCATCATCGACGAGCAGTCCGGCAACGGCGGGCAGGGCGTGCTGCCCTATCTTCCGCTGAACGAGCTCCTGCCCCGGCAGCAGCCGGGCCAGCAGCAGCCGCCGCGCCAGTAAGGGGGACGACCCATGAACCGCAAGCTCGTCATCCTCGGCGTCATCGCCATCATCCTGGGCGTGGTGGGCGCCAGCTCGCTCTTCACCGTGTCGGAGACCCAGCAGGCGCTGGTGCTCCAGTTCGGCGAACCCAAGCGCGTCATCCAGGAGCCCGGCCTGAAGGCGAAGGTCCCGTTCGTGCAGAACGTGGTCATGCTGGACCGCCGCGTTCTGGACGTCGATCCGCCGGTGGAGCAGGTCATCCTGGCCGACCAGAAGCGGCTGGAGGTGGACGCCTTCGCCCGCTACCGGATCGCCGATCCGCTGCGCTTCTTCCAGTCGGTGGGCACCGAGAACAACGCCGAGACGCGCCTCGCATCGGTGGTGAACTCCTCGCTGCGCCGCGTGCTCGGCAACGTCACCCTGCTCGCCGTCCTGTCGGAGGAGCGCACCCGCGTGATGTCCGACATCCGCGCCCAGGTGAACCAGGAGGCGCAGCGCTTCGGCATCGAGATCGTCGATGTCCGCATCCGCCGCGCCGACCTGCCGGAGGCGACCTCCCAGGCCGTGTTCGAGCGCATGCGCTCGGAGCGTGAGCGCGAGGCCCGCGAAGCCCGCGCCCAGGGTTCGGAGCAGGCCCAGCAGATCCGTTCCCGCGCCGAGCGCGAGCGGACCGTGATCCTGGCCGAGGCGCAGCGCGACGCGCAGATCCTGCGCGGCGAAGGGGACAACCAGGCGATCCGCATCCTCGCCGACGCGGGCGGGCGGAACCCGGAGTTCTACCAGTTCTACCGCTCGCTGGAGGCCTACCGGGAGGCGCTGCGCCAGGACAACACCTCGCTGGTGCTGTCCCCGGACAGCGAGTTCTTCCGGTTCTTCGGCACCATGGGCAAGCTCGACACCTCGGTCCCTGGGCAGCAGCGCCGTCCGGCGCAGCCGCCGGCGGCCGGCGCCCCGACCCAGGGGGCCGAGGTGCCGCCCCCGGGCCGCTGACGGGCCGCGTCAGACCACGTCATGGCGAAGGGCCGGGTCGGGCGACCGATCCGGCCCTTCGCGCGTCCGCACCATGGCGCTGGGAACCGACCCTTGCGCCGGACCACCGGACCGGGCCACTGATGGGCCGGTGAAAACGATTGGAGGGGCCCATGTCGGATCTGCTGACGGCGCTGGCGCTGGTGCTGGTGCTGGAGGGCCTGTGCTACGCCGTCGCACCTGACGGCATGCGCCGCGTCGCGGCACTCGCCGCCGCCACGCCGCCGGGCCAGCTCAGGACCGCCGGGCTCGTCGCGGCGGCGCTCGGGGTGGGGCTCGTCTGGCTGATCCGGTCCTGACGGTGTGACCAGGCGGGGGACCTCGGCGGCAAGAGGGCGAAATGTCGGCTTTTCCCTTCGCCACATTTGCGCCCCACCCTATATTCAGTGTGCGAGAGTGGCGCGGCGCCCCGGGGCGGACGCCGCAGCCAGCCCCTGGCCGGACGCCCGTTCGCGGGGATGGGCGGCCGCCATCGGAAGGTGCAAGGAGAGACAAGTGATTGACGCCGTTTCCATCCGCCGGACGGGGCGTCCGGTCGCCCGCGCGGCGGTCCTCGGACCGCACATCGAAGCCGCGCGCCGCTGGGCCATGCTGGCCCTGCTGCTGCCGGTGCTGCTGGTGGCGTTCGCCGCCGGCCCGGCCCTGGCCCAGCGTGGCGCGCCGGAGAGCTTCGCCAATCTGGCCGAGCGCGTGCTGCCCGCCGTGGTGAACATCTCCACCACCCAGACGGTGCAGAACCGCGGCAACCGCCCGATGCCGCAGATGCCGGACCTGCCGCCCGGCTCCCCCTTCGAGGAGTTCTTCCGCGAGTTCTTCGAACGGCAGCAGCGCGGCGGCGAACCCGGCGCCCCGCCCCGCCGGGCCACCTCGCTCGGCTCCGGCTTCGTGATCGACGCCTCCGGCTTCATCGTCACGAACAACCACGTGATCGACGGGGCGGACGAGATCCGCGTCCTGTTCCAGGACGAGCAGAACACCGAGCTGAAGGCGGAGCTGATCGGCACCGACCCGGCCACCGACCTCGCCCTGCTGAAGGTGGAACCGAAGGGCTTCAAGCTGACCGCCCTCACCTGGGGCGACAGCGACAAGCTGCGCGTCGGCGACTGGGTCGTCGCCATCGGCAACCCGTTCGGCCTGGGCGGCACCGTGACGGCCGGCATCGTCTCCGCCCGCTCGCGCGATATCGGTGCGGGCAACTACGACGACTTCATCCAGACCGACGCCTCGATCAACCGCGGCAACTCCGGCGGCCCGCTGGTGAACCTCGCGGGCGAGGTGGTCGGCATCAACACGGCCATCTACTCGCAGACCGGCGGCTCGGTCGGCATCGGCTTCGCCATCCCGGCGACGATGGCGCGCAACGTCATCGCCCAGCTCCGGGACAACGGCCAGGTCCGCCGCGGCTGGCTCGGTGTGCAGATTCAGCCGGTCACCAAGGACATCGCCGAGAGCATGGGCCTGAAGGAGGATCGCGGCGCGCTGGTCAGCGTCGTCACCCCAGACGGCCCGGCCGAGAAGGCGGGGATCAAGCCGGGCGACGTGATCGTCGGCTTCAACAACCGCGAGGTCTCGACCAGCCGGTCGCTGCCGCGCATGGTCGCGGAGACGGCGGTGGGCCAGAAGGTCCCGGTGACCGTGATCCGCCGCAACGACCGGCAGACCATCCAGGTCACCCTGGGCGAGCTGAAGCCCCAGGACCTGCAGCTCGCCAGCGTTCCCGGCCGTGAGGAGCCGACCCCCGGCGACGCCCAGGCGATCGAGGAGGTGGGCGTCTCCGTCAGCACCCTCTCGCCCGAGGTGCGGCGGGAGTTCGCGCTGGCCGAACAGAGCAAGGGTGTCGTCATCACCAAGGTGGAGCCCAACAGCCCCGCCGCCGGCCGCCAGCTCCGCCCCGGTGACATCATCGTCGAGGTGAGCCAGGAGCCGGTCTCCAGCCCCGCCGACGTCGCGGAGCGGGTGAAGAAGGCCAAGGACGCCGGCCAGCGGGCACTGCTGCTGCTGATCGAGCGCCAGGGCGAGCTGCTGTTCCAGGCCGTTCCCATCGGCGAGCGCTGATCGACGCGCCGTCACGGGTCCAAGGGCCGCCGTCCCCGCCGGGGCGGCGGCCCTTTCCTATTGTGGAGATCAGCCGACCAGGGCCGCCACGCCGGTCAGTACCAGCACGCCGATGGCGATGGGGCGGAAATGCGCCGACCAGCCGCGCCGGAACAGCAGCTCCCCGGCGCGGCCCGCCAGCACCAGCGGCACGCCGACCACCACCGCCCAGGCGACGATCTGGCGGTCGATCAGCCCCGCCCACAGCAGCAGGCCCAGCAGCACCAGGTTCTGCAGGGTGAAGAACAGGATCAGGCTGGCCCGCGCCACGGCCGCCGGTGTCGGCAGGGCCAGCAGCAGCAGGATCACCGGCGGCCCCGCCATGCCCACGGCCCCGCCCATCAGGCCGGACAGCCCGCCCGCCAGCCCCTTCAGCGGCAGTCCGGCCGACGCCAGCCGGAATCGCGGCCGGGCCAGCAGCAGGCTGGCTGCAATGACGCTGATGCCGATGGCGTTCTTCAGCACCTCCGCCGGCAGGGCCGTCAGCAGATGGACCCCCAGCGGCAGGGTCACCACGCAGGCCAGCATGAACACGCCGACGGTGCGGTGGTCCGCCTCCTTGCGGGCGCCGTGCAGCAGCATGGCGTTGGTCGCGGTCAGGGCCAGCAGGTTCGTCGCCACCGCCTGCTCCGGCGGCATGAACAGCGTCAGGCCGGGCACGATCACCAGCGCCGCGCCGAATCCGGTCAGGCCCCGGATCACGCCCGCAATGGCGCCCACCAGGGCGAGGCCGGCCGCCATGCCGGGTGCGGGAAGCAGCTCGAGCATGGGAATGGGATCAGCCGCGCACCAGATCGTCGGCGCGATAGCCCTGGGCGTAGAGCAGGGCCGTCAGGTCGCCATGATCCACTCGCGCGCGGGTCTGCGCCGCCACGGCGGGCTTGGCGTGGTAGGCGACACCCAGGCCCGCCGCCAGCAGCATGGGCAGGTCGTTCGCCCCGTCGCCCACGGTCGCCGTAGCCGCCAGGGGCAGCCGCAGGCCGGTGGCGATGCGGGTCAGGGCTTGCAGCTTGGCGTCCTTGTCCAGGATGGGCTCCAGCGGCCGTCCCGTCAGCCGACCGTCCGCCACCTCCAGGTCGTTCGCCTGGTCCTCGTGGAAGCCGATCAGGTCGCGCACATGGGCGGTGAAGGGCTTGAACCCGCCGGACACCAGGGCGCAGTGCACGCCATGCCGCCGCAGCGTGGCGACCAGCGTCGCGGCCCCCGGCATCAGCGTGATCCGCCCGATCATGTCGGTCAGCACCGTTGCCGGCAGCCCCGCCAGCAGGGCCACCCGTTCCTTCAGCGCGCCCTTGAAGTCGATCTCCCCGTTCATGGCGCGGGCGGTGATGGCGGCGATGCGGTCGCGCGCCCCCACCAGCTCGCCCAGTTCGTCCAGCATCTCCTGCCGGATGATGGTGGACTCCATGTCCGCCACCAGCAGGCCCTTGCGGCGGCCGGCCGTATCCTGGGCGATCACGTCCACGGGGGCGGCGCCCAGCGTCTTGCGCACGGCCGCCTGCGCCTGGTCGGTGTCCAGCCCGTCGAAACGGATGTCGCAGGCGATGCCGGGGTCCAGCCAGTCGGCCGGCGACGCCTCCGCCCCCAGGTCGCGCAGGGCGTCGCGCGCGGCCTTCGCCATGCTATCGTCCAGGCCGCGCGCGGCGGGGTCGGCGATCAGGGTCACCACATGGGGCATGGCAATTCCGGGGACGGGGGCGTGGACGGGCGCGGCCTTTATGCGTCCGGCCCGGCATCCGCGCAAGCCGGGCGCATTCCCGTCCTCGTCATCGGCGGTCCCACCGCGTCGGGCAAGTCCGGCCTCGCCGTGGAGATCGCGGCCCGGCGGAACGGCACCGTCATCAACGCCGACAGCATGCAGCTCTATGCCGGGCTGCCGATCCTCACCGCCGCCCCTGGGCCCGACGACATGGCCCGGGCACCGCACCGGCTCTATGGCGTGGTCCCGCCGTCGGAGCGGATGAGTGTGGCCCGCTGGCGGGACATGGCGCTGGCGGAGATCCACGCGGCCCACGCCGCCGGGCGCCTGCCCATCCTGGTCGGCGGCACCGGCCTCTACATCAAGGCGCTGACGGACGGGTTGTCGACCATCCCGGAGGTGCCGGCGCCCGTGCGCGCCGCCGCCCTGGCCCTGCGGGCGGAGATCGGCACGCCCGCGCTGCACGCCCGCCTCGCCGCACGCGATCCGGAGACGGCGGCAGTCCTGAATCCCGGCGACACGGCCCGCGTGCTGCGCGCCTGGGAGGTGCTGGAGGCGACGGGCCGCCCCATGGCCGACTGGCGGCGTGGCGGCGGTGAGGGGCCGCCGCCGGGCCTCGACCTCCTGCTCCTGGTGGTGGAGCCGCTGCGCGACCGGCTCTACGCCGCCTGCGACGCCCGGTTCGACGCCATGCTGGCGCGCGGCGCCCTGGAGGAGGTGCGGGCCCTGGCCGCCCTGGGGCTCGATCCCGACCTGCCGGCGATGAAGGCGCTGGGCGTGCCCGAACTCCTGGCATATCTGCGGGGGGAGGTGAGCCTGGAGGCCGCCGCCGCCAAGGCCCGGCAGCACACCCGCAATTACGCCAAGCGCCAGACCACATGGTTCCGCAACCAGTGTCCCGTGGTGCAGCGGATCGATCCGGGCGGCGTTTCGGACAATGCAGCTTTGCAGAAACTTTATGTCACGTTGCTGTTGGAAATCGATGCATTCGTTTCAAAACGGGTTGACCTTGTGAAAGGTTGCGACTAGGTTGCCGCTCCCGCCGCCTCTCGCAGACGCGAAGGCGGCCTTTTGACCCCGAGCGGAAGAGCATCGTCACCATGTCCACGACCCCGACCCTGACCGGCGCCGAAATCGTCATCAAGGCCCTGCGGGACCAGGGCGTAGACACGATATTCGGCTACCCGGGCGGTGCCGTCCTTCCCATCTACGACGCGCTGTTCAAACAGAACCACATCCGCCACATCCTGGTCCGTCACGAGCAGGCGGCCGTCCACGCGGCGGAGGGCTACGCCCGGTCCAGCGGCAAGGTCGGCGTGGTGCTGGTCACCAGCGGGCCCGGCGCCACCAACGCCGTCACCGGGTTGGTCGACGCGCTGATGGACAGCATCCCCATCGTCTGCCTGACGGGGCAGGTGCCCACGCACCTGATCGGCAACGACGCCTTCCAGGAGTGCGACACGACGGGCATCACCCGCCCGGCGACCAAGCACAATTATCTCGTCAAGGACGTGAACCAGCTCGCCCGCACCCTGCACGAGGGGTTCTACGTGGCGAAGAACGGGCGTCCCGGGCCGGTCGTCATCGACATTCCGAAGGACATCCAGTTCGCGGAAGGCACCTACAAGGCGCCCGCCGAATGCCAGCCCAAGAGCTACCGTCCCCAGGTCCGCCCCGACCTGAACAAGGTGGAGGAGGCGGTCGAGCTGATCGCCAACGCCAAGCGGCCGATCTTCTACGTCGGCGGCGGCGTCATCAATTCCGGCCCCATCGCCAGCCGCCTGCTGACGCAGTTCGTGCGCATGACCGGATATCCCTGCACGGCCACGCTGATGGGCCTCGGCGCCTATCCCGCGTCGGACAAGCAGTTCCTGGGCATGCTGGGCATGCACGGCACCTACGAGGCGAACCTCGCCATGCACGGGTGTGACGTGATGATCAATATCGGCGCCCGCTTCGACGACCGGGTGACCGGCAAGCTCAGCGAATTCTCGCCGGGCTCCAGGAAGATCCATGTCGACATCGACCCCAGCAGCATCAACAAGAACGTCCGGGTGGACGTCCCCATCGTCGGCGACGCCGCCCACGTGCTGGAGGACATGATCCGCGTCTGGAAGGCGCGGGCCAAGCGGGCGGACCAGAAGGCCCTGGCCGAGTGGTGGAAGCAGATCGAGTTCTGGCGGGCGCGCGACTGCCTGCGCTACGAGAAGACCGACAAGGTCATCAAGCCGCAGTTCGCGCTGGAGCGCCTGCGCGCCGCGATCGCCGGCCGCGACGACGTGTTCATCAGCACGGAGGTGGGCCAGCACCAGATGTGGGCGGCCCAGTTCATCCCCTTCGAGAAGCCGAACCGCTGGCTGACCTCCGGCGGCCTCGGCACCATGGGCTACGGTTTGCCGGCCGCCATCGGCGCCCAGATCGCCAACCCCGACGCGCTCTGCATCGACGTGGCGGGGGAGGCCTCGATCCTCATGAACATCCAGGAGATGTCGACGGCGCTGCAGTACCGGCTGCCGGTCAAGGTCTTCATCCTGAACAACCAGTGGATGGGCATGGTCCGCCAGTGGCAGCAGCTCCTGCACGGGGAGCGCTACTCGGAAAGCTATTCCGAGGCGCTGCCCGACTTCGTGAAGCTGGCGGACGCCTTCGGCGGCGTGGGCCTGCGTGCCACCAAGACCAGCGAGGTGGACGACGTCATCAAGGAGATGATCGCCATCGAGCGCCCCGTCATCGTGGACATGTGCGTCGATCAGAAGGAAAACTGCTTCCCCATGATCCCCGGCGGCAAGGCCCACAACGAGATGCTGCTCGGCCCCGACGAGAAGCTGGAGGAAGCCACGCCCGAGGAGGGGATGGTGCTGGTCTGACCCCCAGGATCGCCATCACCCCTCACCCGGCGCCTGTCGGCGCCACCCTCTCCCGCAAGGGGAGAGGGTTCGATCGCAGCGGCACCCGGTAAACCCTCTCCCCAGCGTGGGAGAGGGTGCCGAGCCCTAGCGAGGCGGGTGAGGGGGCCTCGCCCGACCAGAAGAAGAAAACACAGCAGGAGCCTGTCCGGTGCCCCCCGTCGAACCCATCGAACGCCACACCATCAGCGTGCTCGTCGACAACGAGCCGGGCGTGCTGGCCCGCGTCATCGGCCTGTTCTCCGGCCGCGGCTACAACATCGAAAGCCTCACCGTGGCGGAGGTGAACCCGGAACAGGCGCTCTCCCGCATCACCATCGTCACCTCCGGCACGCCGATGATCATCGAGCAGATCAAGGCGCAGCTCGACCGGCTGGTGCCCGTCCACCGGGTCCGCGACCTCACCATGGAGGGGCCGTTCATCGAGCGGGAGATGGCCCTGGTGAAGGTCGCGGGCACGGGCGAGAAGCGGGTGGAGGCCCTGCGCATCGCCGACATCTTCAAGGCACGGGTGGTGGACGCCACGATCGAGAGCTTCGTGTTCGAGATCACCGGCACGGCCGACGACCTGACCCGCTTCATCGAACTGATGAAGCAGCTCGGCCTTGTCGACATCAGCCGCGCGGGTGCGGTGGCCATGTCCCGCGGGACGGGCGGGCTGTGAGATGGTAGGGTGTAGTGATGTCCTACATCGGAGGCGGCGATGACCCGTGTGGTGACGGCGCGCGAGGCCAACCAGCAGTTCTCGAAGATTCTGGCGCATGCCGAGAAGGGTGAGGAAACCGTCATCCTGAAGCGCGGCGCGCCTGTGGCGAAACTTGTGCCGATCACCGATGCCGACCGGGCTGCCGAGCGGGCGTCGCGGCGGCAGGCTTTCCAGGAGTTGACGGCCGATCTCCAGCGGAACTCCTTCAGGATCGACCCCGATTGGACGTTCGATCGGAACGGGATTTACGATGAGCGCCTGGACCGTCTCGATCGACGCTAACATCCTCGTCTACTCCCACGCGGAAGGCGACCGTCGACAGCAACGCAGCCTCGCCGTGCTGGAGCGGGCCGCGTGGCATGGCGTCGTCCTGTCGGGACAGGTGCTGGGCGAGTTCATCGCCGCGTCGCGGCTGTGATCTGCTAACTAAACTGATTGACCAGAGCTAGAGTTTCAAACATGGTTGAAAACACGAAAGATAAAAATCATGTTGTGCGAGACTTCCGGCTAGAATTTGCTGCATGTAATCTATTGATTCTTTCCTGTCGCGAGCCGCGCCTATTTCCCAGATTGCTTAATGAAATGAAGTCGGCCACTAGAAAATACTTGGGTCCCGATGAGAGAGAGTTGCTTCCCCTGCTTGATGATGTGAGAAAGTTTCTTGAAGATAATCAGACGGTAATTCTTCCGCCTGCTGATGTAAGCTTGCGAGACATTTCTTACTTTGCTATTCAATGGGGAGACGTGCTCAATGATTTGATGCATGATTTCGAATTCTTGGCTGCATTTTTACGCTCGAAAAATTACGAAAAATTATTAGATGCAAAGCTCAAGAATTTCGACTTTGACTTTTTCAGGGAGTTAAACGAATTAATACCAATTCTGGCCCGAAGTTCCTTCATGACTGAGCTCGGTGATTCGGAATTGGCGCAAATTCGTGAACTTTTGCAGAAAACAGGAGCAGAATCGGCTGAAGACTTCTTGTCATCGCTGGCCTTTATAGCCAGAGCCACGAAGCGTTTAATATCTGGTCGCATTATTTCGCTCGCTGCCAAAGAAGCGCAGTTGGAGCGCAGGATCACATTTAGCCCCGAACACTTGAGGGCAGGGCGCACCATACTCTCAAACTTTGCGACCCTGCTCGATGAGCGATTTCCATCAACGGAGATATCCGTTTCCATTGAACAAAATGGCAAAACCATAACGATGAGAGTTACTGGAGCAGATGGAATTGAAGAGGCGGTCGAACACAGTCTAGACGACTATATGGCAATGGTTAGGGGGGAAAGGGATGCATCTTCCTTGTCAAATGATGAAAGAACCATTCATCGTTTAGAGAGTGCGCTTGAGATAGCCAAGATGGAGTTGCGACAAGAGAGAAGATTTGTTGATGTTCTTAGAACAGAGAACGATCAACAAAGAGCTCAAATAGCTATTCTAAATGAAGATGTCAGGGATGCTTTCCGGGTGATTTCTGCCCTGGTTGATAGCAACGCATCGCGGGATAATCTGCTGTCAGACTTGCTTGCGCGAATGGCTGCTTCCCAGAATGGAAGGGTTGCATCCGCGCTCAATGATGTAGCTAGTATAGTCCGATCAGGGAGAATTGAATCTGAAATGTTGCGAGCTGAGTCCTCATTAAGAGTAATTTCAAGTGAAGATCCAGGGCTTGCGTCCCGCATAATCAATTTATTGGACAACAGCTTTGTTGGGTCCGCTGGGGGAGGAATCATAGTAGAGATCCTCAAGAAACTAACTGGACACTGAGACTCATTTCAGAAATCAATTGCCTTTGTCGTTTTGCAGTTTAGGAAGGACGGAGAATGCGCGTTTATTACGACCGTGACGCCGACGTGAACCTGATCAAGGGGAAGAAGGTCGCCGTCGTCGGCTATGGCAGCCAGGGCCACGCCCATGCCCTGAACCTGAAGGACAGCGGCGTGGCCGAGGTGCGCGTGGCCCTCAAGCCCGGCTCCGCCAGCAAGGCGAAGGCCGAAGGGGCGGGCCTCACGGTCGTCACGCCCGCCGAGGCGGCGGCCTGGGCCGACGTGGTCATGATCCTGACGCCGGACGAGCTGCAGGCCGAGCTGTATGCGACCGAGCTGGGGCCGAACCTGCGCAAGGGTGCCGCCATCGCCTTCGGCCACGGCCTCAACATCCACTTCAAGCTGATCGAGCCGCGCCCCGACCTCGACGTCTTCATGATCGCGCCCAAGGGCCCCGGCCACACGGTGCGCGGGGAGTACAAGAAGGGCGGGGGCGTGCCCTGCCTCGTCGCCGTGCACCAGAACGCGTCCGGCAACGCGCTGGAGGTGGCGCTGTCCTACGCCTCCGCCATCGGCGGCGGGCGCTCCGGCATCATCGAGACGACCTTCAAGGAGGAATGCGAGACCGACCTGTTCGGCGAGCAGACGGTCCTGTGCGGCGGCCTGTCGGCCCTGATCCAGGCCGGCTTCGAGACGCTGGTGGAGGCGGGCTACGCGCCGGAGATGGCGTATTTCGAGTGCCTGCACGAGGTGAAGCTGATCGTCGATCTGATGTATGAGGGCGGCATCGCCAACATGCGCTACTCCATCTCCAACACGGCGGAGTACGGCGACTACACGGTCGGCCCCCGCATCGTGACGGAGGAGACGAAGAAGGAGATGCGCCGCGTGCTGGACGACATCCAGTCTGGCCGCTTCACCCGCGACTGGATGCTGGAGAACAAGGCCGGCATGCCCAGCTTCAAGGCCATGCGCCGCCGCCACGCCGAACACCCGATCGAGGAGGTGGGCGCACGCCTGCGCGGCATGATGCCCTGGATCGGCGCCAACAAGCTGGTGGACAAGGCCCGGAACTGATCCGGCCGCACTGTTAGGTACGGAAGGGCCGCGCCGGGGACACCCGCGCGGCCCTTCGCCTGTCCGCATCCGGCGCGCACGTTATCAGATTACACATTCCGCGTAGGGTCTTTCGGGCGTACGCTCCCCCTCGTGCGCAACGCGAGGAGAGCCGCCATGGCCTGCCATCAGCATTCCAACCACCCGCATGTCCACGGCCCCGGCTGCGGCCATACGGCGGTGAGGCATGACGGGCATGTCGATTATCTGCACGACGGCCACCTGCACCATCCGCACGGCGACCATGTGGACGAGCATGCGATCGCGGTGGACGCGCGGAACCCTGACCGCTGCACGCCGGACCATGCCTGCGCCGGCCACGCGCCCGGCCATGTCCACGGACCCGGCTGCGGGCACGAGGCCGTACCCCATGGCGACCATGTCGACTATCTGGTGGACGGCCATCTCCACCATCCCCACGGCAACCACTGCGACGACCACGGCCCGCTCGCCCGGCTCTGACCGGGCCGCCCGCGTAACGGGACTGTAACGCCGCTTGCCCTGAATGCTCCGGTCTTTGCAAGGTCGCACCCAAACCATACGAACGGGGAGGGGTGGGCCATGACTGTGACGCGGCGGGAGCTTCTGGCGGGCGGTGCGGCCGCCATCGGTCTGGCGGGCCTGGGTCTCCCGGCCCTGGCCCAGCCGGCGGCGGACACGGACGCGGAGGGCAAGCGCCTGCGCGCCTTCTTCCAGGAGGTGGAGGAGGCCGCGATCAAGCGCCGCCCGCAGCTGGAGACCAGCCTCGGCCGCCGCTACGACCGTGGCGAATGGGACGACTTCTCCGACGCCTTCGCCGAGCGGGAGGAGGCGATCGAGCGGGCGGACGTGGCGCGGCTGCGGCGGGAGTTCGATCCGGCCAAGCTGTCGCAGGAGGACCGGCTCTCCTATCGGCTGTTCCTTTACCGGGCGGAGCAGAACCAGGAGCTGTTCCGCTGGCGTTTCCACACCTATCCGGTCGCGCATCTGCAAGGGCCGCACACCGGGGCGCCGGCCTTCCTGATCAACCAGCACCGCGTCCGCACGGCCGCCGACGCGCGCGCCTATGTCCAGCGGATCGCCGGCATCCCGGACCGCTTCCGGCAGGTGGAGGAGGCGGTGCGCCGCCGCGCCGACATGGGCGTGCTGCCGCCGAAATTCTCCCTCGCCAAGGTCCAGGCGGACGCCGCCGCCGTCATCGTCGGCGCGCCCATGGACGGGTCGGACCGGCCGACGCCGATCCTGGCCGACCTCACGGCCAAGCTGGAACGGGCGGAGATCCCGGCCGCCGAACGCCAGTCCCTGCTGGAGGAGGCGCGGACCGCGCTGAAGGATGGGGTGAAGCCCGCCTACGAGCGGCTGATCGCGATGGCCGCCGCGATGGAGGCCCGCGCCGGCACCGACGACGGCGTCTGGCGCCTGCCGGACGGCGACGCCTACTACCGGGCCTGCATCCGCCGACACACCACGCTCGACATGTCGGCGGAGGAACTCCACGAGTTCGGCCTCGCCGAGGTGACGCGCCTGCACGGGGAGATCGACGCCATCCGCAGGCGCGTCGGCTTCCAGGGCGACCTGAAGGCCTTCTTCACCCATCTGGGATCCGACCCCCGCTTCTTCTTCAGCGACGACGACGCCGGCCGCGAGCAGTATCTGGCCCAGGCGCGGGCGGCGATCGAGGGCATGTCCGCCCGGCTGGGGGAGGTGTTCCGCACCCTGCCCAAGGCGCCGGTGGAGGTCCGCCGGGTGGAGCCCTTCCGCGAGCGCACCGCGCCGCCCGCCTTCTACAACCGCCCCTCCGCCGACGGGACCCGGCCCGGCATCTACTTCATCAACCTGATGACCATGCGCGAACGCCCGCGCTGGGAGATCGAGGCCATCGCCTATCACGAGGGGGTGCCGGGCCATCACATGCAGGCGGCGATCATGCAGGAATCGCAGACCCTGCCGCTGTTCCGCCAGATCGCCGGCTTCACCGTGCACAACGAGGGCTGGGCCCTCTACACCGAGAAGCTGGCCAAGGAGATGGGCTTCTACGCTGACCCCTACGCCGATTTCGGCCGCATCAACCTGGAGCTCTGGCGCGCCATCCGGCTGGTGGTGGACAGCGGCATCCACGCCAAGCGCTGGAGCCGGGAGAAGGCCATCGACTACATGATGTCCACCATGGTCACGGCGGAGGAGAACGCCGTGCGGGAGATCGAGCGCTACATCATCTGGCCGGGCCAGGCCCTGTCCTACAAGGTCGGCATGCAGGCGATCCAGGACCTCCGGGCGGAGGCGCGCGACCGCATGGGCGACCGCTTCGACATCCGCGCCTTCCACGAGGTCCTGCTGGTGGGCGGCAGCCTGCCGCTGCCGATCCTGCGGGAGGAGGTGCGGGCCTGGATGGAAGGGCGCCGTCCGGTCTGACGCGGCCGACTGCGGCCTGTGGCGGTACGGCCACAGGCAACCGGGCAGGGGTGGTTGGCTGAAAGACCCCAACAATGTCACGGGAAATCGGACGGCCCGGTGATCCAACCCACCGGCAGCTTCGTTTCAGGAAAGGCCTACGGCACGCAACGAAGCGAGATCGAACATGGACCCCATCAGGACCTACATCGACGGTATCGAGGCCCAGGTTTCCCGCGACGGTTTCATGACCCATGCGCTCCGCCGGCATCTGCATCAGCTCGGCCGCCTGACCCATGACGCCGAGACCGGCCGCCGCATCGAGCGGCTGGTGGCCCGCTACAATCTCCGTTACGCCTTCCAGGGCGACATGGCCACGGTCGGCAACGCCTGAGCGGCGGCGGGCGCGGCGGTGGGGCCAACACCGCCCGCGCGGCGCCGCCCGTGAACGATTCCCATCGCCCCGAACCTGGGGGCGACGCTTTCTTTCCAATTGAAACAGTTGCCGACAACGCTGTTGCGCGGTACATAATGCGGGTGCGGTGCCCGTGGTGGCGCCGCCGATCTGGACAGCCGTCGGGACAACAGGGCGCCTTCACCGTGAAGACCCGCGTCGCCAAGCTTCAGGATGCGAACCGCCGGCAGGCGGCGCTTCTGCTTGGCCTGTCCCTGCCCATCCTGGGCCTCCTTCTGCTGCGACTTATCACCCCCTGAGCGACCCTCCCCAGACGGGAGGACCGGCGTTCAGGGGACCTGGACGGCGCGAGGCGCCGCCTCATCCATCGCATGCAGAACCGCTCCGGCCTGGACCGCCGGGCAGAGACCGACAAGGACCCGCGACAGCCATGACCACCTCCACGACCAGCGCCGCCACCCCTGCCGCCAGCCGCGACTCCAACCGCGTCATCATCTTCGACACCACGCTCCGCGACGGGGAGCAGTCGCCCGGCGCCTCCATGAACCTGGAGGAGAAGCTGCGCATCGCGCTCACGCTCGAGGAGATGGGTGTGGACGTGATCGAGGCCGGCTTCCCCATCGCGTCGAACGGTGACTTCGAAGCCGTGCGCGAGATCGCCAAGGTCGTCCGCGACAGCACGGTCGCCGGCCTGTCGCGCGCGTCCAAGGCGGACATCGACCGCGCCGCCGAGGCGCTGGCTCCGGCCCCGCGCAAGCGCATCCACACCTTCATCTCCACCAGCGCGCTGCACATGAAGTACAAGCTGCAGATGGAGCCGGAGGCGGTGGTCGCCCGCATCGCCGAGAGTGTCGCCTACGCCCGCAACCTGGTCGACGACGTGGAGTGGTCGGCCGAGGACGGCAGCCGCACGGACCCCGACTTCCTCTGCCGCTGCGTGGAGACGGCGATCAAGGCCGGCGCCACCACGATCAACATCCCCGACACGGTGGGCTACGCAGTGCCAGCGGAGTACGGCGCCCTGATCCGCATGCTGATCGAGCGGGTGCCGAACAGCGACAAGGCGATCTTCTCCGTCCACTGCCACAACGATCTGGGCTTGGCCGTCGCCAACTCCCTGGCTGGTGTCGCCCACGGCGCCCGGCAGGTGGAATGCACCATCAACGGCCTGGGCGAGCGCGCCGGCAACGCGGCGCTGGAGGAGATCGTCATGGCGCTGCGCACCCGCCATGACGCCATGCCCTACACCAACGGCATCAAGACGGAGCACATTACCCGCGCCTCCCGTCTGGTCAGCACGATCACCGGCTTCGTCGTGCAGCCCAACAAGGCCATCGTCGGCGCCAACGCCTTCGCGCACGAGAGCGGCATCCACCAGGACGGGATGCTGAAGAACGCCCAGACCTACGAGATCATGACGCCGGAAAGCGTCGGGCTGAACCGCTCCTCCCTCGTCATGGGCAAGCATTCCGGCCGTGCGGCCTTCCGCGCCAAGCTGAAGGAGCTGGGCTACGAGGAGATGGGCGACAACGCGCTGAACGACGCCTTCAAGCGGTTCAAGGATCTGGCCGACCGCAAGAAGGAGGTCTTCGACGAGGACATCGTCGCCCTGGTGGACGACGAGGTCGGCCGCCAGTTCGAGCGGGTGCAGTTCGTCAGCCTCCAGGTCGTCGCCGGCTCCAAAGGGCCCCAGCACGCGGTGCTGGAGGTGGTTGTCGACGGCAAGCCCATGCCGCCGGTGGTCAGCTTCGGCAACGGTCCCGTGGACGCCGTTTTCAATGCCATCAAGCAGGCCTTCCCGCACGAGGCGCGGCTCCAGCTCTATCAGGTCCACGCCGTCACCGCCGGCACCGACGCTCAGGCCGAGGTGACGGTGCGGCTGGAGGAGAACGGCAAGACCGTAAACGGGCAGGGGGCCGACGCCGACACCCTGGTCGCCAGTGCCCGGGCCTATCTCCACGCCCTCAACAAGCTGCTGACCAAGCGGCAGAAGACGGCACCGGTGGCGATGAGCGCGTGAGCGGTTGCCATCGCCCCATAATGTATATACATTTTCCAGTGTGAGGCGCTTCACCCGCGTCCGCCACCCGCGCCGCCTACTCTTACAGGCGCGCAGGGCAGCGGGGCGGGTGGATGCGGTTCGACTGGGACGACGCGAAGGATGCGCGCAACCAGCGTGATCGTCGGTTGCCGTTCAGTATGGCCGAGCTTCTGTTCGCCGGACCCGTTCTGGAGCGTATCGACACCCGGCGGGATTATGGCGAGGTCCGAGTCCAGGCGATCGGCCTTGCCGCGGATGTCTTGCTGTTCTGTGTCTACACGGATCGGCTGATCGCTGGTTTGGAAACCCGTTGGATCATCAGCCTGCGTGTGGCGGACCGGAAGGAAAGGGTAGAGTACCATGCCTGGCTCGAACGCAAGAAAGCCACTCGATCTGAATGAGGTCGACTGGGACTATCTCAAGTCGGTCTCGGATGAAGAGATCCAGCGGCAGATCGACTCCGATCCCGACACCGCACCCATCGCCGACGAGGAATGGTTCAAGGGCGCCACGCTCGTCCTGCCGGAGCCGAAGACCCCCGTGTCCGTGCGGGTCGACAGCGACGTGTTCCGCGCCTTCCACGCCACCGGCGCCGGCTACCAGCAGCGCATGAACGCGGCGTTGCGGGAGTATGCGGTGCGCCATGGCTGGGTCGCGGCGGACCCCCCGCGCCCGCCTGCCAGACGCGGCCGCCCCCGCAAGTCGTCGGCCGGCTGACCCCGCAGGATGAAGCCAAGGCCGCGCGAAGAGATTACCCCGCCGGGAACACCCCGCTTTTCACCGTCCCTTAACTCCCGCACGACAAATTCCAGGTCGCGCCCTTTCACCCCTTGAGGGGTGCACTCCAAATGGTCTATGGAACCACCGCAGTGCGGCATGCTGGCACGCCGCCATCCCACCCCGCGCCCTTCCGCTTCCTAAGAGAAATCCTCGCCCATGTTTCCGAATCTGCTTGGGATGTTCTCGGCCGACATGGCGATCGACCTGGGGACGGCCAACACCCTCGTCTATGTGAAGGGCCGCGGCATCGTGCTCAACGAGCCCTCCGTCGTCGCCATCGCCAACGTGCGCGGCAAGAAGCAGGTGCTGGCCGTGGGTGACGAGGCCAAGCTGATGCTGGGCCGCACGCCGGGGAACATCCAGGCCATCCGCCCGCTGCGCGACGGCGTCATCGCCGATTTCGAGGTGGCGGAGGAAATGATCAAGCACTTCATCCGCAAGGTCCACAACCGGCGCAGCTTCGCCAGCCCGCAGGTGATCATCTGCGTGCCGTCGGGCTCCACCGCCGTTGAGCGCCGCGCCATCCAGGAAAGTGCGGAGGCCGCCGGCGCCCGCCGCGTCTTCCTGATCGAGGAGCCGATGGCCGCCGCCATCGGGGCGGGCCTTCCCGTGACCGAGCCGACCGGAAGCATGGTGGTCGACATCGGCGGCGGCACCACCGAAGTGGCCGTGCTGTCCCTGGGCGGGATCGTCTACTCTCGGTCCGTTCGGGTCGGCGGCGACAAGATGGACGAGGCGATCATCGGATATATCAGG
>JAJUIU010000137.1 GCA_029267445.1 Rhodospirillaceae bacterium
CCTGGGTGGGGTGCGCCTCCCTGGACCCTCGCCGTGTGTTTCGCCGGGGGCCGTTTTCCTTTGCCGCGTCACGACCGTCTCGCGCCCCGCCGGGGGGAGCGCGACGGGTGCGGCTGCCTATCGGTCCGCCTGCAAGATCGAAGATGCGCGCACGGGGGAGGTTCACGACTACACCCGCAAATCCGGCGTGGTGCATTCGGAACTCGTCCTCCCGGCCGACGCGCCAGAATGGGCGGCCGACCGCTCCGCCCTGTGGAACGCGGCGGAGGCGGCCGAGAACCGCAAGAACTCCACCGTTGCCCGCGAGTGGGAGATTGCCATTCCTCACGAACTGGCGGCCGAGGATCGCAAGGCCCTGGTTCTGGAATATGCCCGCCACCTGTCCGACCGCTACGGGATCGCCGTCGACGTGGCGATCCACGAGCCGCCCAGGCGCGGCGACGAGCGCAACCACCATGCCCACCTGCTAGGCACCACCCGGGCGCTTGGGGCGGAGGGGCTGGGAGCCAAGACGCGGGCGCTGGACGACAAGAAGACCGGCCCGGAGGAGGTCACGGCCTGCCGGGAGGCATGGGCGAGCCTGTGCAATCGCGCGCTGGAGCGGGCCAACGTGCAAGCCCGTGTCGATCACCGGAGTCTGAAGGCGCAGCAGGCCGAGGCCGCGCAGATCGCCGGCGACAGCACCGCCCCGGAGCCGGCGCGACAACAGGCCAAGGAGCGGGCGGAGGCGCTGGACCGGCAGCCGACGACGCATATCGGCCCGATCGCCACCGCCATGGAGCGCCGGGGGATCAGCACCGAGCGCGGCGAGAAGCGCAACCAGGTCATCGAGCGCAACATCGTGCGCCAGGAGATCGGGCGGGTCATGGAGAGGCTGCAAGAGGTCGGCCGAGAGATCGCCGCCAAGGCCCGCGAGGCGTTTTCCGGCGGCTCTCGGGCGTCCCAGGGGGCGCAGGCGCCCCAGCAGGCCCCCAGCCCCCCACAGCAGCCCCAGGCGGCCCCAGGGCCGTCCCGTGAGGCGTTGGTGTCGCTCTATGCCAGCCTCATCAACGACGCGGCGGCGGAGGCGTACCGGGAACGGCTGAACCGCCACACGCTCGCCGAGGGCAAATACGAGGCGGCCAGGACGCAGGCGCGCGAGCACAGCGCCAAGCCGCCGCAGAAGCCCACCGGCATGCTGGCGAAGTTCGGCGTCGGCATGTCGGCCTATGAGGCGAAGAAGGCCCAGCATGACGCGGAGGGGAAGCGGCTGGCCGGGCTGGTGAAGCAACTCGACGAGGAACGCCGGACAGCAGGCCAGGATCTGCCCAGGGACGTCCGGCCCCGCACCGTGGACGAGATTTTGACCGGCCCCGACCGGCCCCGGCCGGATGATCGCCTCTATGCCGAGGCGACGGCGAAGGTCCGTCAGACCATGGCCCCCAGCCATCTCGCGCAGATCGACGCGGTGCGGGGCGAGCGGGCGGCGGAGAAGCAGCAGGCCGCGGAGCGCGAGAAGCAGCGCCAGACCAGGGAGGCCGCGGCGGACAAGGCGCTTGATGCGTTCAAGAAGCTGGCCGCCATGCGGCAGGCGAAGGCCCTTGGCTACACCGACGAGGGCCGCCGCTGGCAGGCCGTGCCGGGCGAGCTGCGGGCGCGGGTCGAGGCGTTCAACCGGCTGTCCAAGGAGGCCCAGGGCAAGGAGTTGGGCCAGATGCGCCAAGCCTTCCTGGCGGACCCAGGGAAGGCCGCAGGCTTGCAGGCTCAGCTTTCGCAGGCCCAGGAACAGGGGCGCGGCCGAGGGTTCAGCCACTAGTCCGTCACGAAGGGCAACACCGAGGCGTGCGGGCGTGGCTGGCCGTTGGCGGCGGCCGACAGGTTGTCCAAGACCTTGCCCACTGCGGCCCCCTCGAACACGCCCGCAGCCCCGGCCAGAGCGGCGACGACTTGATAGGCTTCCGCGCACTCCTGGCGCAGCCGGGCAATCTCGGCGGTCTGGTCGGTCACTTGGTGAAATCCTCAAGGTCGTACTGGTCGTGGTCGAGGTTACGGGCCGGAAGATCCGGTTCCAGGCCAGGGAACGACGGCTGAGACGGGGGCGGCAGACCGTCGCCTGTCGGAAGCTGGCGCTCGCCGGGGTAAATCATGGGCAATTTCCGGAGGGGCTTACGGTGCGGGTCGTCGAGAGCGTCAACGTCTGCCTGCTCTTGAGACGAGACGATCACCGTCGCGCTGAATAGCGAGTACCGACGCCCCTCCCGGTCTCCGAACCATGCCACGCGATCATTGACCACATAGGCATTGACCGTCGCTCGGTCGCCGACCTGCCGGATCTCGATCCAGCGGTCTCGTTCCAAGATTTCCAGCGCCTTTTGAACGCCTCGGCGGGTGGCTCCGACAAGATCGGCAAGGACACCCTGGCTGATGACTACGGCGTTGTTGTCGGCAACCCGAGATACCAGGGTGTGCATGATCTTCGCAGCGAGAGGCGATTTGCCGATGAGGGCGGCGAACGCCTCATGGGCGGCGCGCTCCGTTTGCACCCACTCTCCCGGCTTGGGGTTCTTCGGCGTTGGCATGGTCTTCATGTTATTGCCCCCGCAGTTCCGATTATGCGAACTCCAGTTAGCAGGGGTGCTAACTGGAGGCAAGCAAAAACAGGAACTAGAGTTCGCAAAAAACACGCGCTCCAGTTCGCAGGGGTGCGAACTCTAGAGTTCGCACCCCCCCCCCCTAAGCCATTGATTTTCAACAAAAAATTTTTCGGCCCTTCTTATGATCTAATGCACCCCCTGTCCAGGGAGTCCACAGGGCGCGAAGGGAGGGGGCGCGCACCAGCGCGCAGGCCCCCGACCGTCGCCCTGTGGACCCCCCTGGACAGGGCAGGGCCGAAGGCCCCTGCGCCTTGCAAGGTGCGGTAGGTGGGGGGTGTGGGGGGAGGAATCGGCTTGCCCGGCAGTTGGCCAAGGCGAGCAAGCGAGGCATACGGGGATATGGTTTGCCCGTTTTCAGGCCCGCAGAGGCGGCCAGAGGCGGGTCCAGGGTACCAAACCAGCGGCCCCCGGCCCGGAAGCCACTCAGCGGGCTTCCTACGGGCCAGGAGCGGACTTTCAGGCGTGATAGGGGTTCAAATCGGCGCGCCCGGCATAGCTGGGGTCCGTCAGGTAGTTCAGCCGCTCCAGCAGGTAGGGCGGTTCACCGCCGATGATCGTGATCGGCCGGGCCGGGCCGAGCCGGATCACCTCGTCTGGCGTCAACAGATCGCGCCCGGTCACCTGCTCGCTGCTCGATGATCCGGTGTTGAAGCCGCCGGTGCTGAATCCCCGAGAGCCTCCTTCCGTCTCATAGGTAATGGTCAGCTTTCCAAGGCTTTCGCTGATGTACTTCGCAGTATCAATGTCAGCCGTTCCGAAGAAAACCTTTGCCGTATTGGCTGTAAAGGTCTGCCACTTCTTGTAGGTTCCCTTTAGCTGGCTGATGTCCTGCACGAAAATCCAGAAGGCGACGCCATAGCCACGGACGAGGCTTATGGCATCCTCAATCATGGTCATGCGGCCAAGCTGGGCGAACTCATCCAGCATGAACAGAACCTTGTATTCCGGCGTGGCCGTGTCCTTGGTCAGGGCGGCCAGGGCGGAGCCGATGAAGCCGCGCAGCAGGCGAGCGTTGGCGTTCAGCTTGGCGGGCGGGATCACGACATAGACGGTCACCCTGTCGGCTTTCAGGTCGCTCAGGCGGAAGTCAGAGCGCGACAGGCACTCAGCGACCCGAGGATCATCCAGGAAGGCCGTCGAGCGCCGGGCGGTGCTCAGGATGCTGCCCCGCTCCCGGTCGCCGGTGTCCAGCAGGGTCCGGGCCGCGCGGGCGGGGATGCCGTAGGCGTAGCCCTGATCCTGCGTCAGATCGTGCAGAAGGGTTTCAAGGTCCGGGCCGGTCAGCAGGGCGCGGACCTCGCCCAGCGTCCGCCGGTCGGGGTCGGGCAGCCCGGCGACGTAGAGCATCAGCCCTTGCAGCAGGCCCTTTGCCGTCTCGTCAAAGTGGGAGGCGCCGTCATCGTCGGAGGGGATCACGAGACAGTCCGCCAGGGCGGCCGACTCCCCGACGCAATCCGGGCTGGTGGGGTCGATCCGGTCGAGCCAGTTACACGCATCGGACTGCGGGCCGGTCACCCGGAACGGATCGATCACGTAGACCCGGTGCCCCAGGACCTCGCGGCGGTACCGGGCCGTGACGGCGTAGTTCTCCCCCTTGATGTCCATGACCAGGGTGGAGCCGGGATACTCCAGCAGGTTCGGAATGACCGCTCCAATGCCCTTGCCGCTGCCGGTGGGCGCGCAGGTCAGAACGTGACCCGAGAAGCGGAAGGGCTGGCCTTCCAGGCGGCCCAGGACCATGCCGGGCTTGTGGTGGCCGAAGCGTGCCGCCGTCGCGCCGGTCCCCCAGGCGGCCGAACCATGGGTTGCCGCCCGGCTGGGTGTGATCCCCGCCCCGGCCGGAGCGGCGGCCGGGGCGGCAGCCGTCGGCACGGGCACGCCCGTCCCGTCCGGCTGCCCGATGAGGCGATGGAGGAATTGCACAGCGGCCGTCACGCCCCAGCCCATGCCCCATAGCTCCGCCAGGATCGGAGGCGCGCCCCAGGTCAACGCCAGGGCACCGAAGCCACCGACAGCAGCGCCCAGGGCCAGGGACACCCGCTTGTCCGGGTTCGGGATGTGGAGCAGCCCGACGAAGGCCCCCGCAATGACCGAGACGCCAACAGAGAAGGCCGCTCTTGAGATGAGGTAGGTAGCAATCGCCCCGGAAATCTGAAAAACAACCAGTGTCAGCGGAAGTGTAATTGAGAGAAGCGGGGATGCTCTCCTTTTCTTTATAAGATAAACGGCAACAAATAATCCAATCAATGCCAAGAAAATAAGGTCATATATACTTGGGATCATTTCGGATATTCCTTATCGCATTTTGGCTTTTGGCTGTTGTCAGATCAGATCGGAGCGATCCGTAACGGCCAGCAAATCCTTGAAAAGCTCCTTGTCGCTGGGTTTGGTCAGCGTCTTACGAAGCGCCTCAGACAGCCACTTCTTGAACTCGGGCTTGTGCTCGGCATGAGCGAGGCAGAGCGCGCCGACGACGATCTTCCGGCGGGTGTCGGCCTTGCGCTCCTTCTCGGACTGCTGCCTCTCGATCTTCCGCAAGCGTTCTTCAAGCTGGGCCTTCTTCTGGAGCAGTTCGGCCCGTAGCTCATCAGGCGTTTTGCGCGGCATCCTGTACCCCCAAGGGTTCTGCACTGATTGGGGGTATTTTACGCCAGAGGGGGAGGTGTTACCATCCCTGACCGGAGGGAAGGGCGCACTTATGCAAACCCTGCGGGTTTGCGTGCGATCTTCCTGGGGGCGTTGCCCCCGCGCGATGCGCGTCCCCCACCAGGGACGGCTGCGCCTCCCTGGACCCTAGCCGTGAGTTTCGCCGGTGGCCGATTTCCATTGCAGCGTCAAGACCGTCTCGGGGGGCGCCGGGGGGGGCGCGGCCGGGGGGGGGGGCGAAAGGTGCGCCCGCCCCAGAGAAAAAGGCCGCCCCGGGGGGGGTGAACACAAAACCCCCCAAAACCGC
>JAJUIU010000034.1 GCA_029267445.1 Rhodospirillaceae bacterium
CCATCACCCGCTCGATCGCCGACCAGGCGCGAACCATCCGCATTCCGGTGCACATGATCGAAACGATCAACAAGCTGGTGCGCACTTCGCGGCAGTTCCTGCACGAGCAGGGCCGCGAGCCGACGCCGGAGGAACTGGCCGAGCGGCTGATGATGCCGCTGGAGAAGGTGCGGAAGGTCCTGAAGATCGCCAAGGAGCCGATCTCCCTCGAGACGCCGATCGGCGACGAGGAGGACAGCCACCTCGGCGATTTCATCGAGGACAAGAACGCCGTCCTGCCGCTGGATGCCGCCATCCAGGCGAACCTGCGCGAGACGACGACCCGCATCCTCGCCACGCTGACCCCGCGCGAGGAGCGCGTGCTGCGCATGCGCTTCGGCATCGGCATGAACACCGACCACACGCTGGAGGAGGTCGGCCAGCAGTTCAGCGTGACGCGCGAGCGCATCCGCCAGATCGAGGCGAAGGCTCTGCGCAAGCTGAAGCACCCCAGCCGGAGCCGCAAGCTGCGCAGCTTCCTGGACACCTGATTTCCGGCGCATGGTCCGGAATCGATAAGGCCGGCGGGGCGACCCGCCGGCCTTTCCTGTTTCGGCTCAGGATGCCGATCCAGACCTGGCCGGGTGGTCGGTCAGCTTTTCTTGGCCTTCTTCTTTCTCTTCGCGGCCTTGGCGCTCTCCAGGTAGCGCTTGACCCTGGCAGTGGAGCCAAACAGCTTCTGCAGCTTTTCCGCCTGGAAACGGACTGCCGCATCGCTATCCACGAAGCTCCGCGATCCGCCTGAATCCACCAGCTTCTGCGATCGCGTCGCGCTGAGGATCTGCTTCTTCAGACGGACCCTCAGCCGTTCCCCTTTGGTGGCGGAGCTTCGCGAGCTGACCGTTTCGCCGCGCAGGGCCGTCTTCCAGCCGTAAACGGCGCGTGGATTGAGGTTTTCAAGCTTCCAGAGTTCCAGCGCGACGTCCTTCAGATCGGCCTTCGACGCGTTCCTCGGAAGCTTCGCGATGCGCTTCTTCACGCCGGCATGTAGCGCCTTGTATGCACCCTTGTAGAGGTCGAGCTTTCCGCGCAGGTCTTCGTCCGGAACCTCTTCCTCCAGGATTTTCGCGACATCGTCATGGGTCGGCGCCGCTTCGTACATGGCGGTCAGGCCGGCCCCATCCCCGGCTTCGATCCGATCCTCGAGTATCTTCCGTGTGACGAGCGATGCGACCGTATGCGGCCCCTCGTTCACCTTTGGATTGCCGCCTCCCGCGAGGGCGTAGCTGTAGATTGTCGGCATCTTCGGACGCTCATCGAGATGCTTCCAGGGGACATCCTCGATCTCCTCCTCGTCGTCGGTCACATCGTCGTCGTCCTTTTTGCTGCGCTTGGGCATCCGTTGAACGGTGACGCCTTCGCCGGCCACCGCTCCATGGATGGCTTCGGGGGCGGCATCGGACCCCTCCGGAAGAAGACGAGCCCGCAAGACCGGCCCCTCCCGAGACGGCGACGTGGCAAGCGGGTCCGCCGGTGCGGACCCTATCTCCCCACTCGGCAGACGTCTTCCGCTCCGGCCCGGCGGGTCAGGGTATCTGACCATGACGCCTTCCTCTCCTCGGACTTGATACCCACACCAGCCTAAGCCGAAAACGCGAACACTTAATAGGATTAATGAATTCGAGGCGAGCCGCCCCCTGGCGGTCCGGGCAGGCTGGGGGTGGTTGCCGAACCGGCACCGAAGCGCTTCTGTTGCCATTCCAGGCCCAATGCAAGGATGGAGCTTGCGATGACCGGATTCCGACCGCTCCTCACGCCCAACCTCGCCGGCTGGCGTATGGCCGGTGCCGGCGGGTTCGCCTGGGTGGAGGAGGAGGGCGGGCCGGCGCTGGAAAGCCATGGCGGCCACGGGCTGCTGTGGCATGCGGACACCGTGTTCGCCGATGTCGCGCTGCAAGTGGACTGGCGCTGCCTGGACCCCACGGACAATTCCGGTGTGTTCCTGCGCATCCTGCCGCTGGCGGACGATCCGCAACCGGCCATCGCGGATGGGTACGAGGTGCAGATCGACGATAGGGGCGTGGCGCCGGACGGGTCGACCGGCAGCCCGCTGCATCTGACCGGGGCCGTCTACACGCTGGCGCCGGCGACCGTCCCCGCCTTCCGCCCGACCGGCGAATGGAACCGCTTCCTGGTGACGGCGCGGGGCGGCGACATCGCCGTCATCCTGAACGGATTGGCGGTGGCGCGGCTGGTCGGGGGAACGCGGCGGCGAGAGGGGCACATCGCCCTCCAGGCGCATCATGACGGCAGCCGGGTCCGGTTCCGGAACCTGCTGGTCCGGCCCCTGGACAGCTGAGGCCGGCCGCTCAGAAGCTGGGCACCTTGCGGGCGACGACCAGATGGTTGGCGGCCAGCCGGTTGACCGGCCAGACCCGGTCCGCCACGTCGTTCAGCCGGAAGGCCCGCTCCAGCAGGGACCTAACGACCGGCAGGTTGGCGAGGCGGTGCCCGCTGGTCGCCGTGGGCAGCAGCTGGTGGTAGCGCAGCACCTCCGGGCGGAAGCCGCTGTGCAGGAGCAGGCGGCGGACATCGTTCCGGCCATAGCGGCGGGTGTGGTGATCGTTGCCGAGCGTGGCGTTCAGCCACTCGGTCCAGGACAGGGCGTTGGGCAGGAAGGTCAGGATCAGCCGCCCTTGCGGCCGCAGCACCCGCCACAGTTCCTCCAGCGAGCGCGTGTCGTTGGCGGCGTGCTCAAGCGTTCCGCTGCCGACCACCACGTCGAACTGCTCGTCGGCGTAGGGAAGGCGCCAGGCATGGTCCAGCGGGGTGTAGCTGAGGCCGGCGAAGTCATGGAAGGGGCCGAACTCGCCCCGGTCGATGTCGCAGCCGAAAAGATCCACGTCCGGCCCGAGATGGATGCGGGCGAGGCAGGCGTCGACCGCGTGCCGGCAGCCCCAGTCCAGGAGCGTCCGGGCGCCGTCCAACCAGGGCGCGTAGGCCATGAAGGCGCCGACATGGCGCAGCAAAGCGGCGCGGTTTCGGGAATGCGCATGGATGTAGCGGTAGAAGCGCGCGTCTGGCGGTGTCGTGTCCAAGTACGCCGCGTACAGTTCGGCGATCCGTTCCGCATAAGCCGCCGCCTGAGGCGAGGCGTCCCTTGCCCGCGGACGCGATCCGCGCCCGGTCTCCGCAACCATCCCCGCCTCCCAGCCGGTCAACCGACAATCTTTGTGACCAGTGTGAAAAGGCTGTGATCCAGAGACAATCTCGCGGACGGCGGCAGGCGTGTCACCGCCGCGCTAATCCACCCACGGCGGGGTGGTCCGAACGGTTGTATCAGCGGGCGTGAATGGACACCCGTTGGGAGTACCGGACGTCCCGGGATCAGGGCGATGGCCTTCGCCGGGGCCGCTTCCGGGCGGCGGCCCTCAGGGCGGCGTCCAGGCCCAGCCGCGCCCAGGCGATCAACTCCCCCTCGTCGTCGAAGGCGGCGTCCGGGGGCGGGTAGTAGGACATGGTCTGGTCGGGCTTGTCCGGGAACGGCACGAAAGGAGACAGGCCCTCCGCGACGAAGCGGGCGCGGTTCCCGTCATCCGCCTTGAGATACAGCGTGTCGTCCGCGATGAGGGCGAAGGTCATGCCGTCGAGCGACAAGCCCCAGCCGCCGAACATGGCGCGGGCCTTCACATCGCCCAGGGGCGCCAGCAGTTCCAGAATGTGGTCGACATAGTCGCGCGACGCCGGCATGCCTCAGGGCGCCTCCGGTCCGGTCACTTCTTGCGGAAGGCGTCCAGGGTGACGACCGTGCCGGTCTTCCCGGAATCATCGTCGGCGGGCGCGTCCTCCGCCTCCTCGGCGTCCTCGGGGGCGGCTTCCGCCTCCCCGCCGTCATTGGCGCCGAAGGGCTGGAACTGGAGCGCGAAGTTGACCGACGGGTCGGCGAAGGTGGTGATGGCGGCGAAGGGGACCACCAGTCGCTCATGCTGGCCGCCGAAGCTCAGCGTGACGGACATCCGCTCCTGCGTAACCTCAAGCCCATAGAACTGATACTGCAGGACGATCGTCATCTCCTGCGGGTACTGGCTGCGCAGGAAATCCGGCACCTGGACGCCGGCGGCACCGGTGCGGAAGGTGATGTAGAAATGATGCTCGCCGGGAAGGCCGCCCTTCTCGACCTGGCGCAAGGCCTCGCGCACGACGCCCCTGAGGGCGGTTTCGACCATCCGGTCGTATCGAAGCTGGTCCGTGGCCATATGTGCGCGAAACCTCATCGGGCGAGGCGAAACGAGTGGAGGGGCTTCTGTTGCCCGGTGCCCCCCCGAACCGCGTTCTACGCTACTGACTGACAACCCTGAAGGGGGTTATCAGGCAGCCATGCGGAGATCAGATGCAACGTTGTCGTTGGCATCTATCAAGATGGCCCGGTAACGGCGGAACCATGCCGAGCGAAAACCATGCCTTTACCACGCGCGTCGATCCTGTTTCGCCCCCATGGACCCCGCCTCGGCGGGGGTGATGGTGGAGGCGCCGGGTACCGCCCCCGGGTCCGCAACGCTTATTCCGCATAGCGTTTATCGCCATAGCCGGGTCGCCCCGGCACCCCCGAATATAGGCACCCGGTGCGGCCCGTGGAAGGGTTATTCCGGCCGGGGGGCCGGAACGCTGTTCGGCGTTGCGGGGGAGGCCCCGCTGTCCTATCCAGGACGGAAGACCTTCCCGCAAACGGAGCGCCCATGGCCGCCAACCATCCCGAGCACCAGTATCTGGACCTTTTAAGGATCCTGCTGGAGCGCGGGGCGGAACGGGTGGACCGCACGGGCGTGGGAACCCGCGCCATCTTCGGGCACCAGATGCGCTTCGATCTGGCGGCCGGGTTTCCGCTGCTGACGACGAAGCGCGTCTTCCACAAGCCCGCCATCCACGAGCTGATCTGGTTCCTGTCCGGCAGCACACGCCTGCGTCCCCTGCTGGCGAACGGCGTGCGCATCTGGACCGATTGGCCGCTCGCCCGCTACCGCAAGGAGACGGGGGACGCGATCGAGCAGGCGGAGTTCGAGCGCCGCCTGCTGGAGGACGACGCGTTCGACGCCAAGTGGGGCGATCTCGGCCCCGTCTACGGCAAGCAGTGGCGCGCGTGGGAGGCGAAGGACGGCCGGGTGGTCGACCAGCTCTCGCAGCTCGTCCAGTCGATCCGGACCAACCCGACCAGCCGCCGCCTGCTGTTCACCGGCTGGAACGTGGGCGAGCTGGAGCGCATGGCCCTGCCGCCCTGCCACATGACCTACCAGTACTTCGTGGCGGACGGGCGCCTGTCCGGCATCCTCTACCAGCGCAGCGCCGACACCTTCCTGGGCCTGCCCTGGAACCTGTGCGAGGCCGCCCTGCTGATCCACATGCTGGCCCAGCAATGCGACCTGGAGCCCGGCGAGCTGGTCTGGATGGGGGCCGACGTGCACCTCTACCTGAACCACCAGGAGCAGGCCCGCGTGCAGCTTTCCCGCGAGCCGCGACCGTTCCCGACGCTCAGGCTTCTGCGTCGCCCGGACAGCCTGTTCGACTATCGCTTCGAGGATTTCGAGATCAGCGGCTACGACCCCCACCCGCACATCAAGGCCGACGTGGCGGTGTGAGGGCGTGCGACGCTTGACCCCGGTGGGGCGTGGGTGGATGTTTCCCCGACGAACGATCGGGGCATGGGTTGCATGGCGCGTCTGGCATTGATCGCGGCGGTGGCGCGGAACGGTGTGATCGGCCACAACAACGCGCTGCCCTGGCGCCTGTCGGGCGACCTGAGGTTCTTCAAGCGCGCCACCATGGGCAAGCCCATCATCATGGGCCGCAAGACCTGGGAGAGCATCGGCGCCAAGCCGCTGCCCGGCCGCGCCAACATCGTGCTGACCCGCGACCAGGACTTCGCACCCGACGGGGCGATCGTCTGCCACGGCTTCATCGGCGCCGTCACCGAGGCCAGGGCCATCGCCGAGCGGGACGGGGCGGAGGAGATCTGCGTCATCGGCGGTGAGAGCCTGTTCGCCGAGGCGCTGCGCATGGCCGACCGCATCTACTACACCGAGGTCGACGCCAGCCCGCCCGGCGACGTTGTGTTCCCGCCCTTCGACCGCGCCAAATGGCGGGAAACCGAACTCGAGCGCGCCGAGGCAGCCGGCGCCGACAGCCCCGCCTACCGGATTTTGCGGCTGGATCGGATTTAGGTGCGCCGACTGCGGCAATGCCGTATATTCAGCGTATGGAAATCGAGCTCGATCCAGGTAAGGATGCGGCGAATCAGGACAAACATGGTGTGTCCCTGCTGTTTGGCCGACAGGTGTTGTCCGACCCGGATCGGCTGGATGTCCTCGATGTTCGTTTCGACTATGGAGAGGACCGCTTCGCCACTTACGGCAAGGTGGACGGCCGCGTCTGGGTCTGTGTCTTCACGATGCGAGGTGCTGTCTACCGGGTTCTGAGTGTCAGGAAGGCGAACGAGCGGGAAACGGAGCGCTATCATGACCGCTGACGAAAACATCGACCGCCCGCTGACCGATGACGAGTACGCGCGTGGCCGTGCGGCGATGCTGGCGCGGCAAGCCCGTGCCGCCACGGGCCTTTCCCAAAGCGCCTTCAGCGACAAGTATGGCATTCCCGTTGGCACATTGCGGGATTGGGAGCAGGGACGACGCCTGCCCGACGCGCCGGCGATCAGCTACCTCCGTGCGATCCAACGGCTGCCCGTCGAGATCGCCGAGGCGCTGGGCGATGCGGCCTGAGGTCACGACTGGCTTTCCTCTCCGCCCGGTTGAGGCGTAGAACCCGCCCCATGCAGCTCACCCCCATTCCCGACACCGACCTGCCGCAGGCGATCGATACCGTGCGCGCCCATCTGGCGCCCGGCACCCTGGCCCGCGCGGTGTTCGACCGGATCGTCGCGACCCGGGATCTGGTCCCGCTGGGGGTCGACACGGCCGAACACCGGGCCCAGGGGGCGGATCTCGCCCGCCGGTTCGGCATCGGCACCATCGACGAGGAACCGGCACAGGCCTGGAGCTATGACGGGCGCAGCATCCGCACCCGGTCCGAGGCCTATGTCCTGATCCACGAGGTGGCGCACTGGCTCGTGGCCACGCCGGAGCGGCGGCGCCTGCTGGATTTCGGCTTGGGTGCCGGGCCGGAGAGCGGCCGGGTGGCGGAGGCGGACGCGCAGCTCTGCGTGACGAAGGACGTCCAGATCGAGGAGGAGGCGCTGGCCAGCCTGCTGGGCATCCTGTGGGAGGTGGAGCTGGGCCAGCCCGCCATCCTGGCCTTCCTGGAGCAGAACTGGCTTGAGGGGTGGGAGCGGCCGGCCTGTGCGGAGAATCTGCGCGCCAATCTGGAGCGGCTGATGGCGCGCGGTCTGATCGATGCGGCCGGACGGCCGATCCAGCCCGAATCTTTCCGCGCGCGGGCTTCCGAAGCAGCTTGATTCCACGCCGTTCGGCGGGGTGGACGGGGCGTTCGCGTTGGGTCTTCTATGGCGCAAAACCATAGCGTCCGGGAGGACTTATGACCACCGCCCCCGCCATCCTGTCGATGATCGGCGATACGCCGATGGTCCGCGTGACCAAGTTCGACACCGGCCCCTGCGCGCTTTTCCTGAAGCTGGAGAACCAGAACCCCGGCGGGTCCATCAAGGACCGCATCGGTCTGAAGATGATCGAGGCGGCGGAGGCCTCCGGCGCGCTGAAGCCCGGCGGCACGGTGATCGAGGCCACCGCCGGGAACACCGGCCTAGGCCTGGCGCTGGTCTGCGCCGCCAAGGGCTACCGTCTGGTGCTGGTGATCCCGGACAAGATGGCGGTGGAGAAGATCAACCACCTCCGCGCCCTGGGGGCGGAGATCCACATCACCCGCTCCGACGTGGGCAAGGGCCACCCGGCCTACTACCAGGACATCGCGGAACGGCTGTCGCGCGAGATCCCCGGCAGCTTCTACGTCAACCAGTTCGCCAACCCGGCCAACCCGCAGGCGCATGAGGACTGGACCGGCCCGGAAATCCTGCGGCAGATGGACGGCGACGTGGACGCGGTGGTCTGCGGTGTGGGCTCCGGCGGCACGCTGACGGGCCTGGGCCGCTTCTTCGCCAAGGCCAGCCCGAAGACCCGGATGGTGGTGGCCGATCCGGCGGGCTCCATCATCCGGGACCTCGTGAAGACCGGCCGGCACGACGAGCCGGGAAGCTGGGTGGTGGAGGGGATCGGCGAGGATTTCGTGCCCCCCAACTGCGACCTCCAGTACGCCCGCGACGCCTACACCGTGACCGACGCGGAAAGCCTGAACGCGGCCCGCGACCTGCTGCGGAAGGAGGGCATACTGGGCGGGAGCTCGTCCGGCACCCTGTTCGCGGCGGCGCTGGCCTACTGCCGGAACCAGACGACGCCGCAGCGCGTGGTGACCTTCGTCTGCGACACGGGCAACAAGTACCTGTCCAAGATGTACAACGATGCCTGGATGGCGGATCAGGGATTCATCGCCATGGAGCGCCACGGCGACCTGCGCGACCTTATGACCCGCCGCCACGACATGGGGCAGGTGGTCACCGTCGGGCCGGAGGACACGCTGCTGACGGCCTACAAGCGCATGCGGATCAGCGACGTCTCCCAGCTTCCCGTGATGGATGGCGCCCGCGTGGTCGGCATCCTGGACGAGAGCGACCTGCTGCTCCATGTCGAGAAGGACCCCGCCCGCTTCCGCGACAAGGTCTATACGGCCATGGTCAACCGGCTGGAAACGGTGCAGGCCGACGCGCCCATGGCGGCCGTGAAGGCGCTGCTGGACCGCAACCTGATCGCCATCGTGATGCAAGGCGAGACGTTCCTCGGCCTGCTGACGCGGGTCGACCTGCTGAACCACCTGCGACGCCAGATGCGCTGAAGGCCCCCATGACCGACCGTCCGAACCGCCACGGCTTTTCCACCCGCGCGATCCACGCCGGCCAGAAGCCCGATCCCACGACCGGCGCCATCATGGTGCCGATCTACCAGACGAGCACCTACGTCCAGGAGAGCCCCGGCGTCCACAAGGGCTTCGAGTACAGCCGCAGCCACAACCCCACCCGCTTCGCCTACGAGGCCTGCGTGGCGGACCTGGAGGGCGGGCACCGGGGCTACGCCTTCGCCTCCGGCCTCGCGGGCGAGGCGACGGTGCTGGAGCTGCTGGACGCAGGGTCTCACGTCATCGCCATGGACGACCTCTATGGCGGCAGCTACCGGCTGTTCGAGCGGGTGCGGAAGCGCACGGCCAACCTTGGCTTCAGCTTCGTCGACATGGCCGACCCCGCTGCGGTGGAGGCCGCGATCCGGCCGGAGACGCGGATGCTGTGGGTGGAGACGCCCACCAACCCGCTCTTGAAGCTGGCGGATCTGGAGGCGCTGGCGGCCATCGGCCGGCGCCGCGGGCTGATCACCGTCTGCGACAACACCTTCGCCAGCCCGTGGGTGCAGCGGCCGCTGGAGCTGGGATTCGACATCGTCAGCCACTCCGCCACCAAGTACCTGAACGGCCATTCGGACATGGTCGGCGGCATGGTGGTGGTGCGGGAGGCGGGGGAGATCGCCGACAAGCTGGCGTTCCTCCAGAACGCGATCGGCGCCATCCAGGGCCCGTTCGACAGCTTCCTCGCCATGCGGGGCCTGAAAACGCTGGGCCTGCGGATGGAGCGGCACTGCCAGAACGCCCATGCCATCGCCGAGTGGCTGGAGCGGCACCCGGCAGTCGCCCGCGTGCGCTATCCCTTCCTGCCCAGCCATCCGCAGCACGATCTCGCCAAGCGCCAAATGTCGGCCGGCGGCGGGATGATCACCATCCACCTGAAGGGCGGGCTGGAACCGGCGCGCCGGATGCTGGAGCGGACGGAGCTGTTCGCCCTGGCCGAGAGCCTGGGCGGGGTGGAAAGCCTGATCGAGCATCCGGGCATCATGACCCATGCCAGCATCCCGGCGGAGCAGCGGGCGGCCCTGGGCATTGACGACGGGCTGGTCCGCCTGTCCGTCGGGGTGGAGGACCTGGACGACCTGCTCGCCGACCTGGACCGGGCGCTGCGGTGACGACGATGGAAGCGATATCCAAGGCGGGAGTCACAATCGCCCCCGCCGATCCCCGTACAGCGGAGGCCAGAGCCCTGGTGGCCGAACTAGACGCCTTCCTGTCCGGGCTTTACGAGATGGACGACAACCACCTGACGCCAGTGGAGGAGCTGGCGGAGGCGGGGGCGGTTTTCCTGCTCGCCCGGGACGGCGGGCGCCCGCTCGGCTGCGGCGCCATCCGGCCCACCGCCGACTATGCGGAGGTGAAGCGGATGTATGTCCGGCCGGAGGCGCGGGGCCGCCGGGTCGGGCTGGCGATCCTGCGCGCGCTGGAGGCGGAGGCGCGGGCGCTGGGGGTGCCCTTCCTGCGGCTGGAGACCGGCCCGCGTCAGGTGGCCGCCGTCGCCCTGTACGAGCGCGAGGGCTTCGTCCGCCGCGGCGCCTTCGGCGACTATCCGAGTTGCGGCGGCAGCCTGTTCATGGAGAAGCGGCTGTAGCCGCGTCCGCGAACACGCCCCGCTTGCCATCGCATCCGATGTCGGATATATCGACGGCCGTCCCGCCTCCCCAGGAGAGGTTCATGTCTGGAATTGTCCCCATCGTGTGACCGCCGCCGCCCGTCCGCGGGCGGATGCCGGTCTGCGCGTCGACCCCCGCAAGGCCCCTTCGGCCCGGGGAGCGGTGCGCGTGCGCCCGCGTCACCACGATCACGACAGTTCCCATGAACATCTCACGCAAGGAACAGCGCGTCCTGCACGCGCTGGCGCAGGGCGGCCGCATCGAGCTGCTCCGCGATGACGACAAGCGTCCCGTCACCGTCGACTGCTTCAACCGCGACGGCTGGCGGCTGATCGACTGCGACCTCGCGCTTTTCCGGAAGCTCCGCGCCCGGCGCCTGATCGCGTCGGCGGACAGCGGCCCCTACCGCATCACGCGCAAGGGCCTCGCCGCCGTGCGGCCACAGTTGGACAACCGGTGAGGCGGTTGGCCTGGGGCACCCTCGCCCCTTCGACAGGCTCAGGGTGAGGGTGCCCCAACTGCGCATCCTCGTCCTGAGCCCGTCGAAGGACTACCGCCCCGGCGGCACCGGGATGGCGTGGGTGCTCTTCACCTCCTCCATCACCATGTAGGTGTGGGTCTGGGCCACGCCGGGGATGCTGGACAGGGTGTCGCCCAGGAAGGCGCGGTATGCGGCCATGTCGCGCACCCGCACCTTGACGAGATAGTCGAAGCCGCCGGCCACCATGTGGCACTCCAACACGTCGGTCGACTTCGCCATGGCGTCGGCGAAGATCTGGAAGACGTCCGGCGTTGTGCGGTCCAGCCGCACCTCGATGAAGGCCAGCAGGGCCCGGTCCAGCTTCTCCGGCTCCAGCAGGGCCACGTAGCGGCGGATATGCCCCGACCGCTCCAGCCGCCGCACCCGCTCCAGGCAGGGCGTGGGCGACAGGTTCACCCGCCGCGCCAGCTCGACGTTCGCGATGCGCCCATCCTCCTGGAGGATGCGCAGGATGTTGAGGTCGATCCGGTCCAGCCTGTGATCGGTGTCGCTCGCCATATGAAATCCGCCATGAAAGCCGTTCTCCAGGTGAAAATATGCCATAAATCCCAAAAACGGCGGGAAATCTTCCGCCGATCTCGCGATAATGACGGCAATTCCCCTCAAGCCTCCCAGGGACTTTCCATGCCGGACGCCGTCGCCCCGCCCGCCCCGACGCCCAGCGCCTCCACCGCGCTCGCCACCGACCTGGACACGCTGCGCCACGCGCTCGCCACGGCCAAGCACCGCGACGAGGCGGCGGCGGTGAAGGCGCTGCTGGCCGCCCACGACCTTTCGCCCCACGCCCGCGCCGCGATCGGCCACAAAGCCGTGGCGGTGGTGGAGGCGGCCCGCGCCCGGCGCGGCGAGCTGGGGCCGCTGGACGCGCTGCTGCAGGAATTCGGCCTGTCGAACCAGGAGGGTGTCGCCCTCATGTGCATCGCCGAATGCCTGCTGCGCATCGCCGACCCGGACACGGCCGACCAGCTGATCGCCGAGAAGCTGAGCCGGGGCCAGTGGGACGCGCATCTGGGCCGCTCCGACAGCGCCTTCGTCAACGCCACCGCCTGGGCGCTGGCCATGACCGGCCGCGTCATGGACCTGGACAAGGAGCAGGTGGGCGGCGACGCGCCGGGCTTCCTGAAGAAGCTGGTGGCCCGCACGGGCGAGCCGGTGATCCGCGCCGCCATGGGGCAGGCCATGCGCCTGATGGGCGAGCACTTCGTGATGGGCCGCACCATCGGGGAGGCGCTGTCCGCCGCCCGCAAGGCGAAGCCGGACGGCACGCTGCACAGCTACGACATGCTGGGCGAGGGGGCGCGGACCTGGGCGCAGGCCGGCCGGTACCTGGAAGCCTACGCCCATGCCATCGACGCGGTGGGGCGGGAGGCGAAGGGACGGGGGCCGCTGGTGTCGCCCGGCGTCTCCATCAAGCTGTCCGCCCTGCATCCGCGCTACGTCCAGGCGCAGAGGGCGCGGGTGATGGAGGAGCTGGTGCCGCGCGTGAAGCGGCTGGCGCTCCAGGCCAAGGGATACGACATCAACCTGACCATCGACGCGGAGGAGGCGGACCGCCTGGACCTCTCGCTGGACCTCATCCAGGCGCTGGCGCTCGATCCGGACCTCGCCGGCTGGAACGGGTTCGGCCTCGCCGTCCAGGCCTATCAGAAGCGGGCGCCGCTGCTGATCGACTGGCTGGCGGCGTTGGCCCGCAAGGCCGGGCGGCGGCTGATGGTGCGGCTGGTCAAGGGCGCCTACTGGGACGCCGAGATCAAGCACAGCCAGATCCAGGGGCACGCCGACTACCCGGTCTACACCCGCAAGGCGGGGACGGACCTGTCCTATCTCGTCTGCGCCCGGCGGATGCTGGCGGTGCCAGACGCCATCTTCCCGCAGTTCGCCACCCACAACGCCTACACCATCGCCGCCATCCTCGACATCGCCGGGGACAACCGGGACCTGGAGTTCCAGCGCCTGCACGGCATGGGCGAGCTGCTGTACGACGCGGCGCGCGACGTGCTGAAGAAAATGCCCCGGGTGCGGGTCTACGCGCCGGTCGGCACGCATGAGGATCTGTTGCCCTACCTCGTCCGGCGGCTGCTGGAGAACGGGGCGAACAGCAACTTCATCAACGCCTACATGGACCCGGATGTGCCGGTGGCGCAGGTGGTGGCGGACCCGGTCAGCCTGCTGGACGAACAGGCGGGCCTGCGCCACCCGCGCATCCCGGTGCCGGCCGATCTGTTCGGTCCCGGCCGCCGCAACGCGCGCGGTGTCGACCTGACCGCACCCGAGCTGACCGGCGACCTGCAGCGCCGGATGGAGACCGCGCTGAGGCGGGCCTGGACGGCGGCCCCCATCGTCGGCGGGACGGAGCGGAAGGGGGCCGCCGCCCCCGTGACCGACCCCGCCGACCGGCGCCGTGCCGTCGGCACCGTGGTGGAGGCCGACGCGGCGCTGGTGGCCGAGGCGATGAAGCGCGCCGCCGCCGCCCAGCCGGAATGGGACAGGGCCGGTGCCGCCGCCAGGGCGGCCGTGCTGACCCGCACGGCCGACGCGATGGAGGCCGCGCACGCGGAGCTGATGGCGCTGCTGTGCCGCGAGGCCGGCAAGACGCTGCCCGACGCCGTGGCCGAGGTGCGCGAGGCGGTGGATTTCTGCCGCTACTACGCGGCCCAGGCGCTTGAGCAGTTCGGCGGGCCGGTGCGCCTGCCGGGGCCGACGGGGGAGAGCAACGAGCTGCATCTGGCCGGGCGCGGCGTTTTCGCCTGCATCAGCCCCTGGAACTTCCCGCTGGCGATCTTCATCGGACAGGTGGCGGCCGCACTGGCGGCCGGCAACGCGGTCGTGGCGAAGCCGGCGGAGCAGACGCCGCTGATCGCGGCGGAGGCGGTGCGGCTGCTGCACAAGGCGGGCGTGCCGGGCGACGTTCTGCACCTGCTGCCCGGCCGGGGCGAAGTGGTCGGCGCGGCGCTGATCGCCGACCGGCATCTGTCCGGCGTGACCTTCACCGGCTCCACCGAGACCGCGCGGATCATCAACCGGACGCTGGCCGGGCGCGACGGACCGATCCTGCCCCTGATCGCAGAGACCGGCGGGCAGAACGCGATGATCGTCGATTCGACGGCGCTTCTGGAGCAGGTGGTGGACGACTGCCTGACCTCCGCCTTCCAGTCCGCCGGGCAGCGCTGCTCCGCCATGCGGGTGGTGTTCGTGCAGGACACGGTCGCGGACGCGCTGGCGACCATGCTGGCCGGCGCCATGGACCTGCTGACGCTCGGCGATCCGATGCGGCTCGCCACCGATGTCGGCCCGGTGATCGACGAGGACGCCCGCCGCATCCTCCAGGACCATGCCGCCCGCATGGACCGGGAGGCCCGGCTGATCAAGGCGGTGACGGTCCCGGCCGAGCTGGAGGGCGGCACCTTCTTCGGCCCCCGGCTTTACGAGATCGACGGGCTGGCCCGGCTGCCGCGCGAGGTGTTCGGTCCGATCCTGCACATGGTGCGCTGGCGGGCCGGCGAGCTGGACAAGGTGGTCCAGGACATCCAGGCGACCGGGTACGGGCTCACCTTCGGCGTGCACAGCCGCCTGGAGAACCGCGCCCAGGACCTGTTCGCCCGGCTGGGGGTCGGCAACACCTACGTGAACCGGAACATGGTGGGGGCCGTGGTCGGGGTGCAGCCCTTCGGAGGGCAGGGACTGTCCGGCACCGGTCCCAAGGCGGGCGGGCCGCATTATCTGCACCGATTCGCGACCGAGAAGACCCTGACCGTCAACACCACCGCCTTCGGCGGCAACACAACCCTATTGGAACTGGGGGGATAATCCTCTCAATCCCAGGATCATACACTCCCACTCGCCTCGGAATTGCAAGTCCAGTCGTCCACTTGCTGCATTGGTCGTGCGCACGTTGGATTAGCGCTACCGCATGTCCAAGGGGGTTAAACAAAATTTGCTCCCATGGTATGCAGACATGAGCGGGGCGCATAAACCGGCGCCATGCGTCATGTGAGTCCTTATCGGTGCGTTATGGCGGACATCGCCGATGCTCCCCTGGTCCTGATCGTCGAGGATGAGCCCGCCACCCGGGCTCTGCTGGCGAGCTATTTCCACGCGGCGGGGTTCCTCGTCGCCGAGGCGGAAAGCGGACGCCAGACCCGCGAGGCGATGCTGCGGCAGCCGCCCGACCTCGTGTTGCTGGACATCGAGCTGCCGGACTAGGACGGCTTCTCCCTGGCCAAGAGCATCCGGGAGACCTCCAACGTCGGCATCATCATCGTCACGCAGCGGGCCAACGAGGACGACCGGGTCTTCGGGCTGGAGACCGGTGGCGACGACTACATCACCAAGCCGCCCAACCCGCGTGAGCTTCTGGCACGCGCCCGCAACCTGCTGCGCCGCACGCATCCGACCAAGATGCGCCGCGCGGAGGGGGCGGTGCGCCGGTTCGGGGGCTGGACCATGGACCTCGCCCGCCGCCGCCTGATCAGCCCGGAGGGCCAGGAGGTCAGGGTGACGCGTGGCGAGTTCGAGCTGCTGGCCCTGCTGGTCCGGTCCGGCGGCCGCGTTGTGACCCGCGATCAGCTGATCGACGCGGTCAGCGGCACCGACCGCAACCCCAACGACCGGACGATCGACGTGCTGGTCAGCCGCCTGCGCCGGAAGATGGGCGACGAGGGGGGCTCCCCCCGCATGATCCTGACCGAGAAGGGGCTGGGCTACAGGCTCGGCGTCGACGTCGGCTGAAGCATCGCGGGACCGTCGGCCCCTGTGCTGACGAGCGTCCGCAGATAGTGCTGCAGCGCCTCAACCGACGGACCGAACGTGGCGTCGAGGTCCCGCGCGCCGGCGATGGCGCCGGCGTCGTCGCCGGCCTCGGCCAGGCGCTCCGTCTCCCGGCACAGCGCGCCCAGCGGGCGCAGTCCAACGGTCAGCGCTCCGCTACCGAGCTTGTGGGCGGATTTCGCCAGCGCGTTCAGATCCCGGTCCGCCATCGCCTCGCGCACGGTGGCCAGCGTCGCGGGAGCCGCCCGCAGGAAGCTCTCGATCACATGGGCGAGGCGGCCGGGCCCCAGCACGCCCAGATGCCCGTCGAGGGTCGGCCGGTCCAGAAGGTCGGGGCGGGCCGTTCCCGCCCCCGTGGATGCCGGCGTTCCGGTCTGCTCCGGCGGCGGTTCCGCCCGCTTGCCGACCACCTCAGCCAGCACGGCGCGCAGCCGGTCGCGGTCGACGGGCTTGGCCAGGGCCGTCTGCATGCCGGCGGCCTTGTATCGTGCGGTCTGCGACGGCAGGACATTCGCCGTCATGGCGACGATGGGCACGGCCGCGGCAACCGGATCGGGAAGGGCGCGGATGCGCCGGGTCGCGGCGGGGCCGCCGAAACCGGGAAGGCGGATGTCCATCAGGATGATGTCGAACCCGCCCTTGGCCGCCGCCGCGACCGCGTCGCGGCCGTTGGTCGCCAGGGTCACGCGGTGGCCGTCGCGCTCCAGCAGCGTGCGGGCGAGAAGGGCGCTGACCTCGTCATCCTCCACCAGCAGGACGGACAACGCCTGCTTGGCCTGCGCCGGCGTGGCGCTGCCCGAAGAGGGGCGGACGCCGAGATGCGCGTCGATGGCGCGCAGCATGTCCTCGGCCGACGCCATGATCCGGCGCACATGGTCGCGCTGGTCCGGCGTCAGCGGCGTATCGTCCAGGATCTGCACGAAGCCGAAGATGCCGTTCAGCGGGGTCCGCAGCTCATGGGCCAGCTCCGCCTGATCGGCGACGCCGCGCCGCTCCGTCAGTTCCACCGCGCGCCTTGCCTCCGCCAGCGCCGACTCCGTGCTGCGCAGGCGGGTCGCCTCGGCCAATGCCACCATGCGGAGCGGCCGGTCCCCGACGGTCACGGTGGCGATCCGCGCCACCAGCGTCCGCGAAGGGCCCGCCGCCGGTGTCAGAACCTGCTCCACCGTCCCCATGGCGGGCAGATCCCGCAGCCAGCGGCCGACAGCCTCGGCCGGCAGTCCGGACAGGATGTCATCGGCGCCGGCGCTGCGGCCCGTCTCCCGCCCGTCCGCCTCCAGGACCACCATCGGGGTCGGCAGGCCGCGCAGCAGGGCGGCCAGTTCGGCCCTGCGCCCCTCCCGCGTCTGATCCAGGTCGGTCGCCAAGCGGTCGCGTTCCACAAGTGCTGCGGCGGTCCGGGCCTCCGCCGCGTCGATCGCGGCGGCCAGGGCGCGCCACTGCAGCTCCCGGACCCGTGCCGCGTAACCGGTCGCGTTCGCAGCCAGACCGGCCAGCAGAACCTCCATCTGCGGCCATGCGCCATTGCCGAACTGCGGCATCAGGTGGATCGCCGTGAGCGCGAGCCCCAGGGCCAGCGACTGGCGCGGCGTGCTTGGGAACAGCAGATAGACCAGCAGCAGGATGGACAGCGCCGCGACATGGGACGCCAGCTCCACGGGCCAGAGCCAGGCGGTGGCCACATGCTGCAGCACCAGCCCCGCCTGCCAGAGCGTCAGCCGGAAGCGCAGCCTTTCAGGTGCCGGCGGGCCGAGGGTGCTCCAGCCGATCACCAGGGCCGCGATGACAAGCCCGAGCCGCAGCGCCAGCAGCAAGAGCAGCCCGGCGTCCGCCCCCAGTACGCGCGAATCGACGACTGTGAAACACATCACCACGGCACAGCCGGCGCTCAGCGCGAGGCGCGTCTGACCGACCAGCGCGTCCCACGTGGTCGTTCCCGGCAGGCTGGACGAAGGATATGTCACGGCGGAGCGGATTCCGGGTGGGGGCGCGGAGACGGTACTGGAAAGCACCGGCGCCATCATATACTTCCCAAATAAATCGCGGTCCATGCGGCCGGCACTTGCCCTTATGCTGCCGCGGACGCGCCGCATCATGCGGGTCGCCCGATGAAGGGGCGTCCGTGCCGGTTCCAGGAGTCCGTCGATGCAGTCCTCCTCCCGCGTTCCCCCGTGCCGCCGTTCCCGGGTGGCGGGATTCGCCATGGCCCTGCTCCTGACCGCGGCGCCCGTGGCAGCCACCGCCCAAACTGGGGGTGACGAACAGCCGAACGGCGCCACCATCCAGTGGGCGCAGCAGATCCTGGACGATCAGGGCTTCTACCAGGGACGGGCGCATGGCCGGATGGATGCCGCCACGGCCGCCGCCATCACCGCCTATCAGCGCAAGAACGGCCTGAAGCCGACCGGGCGGCTGGACCGCGCCACCATCGACAAGATGCTGGAGACGCGCGAGCCGCCCAAGACCGTGGGCAACCTCGCCGATCCGAACAGCCGCGCGCGCTCGAGCGGGCCGATGCTGCGGGAGGAGGAGGTCCGTCCCCAGGCGGCCCCGTCCGCGCCGGGTGTCGAGCGTGGCGAGGGGGCCGAACAGTCGACCCTGGGCGGCCCGGTGTCACCCGGTGCCGCGCCCGGCCCGCCCGCCCCGGCGGCGCGCCCGGCGGCCCGGGTGGAGGCGCCTGCGGGTGGCGAGGGCGCGCAGCCCACGGCGGCCCCGCGCAGCAGTGTTGCCGTGGAGGGCGGGGAGTCGGCCGGGACCGACCTGCGCGCGCTGCTTCCGATGAATGTCGTCCGGTACGCGTTGCTGGGCATCGTCGGCGTCATCGTGCTGGGCATGGCCTTCGTCTGGTGGTCGGGCGGGCGCCGGTCGCGGTCCCCCGCGAAGACCCGGCGCGCCGCGCCGGCGGCGCCGGGCAGGGCCGAGCCCACGCTTGGCAGGAAGGAACCGGGCCTGAGGGCGGACCCAGGCGGCGGGCTGCGCGCCGGCCGCCGCTGAGGCCCCGCGGGTCACGTCGTTTCCGGCGGACGCCCGTCCGCAAGCGATTCGTGCGAATCAACGCCTGACAACGAAATCGACCCCGGCACGGCTGGGGAAATAAAATGTCGCCAACGGATAAGGGTCCGTGGCGCAGCCGATCCGGCGCGCGGGGCCCAACGGCAGGAGACGACCGATGGCGGATGGCGCGGTGACCGGAAACGTTTTCGGCGCGACGGATTTCGACGATCACGAGCTTGTTGTGTTCGGCCGCGACAAGGACAGCGGCCTGAAGGCGATCGTCGCGGTGCATGACACGGCACTCGGCCCCGCCTGCGGTGGCTGCCGCATGTGGCCCTACGCGACCGAGGCGGAGGCGGTGCGCGACGTGCTGCGGCTGTCGCGCGGCATGAGCTACAAGAACGCCATGGCAGGCCTCCCCCTCGGCGGGGGCAAGTCCGTTATCATCGGCGACAGCCGGACGGGCAAGAGCGAGGCTCTGCTGCGCGCCTTCGGCCGGGTGGTGGACAGCCTCGGCGGCCGCTACATCGCGGCGGAGGATGTCGGGATCACGGTCGCAGACGTCCATGTCATGGGCCAGGAGACCCGTCACGTGGCCGGCCTGAACAAGGGCCATGACGCCAGCGGCGACCCGTCGCCCTTCACCGCCTACGGCGTCTATCTCGGGATCAAGGCCGCCGTCCGGCACAAGCTTGGTGCCGAATCCCTGAAGGGCGTGCGCGTCGCCGTGCAGGGCCTGGGGAATGTCGGCGGGCATCTGGTCCGGCGGCTGGCGGATGAGGGGGCCGTGCTGACGGTCAGCGACATCCATGCCGAAACGGTGGCGCGGGTCGTCGACGCGTGCGGCGCCACGGCGGTCGATCCGGCCCGCATCCACGCGGCGGACGTCGACGTCTTCGCCCCGTGCGCCCTGGGTGCCGTCATCAATCCGGAAAGCCTGGACGCGCTGAAGGCCGGCATCGTCGCGGGCGGTGCGAACAACCAGCTCTCCACCGACGCGATGGGGGCGGCGCTGCGGCAGCGCGGCGTGCTCTACGCCCCGGATTACGTCATCAACGCCGGCGGCATCATCAACGTGGCCGGCGAGGTGCTGCACGGCTACGACCGCGCCGAGGTGCTGCGCCAGGTGGAGCGCATCCCGGCGACGCTGACGGACATCTTCCGCCGGGCGGAGCGGGAGGATCGTCCCACCAGCGCCATCGCCGACGAGATGGCGCGCGAGCGGCTGGCCGCGGCGCGGGCGGCGAAGCGCAACCCGGCCCTGGCGCGGGTGGCGGAGTAGCGGGCGCGACGATCGCCGCCGCCGGCTGTTTGCGGACGATCCGGAACAGCTGGCGCGGCATCGTTTCCTTGACACTCGAAGAGCAGGCGGCCGAGGAGGCCGATCTCCGCTACGTCAATGACGACGAGCCGGGCATCCGCCGGCTGAAGGCGGGCAAATCCTTCCGCTATGTCGATCCGGAGGGGCGGCCGATCCGCGACGCCGCGACCCTGGACCGGGTCCGCGGGCTCGCGATCCCGCCCGCCTATACCGATGTCTGGATCTGCGCCGATCCCGCCGGGCACATCCAGGCGACGGGCCGCGACGCGCGGGGACGCAAGCAGTACCGCTACCACCCCCGCTGGACCGAGGTGCGGGACGCGAACAAGTTCGAACGCCTCCTGGCCTTCGCCCGCGCCCTGCCGCGCATCCGCGACCGCGTGGACGCCGAAATGCGCGGCACGGCGCTGAGCCGGGAGCGGGTGCTGGCCTGCGTCGTCCGTCTACTGGACACCACCCTGATCCGCATCGGCAACGACAGCTACGCCAAGGAGAACAAGAGCTTCGGCCTCACCACCCTGCGCGACCGCCATGTCCGGATCGACGCCGGGCAGATCCGCTTCGCCTTCACGGGCAAGAGCGGCAAGGAATGGAAGCTGCAGCTGAAGGACCGCCGCCTCGCCAAATTGGTGAAGGCCTGCCAGGACGTGCCGGGCCAGCGCCTGTTCCAGTACTACGACGACGGGGGCGGGCGCCACCCGGTCACCTCAGGCGAGGTCAACGCCTACATCCGCGAGGCGGCCGGCGACGACTTCAGCGCCAAGGATTTCCGCACCTGGGCGGGCACGGTGCTGGCGGCCCATGCCCTGGAGGCCATGGAGGAGGTGGACACCCGGACACGGCGCAAGCGGAACCTGACCGAGGCGATCCGGCGGGTCGCCGCGCGGCTGGGGAACACGCCGGCCGTCTGCCGCCGCTGCTACGTGCATCCGGAGATCGGCAACGCCTATCTGGATGGCGCGCTGGCCGAACAGGTCCGCGAGGAGGCGGCGCGGACGCTGCGGGAGGAGCTGCCGGGCCTGACGCCGGAGGAGGCCGTGGTCACCGGCTTCCTGGAGCGCAGGCTGGCCTCCGCCGGTAGTGGTACCCCCTGATGTCAACGCAGCATGACAGGACGCCGCGCGCGCCTTACAATGCGACCCCGACGGCGCTGGGCCGGGACGAAGTGCGGGTGACGGGATGCGGGAGCTGCGCGCCATCAGCTTCACGGAACGGGAACTGACGACGGCGCTGATCGAGTTCAGCGGCCGGCTCAAGCGCAAGCTGCCCGTCGGCACCGTCATGGACGCCAAGATCAATTCGGAAGCGCCGATCAAGATCGTCCTGCCGATCCAGGACGACTACGGCGAGATGAAGGAAATCCCCTACAGCGAGATGGAGGTCGCCGCCGCCCTGGTGCATTACTGCATGGGACGGAAGGTCCGGCTGCCGGCGCGGGGGGAGAAGATCATCCAGATCATCGCGGGCCAGCCCACCCTCGTGATCTGGATTCCGGACGGCTCCACCGGCGGCCCCTCCAAGGCCGCCCTGGTCAAGCGCCTGAAGGCGACGGCCGCCGCGCGGTGACCGCTGCCGTCCGGGCGCCGGGCCGCCATTGACAGGCGCCCGCCGTTCCGGCAGTTGGAGGCCCGAACTCGCGGATGCCCCCTTCGGGGTCCTCCGCCCGTGCCACGCGATCCCGTGCCTTCGAGGACACTTCGATGACGTCTGCCGCCAACCAGTCCGGCGCTCCCCAGCTTCCGCTGTTCTACCGCGATCCGATCCCCGTGGACGTGAACCGGCACCGCGACTGGAAGATCAAGCAGACCCGGTCCTTCGCCTATGCCGCCCGCACGAACGCGATCCCCATCGTGGCGGAGGAGTTCCCCTCGCTGCACGCGCACTACCCGATCGTCTTCAGCAACGGCGAACGTCCGGCGGCCCTGGCCCTCGTCGGGCTGCGCCCGCAGGTGAACCTGCATGTCGACGCCGAGGGCAACTGGCGCAAGGGCTATCCGATCCCGGCCTATGTCCGCCGCTATCCGTTCATCCTGATGGAAAGCCCGGACCGCGACCGTCTGATCCTGTGCATGGAGGAGGACCCGGCGGTGGTGGCGCCCGACGGCGAAATCCCGCTGTTCGACGGCGAGCAGGCCGCCCAGGGCGGCAATGACGCCCTCAACTTCTGCGCCTCGTTCAACCAGGCCGCCCAGGTCACCCAGGCCTTTTGCGACGCGTTGAAGGAGAAGGGCATCCTGGTCGACCAGCGGGCCGACGTGGTGACGCCCGACAAGCAGCGCCTGTCCCTGGCCGGCTTCAGCGTCGTGGACGAGAACAAGCTGAACGAGCTGCCGGACGAGGTCATCCTCGACTGGCGCAAGAAGAACTGGCTCGGCCTGATCTACACGCACCTTCTGTCGCTGAACCGCTGGAACGAGCTGATCGAGCGGGCGACGGAAAAGGCCTGATCGCGCGGCGCCGCGCATCCTTCCGCGTTACACATGCGTTACACGCGGAGATGATGCGCGGCCCGCCGGGTCACGTTATAGTCGTGGCAAAGGATTCTCTGGAGGTCTCGATCATGCAGTCCAGCGCCAAGTCCCGTCGCGTGTTCCTCCGCGCCGCAGCCCTGGCCGGCGCCGGTGTCGGCGCGGTCGCCGCCGGACCGGCCCTCGCGTTCCGTCTGCTGCCGGCCGACGATTACGCCGCCATGATCGAGAACGCCTGCACCGACGAGACGCAGGTCCACGCGAAGATCCTGTCCGACGTGCAGAAGGAGCTGGGCATCCAACTGACCGAGGACGAGGCGCAGCAGGTGCTGAAGCAGATGCGCTGCCCGTTCTGCGGCTGCAACATGCTGGAGGCGGCCAAGTCCGCCACGCCGACCCAGCCGGGCTTCTGATCTCCCAAGGCCGGGGCGGCACCGCCGCCCCCGCAGACGATGGCGGAGGTGCCGGTGGCGCTCGAACTCCGCACCTTCACGATCCGCGACGGCGCCGCCGAGGACGACGAGGCGCGCGCCGCCGCGTTCCTGCGCTCCATCGAGGTGGTGCGGATCGACACCGCCTATGGCGACGGCGCCTGGCGCATCCTGGTCCATTACGAGGACCCGCGGCGCAAGGAGGAGCGGGCGCAGATCGAAAGCGCCATCATGGACGCCGTCAACGCGTGGCGGGTGGCGGAGGCGCACCGGCGCGGCGTCGATCGGGAGGCGGTGCTGTCCCAGACCATGGTGGCCGAGATCGCCCGCTACGCCCCCACGACGGAGACCGAGCTTTCGGTCATCGCCGGCGCGCTGGGGGCAGATACCGGAAACTATGGCGCCGAGATCGTGCGGGTCGTGCGCCGGACCATGGAGGCGCTGACGGACGACGGCGCCTGAACCGGCGCCGCCGCCTCCCGTCTCAGGCCGGCTCCACCCGCAGCATCGCCCCGTCCGCCGACACCACGCGGACCTGGGCGCCCGCCGGCAGGTCCTGCCCCGCCACCGACCAGAGCGTGTCGCCGACGAAGGCGCGGCCGCGCCCGTTGACGATCGCGCTCTCCAGCACGAGGGTTTGGCCGACATACTGCGCCGCGCGACGGTTCAGGTTGGGCTGATCCGTCTCGTCCAGCCTGGGCTTCGGGATGAAGCGCGTCGCCACCACCGCCGCGATGGCCAGCAGGGCGAAGGCGCCGAACTGCACCGGCACCGGCAGGTCCGGGATCAGCAGCAGGCCGAGACCGACGGCCCCCGCCGCCAGTCCCAGCCAGATGAAGGCGGCACCCGGCAGGAACATCTCGACCACGCCGAGGATGAGGGCCAGCACCCACCAGTGCCAGAATTCGATCGTGACGTCGTTCATGACGCAATCCCCCCGCTAGCGGCGTCAGCCCTGGGTGTCCGCGTCGCTTCCACGCTCGCCCCAGGGGCCGGCGCCGGGCTCGGGCAGGGCGGGCTGGGCCGGACGCGCCGGCCGGCTCGGCTGCGCCGGGCGCGGCGGCTCCGGCGCCTTCGGGAAGGCGTCCTTCGCCAGCTCCGCGATGCCGCCCAGCGCGCCGATGACGGACGACGCCTCCAGCGGCATGAACAGGATCTTCTGGTTCGGGCTGGTGGCGAAATCCTTCAGCGTGTCGACGTAGCGCTGGGCCACGAAGTAGTTGATGGCCTGGACATTGCCGCTGGAAATCGCCTCCGACACCATGCGGGTCGCCGCCGCCTCGGCCTCCGCCTCGCGCTCGCGCGCCTCGGCGTCCCGGAAGGCGGCCTCGCGCCGGCCCTCGGCCTGGAGGATCTGGGCCTGCTTCTCACCCTCCGCTTTCAGGATGGCGGCCTGCCGCAGGCCCTCCGCCTCCAGGATGACGGCGCGGCGGTCGCGTTCCGCCTTCATCTGGCGGGCCATGCTGTCCACGAGGTCGCGCGGCGGCTGGATGTCCCGGATCTCGATGCGGGTGACCTTGACGCCCCAGGGCTGGGTCGCGTCGTCCACCACGTGCAGGAGCTGGGCGTTGATCTTGTCGCGCTGGGACAGGAGCTCGTCCAGGTCCATGGAGCCCATGACCGTGCGGATGTTGGTCATGGTCAGGTTCAGGATGGCGAGCTGCAGCTGGTTCACCTCGTAGGCGGCCTTGGCCGCGTCCAGCACCTGGAAGAAGACGACGCCGTCCACCGTCACCATGGCGTTGTCCTTGGTGATGACCTCCTGGCTGGGGACGTCCAGCACCGTCTCCATCATGTTCTGTTTGGCGCCGATCCGGTCCACCACGGGGACGATGAAGTTCAGCCCCGGCGGCAGGGTGCGCGTGTAGCGGCCGAACCGCTCCACCGTGTACTCCATGCCCTGCGGTACCGCCTTGACCCCCATGAGCAGCAGCGCCACGGCGAAGACCACGAGCGCGATCACGAAAAGGCTGACACCGTCCATCCCATCCTCCCCAGTGTGTCGGGGAAGATATGATCCCGCCGAGGTCGTTGCGGAAGGGGTAACTCCTGTCAGCCGCCGATCAGCGCGCCCAGCGTCCGCAGCGGCGGGGTCGCGTCGCACAGGATCTTGAAGGCGGCCAGGATGGGGACGGCCAGCAGCGCGCCTGGAATGCCCCAGAGCCAGCCCCAGAACAGGACCGTGGCGAAGACGAAGATCGGGTTCAGCGTCAGCCTCCGGCCGACGATGAAGGGAGTCACGAAGTTGCCCTCCAGCATGGTCAGGCAGACGAAGGCGAGCGGAGGGGCCGCGATCTCCCACCAGGTGTCGAAGCTGAGCAATGCCACCACGGCCAGGATGCCCGTGGTCGCGGCGGAACCCAGGTAGGGGATGAAGTTCAGGAGTCCGGCCAGCATGCCCCAGAGCAGCGGGTTGGGCATGCCGACGGCCCACAGGATCGCCGCCGCGACAAGGCCCAGCGCCAGGTTGATGGCTGTGACCGTCACCAGGTAGGTGGTGATGTTGATCTGCACCGTGTTCACGATGTCGGCCAGATGCAGCCGGTCGCCGACGCGCGGCATCGACTGCATCACCGATTCAAGGGTATGCCGTCCGAAAGCCAGGAAGAAGAAGGTGAGGGCCACCGTCACGGCCGCCTGGGCGACCACGATCTGCGTCTGGCTGAGGATCGATTCGGCGAAGGACGGCCCCTTGACCACGACCTCGGGGGCCGCGTCCGCGTTGTCGCTCGCCATGTCGGAGATCTGCTCCGTCGCGGCGCGCGCCTGCTCCAGCGACTGCTGCACGTCGGCCAGCTTGACGCGCAACTCCTGCATCAGGGTCGGCGCCCGCTCCATCCAGGATACCGCCGGGTCGGCCAGCGCCGTGACACCCGCAGCCACCAGCCCCAGGGTGGCCAGCATAACCAGTGCCGCACCCAGCGGTTCCGGCACGTACAGCCGGCGCAGGCCCTTGACCGCCGGGCGCAGCAGCAGGCTGAGCAGGAACGCCAGGAAGATCGGCAGCAGCACGTCCTGGGCGAAATAGAGCGTGTACATGGTCGCCAGCGCCAGCAGGCAGACCAGCGTGATCTTCAGGACGCGCAGCGGGTCGTCCCGCGTGGGCGCCGCGGCCTCCGCCTTCGCCTCGGCGAAGGTCCGTTCCACGGCCGTCTGTTCAGGCATCTGCGTCCGATCCACAATGGGGGCGGATGGAAACACGCGGGGACGGCGGATTGTTCGCGCCGTCCCGAATGACCACATGCCATGAAAGAGCGTGGCAGGGCCGACCGCCGCTTTCGCCACCGCCGCCTGCGCCAAGGAGCCGACCCATGCGCCTCGCATCGCCGCTGCGCCGCCTGACCGCCTTGATGGCCCTGTTGATGGGGCTGGCGGCCGGTCCCGCCATCGCCGAGGAGGTCGGCGAGTTCAGCAACGACTGGACCGGCAACGAGCTGAAGGTCCAGGCGGTCGCCGACCCGAAGGTCCAGGGTGTGACCTGCCATGTCGTCCATTTCGACCGGTCGCTGATCGACCGGGTGTCGAAGGGCAACTGGTTCGAGGACCCCTCCAACGCGTCCATCGCCTGCCGCCAGACCGGCCCGATCGTCATCGGCGACATCGCCACCGGGAAGGGCGGCGAGGAGGTCTTCTCCGAGCGCAAGAGCCTGATCTGGAAGTCGATCGCGGTCCGGCGCATCTACGACCGCAAGAACGACACGCTGATCTATGTCGTCTACAGCCGGCAGGTGACCGAGGCGTCGGCCAAGATGGCCATCTCCACCGTGCCCCTGTTCCAGGCCAACGCCACCTGGGAGAAGGGCAAGCCGAGCTGAGAGCGGCGCGAAGGGCCCCCGCGTGCGCCGCGCGCTCGCGCCGCGATTGACACCCCAAACGCATTAACACAAAATTGCGGGTGTTTCGATTGCAACGCGCTAAGCCGAGGCGGGCTGTCCGGTCCGAGCGGAAATGACCTTGAGCAGCTTGTTCGGTGGCGGCGGCAAGGCGGGTTCGCCCCTTTCCTTCGAAGTCCAGATCTACAAGGGCGAACGCTGGGTGACCGAGACGGTCTGCCGCAGCGAGGAGGAGGCGCGCGCACACGGGCAGCGCATTCTGCCCAACCATGAGGGCATCCGCGTCGTCCGGGAATACACGCGCCCCGATGGCGCCATGGTCGAGACGGTGCTGCACACCGAGATGCGGCAGGGGAACGGCAAGAAGCCGATCGCCGTCGGCCAGATCGAGGAGGCCCCGGTCTGCCAGAGGCCGGAGGACTATCTCGGATTCGAAAGCCGGCAGACCATTACCCGCCTGTTGCGCCAATACCTGGAGGAGAAGTCGCTGACGGCCTCCGAGCTGCTGCACAATCCGGGCGAGATGAAGCGGGTGATGAACTTCGAGGCGCTGGTGCCCAGCGCCGTCACCCGCGTGGCCGGAATCCAGTCGAAGACGACCGGCGAGGACATGAAGGCGCGGCGCAACGGCATCTACGACGCGCTCGACCTGCTGCGCCAGAAGGCCGATCAGGCGACGCTGAAGACGGCGGCCGCCAAGCCGAAGGAGGCCGGCTTCTCCGCCGCCATGCAGGTCTGCGAGAAGGCGGCCGCCGGCAACAGGAGCGAGGCCGAATATCTGGCCCGGGTCATGCTGTGCCGGGATCTGGTCAACGTCCGCAACGTTCTGGGCAAGGTGGAATGGATCCTGGAGCTGTGCGGGGACGGCCGGATCGAGCCGCAGCACATGGCGATCCTGGACAGCCTGATCGCCGACGCGCTGGGCTCCACCACCGTGATGCAGGACATGCTGGGCCGCCAGCCGAACCTGATCACGGCGCTGATGCGCACCATCGACATCATCGAGGGCAAGTTCGAGCCGCACGACCGTGAGCAGGCGCCGGCCGTGACCGGCCTGCTGTCGAAATGGATCGGCACCGGCAGCGCGCCGGAGAGCCAGAAGGTGCTGGCCGATTTCCTCTGCCGGAACATCCGGGGGACGCAGCGCCTCAGCAACAGCGATCCCGAGGCGCAGCGCGACTCCTACAAGGCCCTGGTCGGCCGCATCCTCGCCGATGGCGGCTTCTTCGGCGGAGCCGCCATGGCGGAGGCGCTGACCCTGGGATATCTCCGCTTCATCGAGCAGGGCGGGGGCGAGGGGCGGCGGCTGTCGATGGACGGCGTGCAGGCCATGATGGAGGCGGGCCACCAGCGCCTGCGCTACCTGATCCTGCTGTCGCAGACCGAAACCGGCGCCAAGGAGATCCAGACGCTCGTCGGGCAGATCGGCGTGCTGGTGAACAACCGGGGCGGCCTGCATGGGCTGGTGCCGCAGTCGGTTCCGCTGAAGCCGAAGATGCAGATCATGGCGGCGCTCTACACCGCCATGCTGTCCAGCGGCCTGCCGGACGCGGAGAAGAAGGCCTACGCCGAGCGCATCGACGACCTGGTGGCGGACTACATCACCACCACCCGGATCGTGGAGAAGCTGGACGATCCGACGGCCACGCTGCGCGTGCGGGCGAGCCGCCTCGTCCAGTTCGCCGCCGCCGACGTGCTGTCGAGTCCCAAGGCCCGCCGCATCGTGCGCGACCAGGTCATCGGCCACCTCCGCCAGCCCAACTTCGACGGCAAGTTCGTCGAGGGGCTGAACACGCCGGAGGAGAAGGCGGCGGCGCTGAAGAACTTCTACGAGCTGCTGGCCCGCGCCCAGTTCATGTGAGCCTCGGCCAGTGTGAGCCTCAGTCGGCGGGTTCCGTCGTGCCGGCGTCCCGTCCGGCCCGGCCGCGCCAGAGGCGCCAGGCCACCGGCGCCAGGATGATGATGGCCACGATCCGGACGATGTGGTGGGTGGCGACGAAGGGCGCGTCCACCTGCAGCGACAGCGCCACCAGGCTCATCTCCGCGAGGCCGCCCGGCGCGTAGGCCAGGATCAGTGCCGGCAGGCTCAGCCCCGTCAGCAGGTGCACGGCCACGGCGGTCACGACCGTCACCGCCAGCAGCAGGGCCGTCAGCCCGACCGCCACCTTGGCCGCCCGCCACAGCCGCGCCGGGCTTTCGCCCGCGAAGCGGCTGCCGATCGCGGCACCGACGACGACCTGCGCCGCCGCCACGAGCAGGCCCGGGGGCTTGCCCGCCGTCAGACCGGCGAGGTGGATGGCTGCGCTGAGCATCATCGGCCCGACGAGCTGTCCAGCCGGGATGCGCAGCCTGTGCGCCACAGGGGCCGCCAGCCCGCAGGCGGCCAGCAGCAGCCAGTCGCGCGCCGGCAGTTCCGTCAGCGCCGGTCCCAGGCCGCCCAGCGACCAGTCGCGGGCGGCCGCGTCGTATCCCGGCAGCGCCTGGAAGGCGAAGGGCACCGTCAGCACCACCAGCATGATCCGCAGCGAGTGGCCGAGCGCGATCATGCGGTCGTCCCCGCCCATGGCGCCGCCCATCAGCACCATCTCGTTGAAGCCGCCGGGCATGGCCGTGAAGTAGGCGGTCACCCCGTCGAAGCGGGCGACCCGCCGCAGGTACCAGAGCCCGGCCGCCGCCGCCGCGACGATGTAGACCGCCAGTCCGGCGAGGCTCACCACCCAGTCGCCCAGCCGGTCCAGCAGGTCGGGCGTGAAGGAGCTGCCCAGCATGATGCCGAGCACGACGACCATGACGGTCCGCAGCGGCTTCGGCACACCCACCCTGACGCCGGCGATGGCGGCGGCACTGGTGGCGATCATCGCCCCGATCATGAAGGCGAGCGGCACATGCAGCAGGAAGCAGAGATAGCCGCCCGCCGTGCCCAGGCCGAGGGCCGTGACCAACCCCCGCCAGTCAACCGAACGCGGCGCCCCGGTCACGGCAGGATGCGGCCCAGGCGGACGGCCGTCTGGCCCGGCTTCAGCCGTCGGGACGGCATGATGAGGATGCAGTCGTCGTAGGGTGTCGTGACCGGGGTCTCCCCGTCATGGGCGATCACCGTGCCCGCCGCGGGGATCACCTCCATCCCCTCGAACTCCCGCACGAAGTGGAAGTTGTCCCCGCTGGCGGTGACGGCACGGGTAACTTGCACCCGGTGCGGCGGGGCGCTCGGGACGGCTGACAGCCAGTCCGCGACGTCGTCATGGTCGACCGCACCCGTCGCCAGCAGGAATCGCAGCGCCACCTGGACGGCGAGGTCGGCCGTCTCCCGCCGCCAGTGCTGGCCGCATTCGACCAGGATGGCCACCGCCGCCCCGTCCGGATCGGTGAAGCGCGGATGGTCGATCAGGCGGCGCCCGCCGGCATGGCCGGTGTCGCTCACGATCCAGGCCGGCAGGCCCACCCGCGCGGCGAGCGCGGCCCCGCGCGGGGTGGGGCCGCTCAGGAACAGTGGAGGCGACCCCGTCTGCATGGAGTGGATGTCGAGCAGCAGGTCGGCGGTTTCGAACAGGGGGCGGAGCTCCCGCGCGCGGGCCAGTTCGACGGAGGTGCGCCCGCCCTCCAGCGCCTCGGCCGACCAGACGCGGTTCATGTCCTCCTCCACGAAGCGCGACGCGGCCGGGTTCTCCGGATCGAAGGCGCCATAGGCGGAGACATTGGCAAAGCACAACGTCAGCCGTCCGCGCCGGGGGCGGAGGCCGCTGCGGATCAGGAAGTCCAGGGCGTGGGCGCCGCAGAGCTCGTTGCCGTGCATCAGCGCGTTCAGGAGCACATGCGGCCCAGGCGCCGCCGCCGTCCAGCTCAGCACATGGGACGGGACGCCGTCGCCCGCGTAGCGCGCGATGTCGACCGGCATCAGCTCGACCGTCTGGCTGGTGATGGACAAGGGCCTGTCCCCGAAGCATGGGCGGAAGCGGCGCGAACGCGTCCACAGGATGGAGGGTGGCTACCTTTTTGTCGACGGTCGCGCCGCCGCACGGTATACGGTTTTGTCATAATTGAAAGAACGGCGGATCGCGGGGGATCGCCCGGACGGGTCCGCCACAGGGGCTGGAACGTCGGAGCCAGGCGCCGGAGCACGTGATCGCTGATACGGGGAACCGATGAGCCTGGTGATCGACGATGTGCTGATCCGCCTGGATCCGTCCGGCGGCAGCGTGCCCGTGGTTCTCGACTCCCCGCACAGCGGCACGCGCTATCCCGCAGGGTTCAACTTCGTCTGCCCGCTCCCCCTGCTGCGGCAGGCCGAGGACACCCATGTGGACGAGCTGTTCGCGGCGGCACCCGACTACGGCGCCACCCTGATCTGCGCCCTTTTCCCCCGCGCCTTCCTGGATGTGAACCGGGCGTCGGACGACATCGATCCCGAGATGCTGGACGGTCCGTGGCCAGGGCCCCTGAACCCGTCGGAGAAATCGGCGATGGGCATGGGGCTGGTCCGCAACCTGTGCCGCCCCGGCCTGCCGATGTATGACGGCAAGCTGCCCGTCGCCGAGGTCGTGGACCGGATCGAACGGTACTGGCGCCCCTATCACGAGCAGCTCGCAGGCTGCATCGACCAGCTCCACGGCCGGTTCGGCATGGTCTGGCACATCAACTGCCATTCGATGCCGTCGCTGACGGTCGGGGCCGACGACCGGGAGGGCGGGGCCGACTTCGTGCTGGGCGACCGGGATGGCACCACCTGCGACCCCGGCTTCACCCGGTTCGTCGCCGATTATCTGCGCGCACTGGGATACCGGGTCCGCATCAACGACCCCTACAAGGGCGTGGAGCTGGTCCGCCGCTACTCCCGCCCCGCCCGGGGGCGCCACAGCCTGCAGCTCGAGATCGACCGGCGCCTCTACATGAACGAGGAGACGCTGGAGAAGCATTCCGGCTTCGACCGTCTCCGCGCCGACCTCAACCGTCTGGTCGCGGCGATCTGCGACCACGCCGGGGCGATGGTGGCCCGCCGGGCGGCGGAGTAGCGGGCGGGCGCTCAGGGGGCGAACTGCTCCTTGAGGATGCGTTCCTCCAGGTTCAGCTCCGGGTCGAACAGCAGGGTGGAGCCCACCGTCCGGTCCTCGAAGACCTCCACCCGCAGCACGTCGCGCACCTCGGTGAAGTCGGCGACGGCGCTGACCGGGCGCTTGTGCGCCTCCAGCACGTCGAAGGTGATCCGCGCCTCGTGCGGCAGCAGGGCGCCGCGCCAGCGGCGGGGCCGGAAGGCGCTGATCGGTGTCAAGGCGAGGATGCCCGCCCCCAGCGGCAGGATCGGCCCATGGGCCGACAGGTTGTAGGCGGTGCTGCCGGCGGGGGTGGAGACCAGGGCGCCATCGCAGGCCAGCTCGTCCAGCCGCACCACCCCGTCGACGCTGATCCGCAGTTTCGCCGCCTGCCGCGTCTCGCGCAGCAGCGAAACCTCGTTGAAGGCGAGGCCGTCGGTGGTGCCCGACGCGGTGGTGGCCAGCATGCGCAGGGGGTTGAGCGTGACGCGCTGGGCCCGGGCGATCCGGTCCGGCAGCCCGTCCTCCCCGTAATCGTTCAGCAGGAACCCGACCGAGCCCCGGTTCATGCCGTAGATCGGCGTGCCCCGGGCAAGGCATCTATGCACGGTCTCCAGCAGGAACCCGTCGCCGCCCAGGGCCACGACCACGTCGGCCTCCGCGGCTGGAACACCGCCATGCCGCTCGACCAGCCGGGCGCGGGCGGCCTGGGCGTCCGCCGTCTCGGCCGCGACGAAGGCGAGCCGCGCGGCGGAACTCATCCGCCGGTCACGCTCATGTGCCGGCCGACGGCGGGCTGGCGGCGGCGCCGGTCGATGACGAAGTCGTGCCCCTTGGGCTTGCGGGTGATCGCCTCGCGGATGGCCGCGATCAGCGCGCCGTCGTCGTCCGGGCTCGCCCGCAGCGGGGCGCGCAGATCGGCCGCGTCCTCCTGGCCCAGGCACATGTAGAGGGTGCCGGTGCAGGTCACCCGCACCCGGTTGCAGCTTTCGCAGAAGTTATGGGTCAGCGGCGTGATGAAGCCGAGCTTGCGGCCCGTCTCCTCGATCCGGACATAGCGGGCAGGACCGCCGGAGCGGTAGTCGATGTCGGTCAGGGTCCAGCGCCTGGACAGGTCGGCCCGCACCTGGGAGAGGGGCAGATACTGGTCGGCCCGCGTCTCCCCGCCGCCGTTGCCGTCGATGTCGCCCAGCGGCATGACCTCGATCAGGGTCAGGTCGTGCCCCTCCTCGCCGCACCAGCGGATGAGGTCGTCGAACTCCATGTCGTTCACGCCCTTGAGCGCGACGGCGTTGATCTTGACGGCGAGGCCCGCCTCCTTGGCGGCGAGCACGCCCTCCATCACCTGGGCGAAGCGGCCCCAGCGGGTGATCTGGTGGAACTTGTCGGGGTCCAGCGTGTCCAGGCTGACATTGATCCGGCGGACGCCGGCCGCGCGCAGCTCGTCGGCGTAGCGGGCGAGCTGGCTGCCGTTCGTGGTCAGCGTCAGCTCCTCCAGGTCGCCCGTGCGCAGATGGCGTCCCAGGCGCCGCACCAGCTCCATGATGTTGCGCCGGACCAGCGGCTCGCCACCGGTCAGGCGCAGCTTGCGGGTGCCGAGCGCCACGAAGGCGCTGCACAGCCGGTCCAGCTCCTCCAGCGACAGGATCTCCGCCTTCGGCAGGAAGTGCATGTCCTCCGACATGCAGTAGACGCAGCGGAAGTCGCAACGGTCGGTGACGGAGACGCGGACATAGGTGATCGCGCGGCCGAACGGGTCCACCAGCGGCTGTCCCGCCGGGCTCAGCAGTCCGGCACGGCCGGCGGGCGTGATCATGCCATCCGCACTCGCCATCGGCTCGCTCTCTCCCACCCCTGGACCCGGTCGCGCCCGGGTCTCGTCTTTGCGCGGCTGCCGCGCGGCGCCGTATCAGGGAAGATATAGCGGTCCCGCGCGCCGGCTCCAAGCCATCCTTGCAGCAGGCCCCGAAGGCACGGATCAGCATCCGGGCGGTTTCCACGGACGTGTGTTGATGCTTAACTTGCCGGGTCGACGCCCGCGGAGGAGACCACCACCCATGCGCAAGCTGTTGATCGGCATCGCCGTCCTGTTCGTCCTGCTGGTGGTCGCCGTGGTGGCGCTGCCCTTCCTGGTGCCGAAGGACGCGCTGGTGGCACGGCTGGAGCGGGAGGTGACGGAGCGCACCGGCCATCGGCTGGAGGTTTCCGGACCCGTCGACGTCTCGGTCATCCCCAACCTCGCCGTCACCATGCGGGATGTGCGCTTCGCCGGGTTCGAGGGCGGCGCCGCGCTGGCGGCCCTGGACCGGCTGGATGTGCGCCTCGCCCTGTGGCCGCTGCTCTCCGGCGAGGTGCGGGTGGACCGCTTCGTCCTGGTCGAGCCCGTCATCGCGCTGGAGGTGGACGCCAAGGGCCGCACCAACTGGGCGATGAAGCCCCAGGCCCCCGCCCAGCCGCAGTCGGACGGCGGCGGTGCGGCATCCGTGCAGGAGGTGGTGCTGGGCGATGTGGAGATCGTCGACGGGCGCGTCACCTACACCGACCGGCGCGCCGGCACGACCCGGACCGTGGAGAACCTGGACGCCACCGTCGGGCTCGAGGGGCTGGACCGGCCGTTCGTGCTGGACGCGGAGATGGAGCTGGACGGCCGGCCGGTCACGGTCGAGGCGCTGGCCCAGCCGGCGCGCGCCCTGATCGAGGGCGGGTCGGCGGAGTTCACCACCCAGGTCGCGGCCGCCGGCGCCAGGCTGGAGCTGAAGGGCGTGTTGGAACGCCCGACCGCCGGCGATCCCAGCGTCGCGGGCAACATGGCCCTGGCGGTGGGGGACCTTCCGGCGCTGCTGGCCTGGGCCGGCGGCACGGAACCGGCCGCCCTGCCGGTGAAAAGCCTTTCCCTCACCAGCGGGCTGCGCGCCTCGCCGAAGCAGGTGGCGCTCTCCGGGATGAAGCTCCAGGCCGACGAGATCGCCGCGACCGGCGATCTGGGCGTGGCGCTCGGTGGCGCCCGCCCGGCGGTGAAAGGCAAGCTCGCCGTCAGCGCGCTCGATCTCGACGCGCTGATGCCGCCGGCCGGCGGTGCCGCCGCCCCAGCCCCCTCTGCCCCACCGCCCGAAGGCGGATCGCCGTCCCCCGCTGCCGAAGGCTGGAGCCGCGAGCCGATCGACCTGTCGGCGCTGCGGACCGTCGACGCCGATGTCGACATCAGCCTCGCCGGCGTGAAGCTGGCGGGGGTGGAGACCGGCGCCACCGCCCTGTCCCTGGACCTCAACGACGGGCGGCTGCGGACGGCGCTGGCGGACACCGCCGTCTTCGGCGGCACCGTGAAGGGCGAGGCCGCGATCGACAGCCGCGCCGCGATGCCCGGCTGGCGGGTGAACGCGGCGGTCCAGGGCGTCCAGGCGGAGCCCGTGCTGAAGCGCTTCGCCCAGTTCGACAAGCTGACGGGGACGACGGAGGGCAAGGTCGATCTGCGGATGGCGGGGGCCAGCGTCTACGACCTGATGCGGACCATGGACGGGGAGGGCGCCTTGCTGTTCCGCGACGGCGCGATCCGGGGCGTGAACATCGCGGGTCTGGTGCGCAGCGTCACTGGCGGCGCCAGCGAGGGTCCACAACAGACCGACTTCGCGGAGATGGGCGGCACCTTCCAGGTGCGCCAGGGCACCGCCTCGAACGAGGACTTCCGGCTGATCGCCCCGCTGCTGCGCGTCGGCGGGGGCGGCAAGGTATTCCTGCCGGACCGGCGGGTCGACTTCCGGATCGTGCCGCGTCTGGTCGCGTCGATCCAGGGGCAGGGGGCCGCCGAGGCGGACCAGCGCGGCCTGTCGGTCCCGATCCTTATCCAGGGCACATTCGAGAACCTGAGCTTCAAGCCAGACCTCGCCGCCATCGCCACCGAGACGCTGAAGGACCCCGCCGCCGTGAAGGAGCAGATCCAGGGCGTGCGGGACGCTGTCCGGGGGGCGGGCGAGAACGCCAACCCCGGTCAGGCCGTGGAAGGCCTGCTGAAGGGGCTGCTGGGTGGGCAGCGCCAGCAGCAACAGCCGCCGCCACCTCCCTCGACGGCGCCCCAGCAGGGCGGCCAGTGAGGCTCAGCCGGGCGGAAGGGTGCCGGGCGCCGTCAGCGTCACTTGCCGCGTGCAGCCGGCGAGGGCCTTGACGGCCCCGCCTTCGCCGACGATCCGCGCGGCGGCGTCCGCGTCGGTGACCAGGGTGCCCGACAGGATGTGCAGCCCGGCCTGGAACAGGGCCGGGGCCAGCGGCGTGCCGGGGCCGACGAGGGCGACGGTGAGGGGCGGGTTCCCGGCCGCGAGCGCGAGGTAGCGGGACACGCCGCCGTTCGCCACGGCGGACGCCGTGATGACCAGCCCAGCCGCCGCCGCGATGGCCGGGCCGGCCGCATTCTCAGCCAGTTCGCCCGGGCCCGGTTCGCGTTCCACCACCGTGCAGCCGGGAACCCGGTCCGCGATGCCGGGAAAACGGCCGACGACGACCGTCCGGGACGCGACCGCCCGGAACAGGTCCAGGCCGTTCCCGTCGGTTCCCGCGGGTGCCGCCGCCGCGCAGGCGGCGTTCACCGCCGCGATCCCGACGGCCACAAGCACCGGGTTGTCCGACCGGACCAGCGCGGCCAGGGCGCGCAGCCCGCCGGCCGCGAGCCCTCCGGCCCCCTCCGGCGCCTTGCAGCCGGGTGTGCCGCGGTCGGGCGTGTGGGCGAGGCCGCAGGCCCCGTCCGCGTCGACCAGGGTCCAGTTCAGCCCGACAACGACCCGGCGGACCGGCCGGTCAGCGACCGTGTCCGCGAGGGCGAAGAGCAGGGGATCGGCACCCATCGCGGCCGACCTAGACAAGGTCCGGATCGTCGGGGTCGACAACCCGGAGGGTGATCACGGCGGCGTTGATCAGCAACTTGCCCGCGTTCTCGAAGTTCACCGTCACCCGCTGTCCGATCACCGACTGCACCTGCCCAAGGCCCCAGTCCGGCTGGTCCGGATGGCGCACCAGGGCGCCGGGCACGATCGCGGGGTCCATCGCGTTATCCACCTGTTAAGTGTTGTAAAGCCATGCTCTGGGGCCACAGTCTAGCGTCGCGCCACGGCGGAAGGCAGGCAAGGGGGATGGTCATGGGTGTCACTGGTGATGCGACCCTGGGCGTCCGCGCGATCGAGCTGCTCTGCTCGCGGCTCTGCCATGATCTCGTCAGCCCCGTTTCCGCCATCAGCAACGGCGTGGAGCTGCTTGAGGAGAGCGGCGTCGACATGTCCGACGACGCCATGCAGCTCATCGCCCAAAGCGCCGAGATCGCCTCCCGACGGCTCAAGCTGTTCCGCATGGCCTTCGGTGCGGCGGGCGGACAGGACGAGGTCCGGCTGGACGATGTCCGGGCGCTGGTCGACGGCTGGTTCCTGGGTGGGAAGGTCCAGGTGCGCTGGGATGTCGACAGCCTCGACGGCGCGCCGCGCGGACTTCCCAAGATGATGATGGTGGCCGCCCTGCTGTGCGACGAATCCCTGCCGCTGGGCGGGACCCTGCGCGTGACGGGCCGGGCCGAAGCCGTGGAATTGGCCGCCGCCGGCCACCGCTGCGCCATCCGGCCGGAGGCGCGGGACGTGCTGTCGGGCCGGGTCGGCGAAGAGGATCTGACCCCGCGCAGCGCCGTCGCCTACGTCGCCCTGCGCACGGCGGCCCATTACGGCCTGTCGCTCGACATCCGTGAACCGGGGCTGGACCTGCTCTCCATCCACGTCGCCGCGACGACCGCCTGACGGTCACGCCGTCCGTTCCGCGCCATGTGACGGGACAGGGCCTCTTGTCGCATGGTTAATGCGGCATCATCCCTTCGAAAGAGGTAAGATGATTTTAACTCGAATGTGATTTGTTCGGGTTGCCGGGTCCGATGCGACGCGTCTGGACCTCATCGCCGAGACGGGCTGAGTGCGGGGCTGGACCATGGACGATCTGCTGAGTGAATTCCTCACCGAGACGAACGAGAACCTTTCGGTGCTCGACGTCGAGCTGGTCCGGTTGGAGCAGAACCCCAACGATCCGGGCCTGCTCAGCAACATCTTCCGCCTCGTCCACACCATCAAGGGCACCTGCGGCTTCCTCGGCCTGCCCCGCCTGGAATCGGTCGCCCATGCGGCCGAGAACGTGCTTGGCCGCTTCCGCGACGGCGAACTGGAGGTGACGCCCTACGCGGTGTCACTGATCCTGGAATCCCTGGACACGATCAAGGGCATCCTCTCCGTCCTGGAGAAGACGGAATCGGAACCCGCGGGCGACGACCGCGACCTGATCGAGCGCCTGAACGCGATGGCGGAGGGCCGCGAGCTGCCGAAGGCGGGGGCTGCCGCCCAGGCCACCCCCGCTGCCGCCCCCGTCGAGGAGGCGCCGGCCGCCGAACCGGAAGCGGATGAGTTCGGCTTCGTGCCGGTTCCGGCGAAGAAGGAGGTGCTCGCCGCCTCGGCCGCCGCACCCGGCCTGGCCCAGGCCCGCGCCGACGCCCCGGGGGCCGCGGCGGCACCGCCGGCCCCGGCGCCCGAGCCTCCGCCGCCGGCTCCCG
>JAJUIU010000083.1 GCA_029267445.1 Rhodospirillaceae bacterium
ACCTGGAGGGGCGCGACTGGCTGGTCGGCGGCGGGCTGACCCTGGCCGACCTGTTCCTGGCCCCCTGTGCGGCCGCCCTGAAGGGATTCCCGGAAAGCCGGGAGGCGTGGGAGGCCGCACCGAACCTGCAGCGCTGGTTCAAGCAGATCGCCGCCCGCCCGAGCTGGACCAAGACGCAGCCGCAGATGGGGTGAGTTCCCGCCGCCCCGACGCGTCACCGGTGCGTTCAGCACCGCAAACCTTTCCTCCCCCTGAGGGGGAGGGTGGGACCCGCCGCGCAGCGGTGGGAGGGAGAGGGGTTACGGTGCGTCCTGCCCTTCTCGGACCGTCATCGGTTCAAGGCTATCAGGATAGTCCGTACCCCCTCACCCGCCCACTGCGGGGGGGCCACCCTCTCCCCCGGGGAGTGGGCCGGGTTGTTCGTCTCTCCCCTGGGAGAGGAAAGGCGCTGGCGCGGGCAAGGTAGGCGACTCAGAGGAAACTGTACGGGTCGATGTCGACCTGGACGCGGACGCTGGAGGGGATGTCGACCTTCGCCAGCCAGTCGGCGATGACGGGCTGGAGTGCCAGGGCCTTGGGGCCCTTGATCAGCAGGCGGCGGCGATGGCGACCGCGCAGGACGGCCATGGGGGCCGGGGCGGGGCCGAGGATGGTCAGCTCGTGCCGGTCGCGCGGGGCGAGGCGGCCGAGGCGCAAGGCCACCTGATCCACCGCCCGGTCATCCTCCCCCGACACGACGATGGCGGCGAGGCGCCCGAAGGGCGGCAGCTCCAACGCCCGGCGCCCCTCCGCCTCGTGCGCCAGGAAGGCGTCGCGGTCGTGGTCGGCCAGGGCCTGCATCACCGGATGCTCCGGCATGTGGGTCTGGATGAAGACGCGGCCCGGCCGCTGTTCACGCCCGGCCCGGCCGGCCACCTGATGCAGCAGCTGGAAGGTCCGCTCCCCCGCCCTGAGATCGCCGCCGGACAGGCCGAGATCGCCGTCCACCACACCGACCAGGGTCAGCATCGGGAAATGGTGCCCCTTGGCCATGACCTGCGTGCCGATCAGCAGGTCGACCTCGTGCGCCTTCACCTTCTCGATCACCTCCTGGATGGCGCGGGGGCCGAACAGGGTGTCGGACGTCATCATCGCCACGCGGGTGTCGGGGAACAGCTCCGCCACCTCCTCCGCCACGCGCTCCACGCCGGGGCCGCAGGCGACGAAGCTGCCCTCCGCCTCGCATTCCGGGCAGGCGTCGGGCAGCTTCGCCGCATAGCCGCAATGGTGGCACTGAAGCCGGCGGGAATGGCGATGCTCCACCAGCCAGGCGGTGCAGTTCGGGCATTGCAGGCGGTAACCGCATGCGCGGCACAGGGTCAGCGGCGCGTAGCCCCGGCGGTTCAGGAACAGCATCCCTTGCTCCCCCGCCAGGAACGTCTCCGCCAGGGCGTCGCGCAGGACGGGGGACAGCCAGTGCCGCGCGGGCGGCGCCTGGTCCGGCTTGCGCAGGTCGATCAGGGTGACATCGGGCAGGCTGGCCCCGCCATGGCGGGACGGCAGGTCGATGCGGGCGTAGCGCCCGGCCTCGGTGTTGGCCAGGGTCTCCAGGCTGGGCGTGGCGGAGACCAGCACGGCCGGGATTTTTCCCAGATGCGCGCGGGCCACGGCCATGTCGCGGGCGTGGTAGACGACCCCGTCCTCCTGCTTGAAGGCGCTCTCATGCTCCTCGTCCACGACGATGAGGCCGAGGTCCGGATAGGGGAGGAACAGGGCGGAGCGGGCGCCCACCACCACCTTCACCTCCCCGTTCGCGACGGCCCGCCATGTGTGGCGCCGGACGACGGACGTGAGGTCGGAGTGCCATTCGGCGGGGCGGGCGCCGAACCGCCGCTCGAACCGGTCGAGCCACTGGGCCGACAGCGCGATCTCCGGCAGCAGGACGAGGGCCTGTCTGCCCGCCCGCAGGCAGGCGGCCACCGCTTCGAAATACACCTCCGTCTTGCCGGAGCCGGTGACACCGTCCAGCAGGGTGCAGGAGTAGGCGTTGGCGGCCACCCTCTCCCGCAGGGCGGCGGCGGCGGTGGCCTGCGCGCCCTCGAGAGCGAAGCCGGGGCGGTCGCCGTCGGGCTCGGCGAAGCGGGCCAGCGACCGCATGGGTACGGGCAGCAGCAGGCCCGAGTCGGCGAGGCCGCGCACCACGCCGGGGCCGCACCCGGCCTCCTGCGCCAGTTCGGCGGCCGTGCGGGGCGGGCCGTCGGCCAGCAGCTCCAACACCCGGCGACGCTGGGGGGAGAGCTTGAGGTCCGGCGGGATCGGCGCGTCGGCCCGCATATAGCCGGTGACGGCCTTGGGTTCCTCAAGCGCCGCCGAGACGCTGACCGCCATGCGCAGCACGGCACCGGGCGGGCTCATGGTGTAGGCGGCGACCCAGTCGACGAAGCGGCGCGCCACGTCGGGCATGGGCGGAAGGTCGAAGCGACGCAGCACGGGCTTCAGCTTCGCGTCGGGAACCGCGCCTTCCGGCACCGTGGCGGTGACCTCCCCCCAGACCACGCCGAACAGGCGGCGGGGGCCCAGCGGCACCTCCACATAAGCACCGGGCGGCAGGTCGAGATCATCCGGGACCTTGTAGTCGTAGGGCTCGCCCAGCGGCAGCGGCAGCAGCACGCGCACCCGGCGGGCGGGTGTCGCCACCCCCTCCGCCGTCAGCCTGAAGTCCCCGCTGTCGCCATCCGCCGCCATGGCGCGGTGTTAGCATGGCGGTGGTGCGGCACGGTAGGGCGGCTTACGCGGCCCCCCGCACCATCAGCCGGTTGGCGGCCAATCCGCCGAGGGCCGCCCCGGCGATCACCGCCGTCATCGGCAGCGGCGTGCCGTCGGCCAGGAAGCCGACCAGCAGGCCGCTGAGCGCGCCGAAGCCGAGCTGGATGGTTCCCGCCAGGGCCGAGGCGGTGCCCGCCATCTGCGGGAAGGCCTGCATGGCGGAGGCCGTGGCGTTGGCGGCGACGAGGCCGATCGTGGCCGTGAACAGCAGCAGCGGCAGCAGGAATCCCACCATGCCGCCGACGCCGAACCCGCCCAAAGCCAGCAGGAGCAGGGCCGTCAGCGCGTTGAGCAGCGTGCCCAGCGCCAGGATGCGGTCGGCCCCGTGGCGGATGACGAGGCGGCTATTGAGCACGGACACGCCGAGGATGCCGATCACGTTCGCCCCGAACACAATCCCGAACAGCTGCGGCGAGATGCCGAAATGGTCGATCAGGATGAAGGGGCTGCCGGAGATGTAGGCGAAGATGCCGGCGAAGGGCAGTGCGGCCGACAGGCAATAGCCCAGGAAGCGCCGGTCGCGCAGCAGGATCAGGTAGCCCTGGACGAGGGTGGCCGGGTCCAGGGTGCGGCGGTTCTCCGGCGCCAGCGTCTCCCGGAACGGCAGCAGGCCGACCAGGGCCAGCGCGCCGAACACGGCCAGTATCAGGAACACGGCCGGCCAGCCCGCATGCAGCAGCACCTGCCCGCCGGCCAGGGGCGCCACCAGCGGGGCAACGCCCATCACCAGGATGAGGAGGGAGAGGATGCTGGCGGCGCGGTCGCGGTCGAACATGTCCCGCACCATCGCCCGCGCCATCACGGGGGCCGCCCCCGCCCCCAGCGCCTGCACGACGCGCCAGCCCGTGAGCTGGCCGATCGTGTCCGCCGTGGCGCAGCCGACGGAGCCGACGATGAACAGCAGGATCCCGGCCATGGCCGTGACCTTGCGCCCATAGCGGTCGCCGACCGGCCCCCATACGAGCTGGCTGACGCCGAAGGCGAGCAGGAAGAAGGAGAGCGTGGACTGCACCGCCGCCTGGGGTGCATCGAACGCCACGGCCATGGCGGGCATGGCGGGGAGATACATGTCGATCGCCATGGGCCCGAAGGCCATCAGCAGCCCGAGCGTGAGCACGACCGACACCTGCCGCCGTGGTGGCACGGCGGCCGTTCCGGCGATCCCGCCCGAGGCGGGTGCCGCTATCGCCGAGTCGTCGCGCATCCGATCCAGATCCGTTGCATTGACGCAAGGATACGCATGTGGGGCCGGTCACCTTGTGTGGCGAGGATCACAGGCGGGCGGCTGGGTGGAGCCCAGCGCATGGGAACGGTGGCGTCGAAGGATGGTGAACGGTGCCCGGCGGAACCCTGCGCGGCAAAGGGATCAACCAGCGCTTGCCCGGCCGCGGAGTCATACGGTTTATTATCGTTTTCTTAATTTGCACATGTGAGCGTTGGAACCATGACGCAAGCGGCGCTTCGCCCGCTCTGGTCAGGGCCAGATCGTTCTCCTCCACTCTTCCCTGAACTGACGCAAGCGACCCGCAACCCTTGCCGAATCCCGGTTCCGAAGCATGCAGCCTTCGCTCACCGCCGTTCTGGATGCCCTTCCGGTCAACGCCGCGTTGCTGGACCACCGGGGAGCGATCCTTCAGGCCAACGCCGCGTGGAATCGTTTTTCCGTCGAGAACGACGCGCCGCCCTGCATCGACTGGAGAGCGTTCAACTACCTGGAGGTCTGTCGCAAGGTGGAAGGGCCGGACAGCGTCTGGGCCTACAAGGCGGCCGACGCGCTGGAGTCCGTGCTCACGGGGCGCCAATCGTCGGCCGAGTTCGATTACCCCTGCCCGGCCCCGCACAAGGAGCGCTGGTTCAGGTTCGTCGCGGCCGTACTCCCGTTCGAGGACGCGCCCAGCGGGGCCGTCGTGCTCCACATCGACATTTCCGATTCCAAGGCCGCCGAGAAGCTGGCCGTCGCGTCGCTGGAGGAGATCGTCAAGGCCAATGAGGCGAAATCCTCGTTCCTCGCCTCGGTCAGCCATGAACTCCGCACGCCGCTCAACGCGATCCTGGGCTTCACCGAGATGATGCAGCAGCGGATCTTCGGTCCGGTGGGGCATGAAAAGTACGTCTCCTATGTCGATTACATCGCCACGAGCGCAAGTCTGCTGCTGAGCGTGGTGAACGGACTTCTGGATCTGGCGAGGATCGAAGCCGGGCGGCATGAACTGCGGTCGGAGAAGCTGGACCTGCGATCGCTGGTCGCGACGACGGTCAACAGTCTGCGATCCATCGCGATCGCGCGGCAGCTGGAGCTGGTCACGATCGTCGAGGACGTTCCGGAGGTCGCCGTTGGCGACGGCAATGCGATTCGTCAGATCCTCGTCAACCTGCTGGGCAACGCCATCAAGTTCACGCCCGATGGCGGGCGCGTGGCGTGCCGGGTCACCAGCGCGGGGCCGTGGGTCCAATTCAATGTGGAGGACAGCGGCCCCGGCATGACGGAGGCGGAGATCGCGCTGGCGCGCGAGCCCTTCGGACAGGTGCAGGGCATGTCGCCCAAGGACGGCAACAAGGGGTCGGGACTGGGTCTTCCGATCTCCATCAAGCTCGCGGAAATGCACGGCGGCGATCTCACGATCAGCAGCCGGCCCGGGGTTGGGACCGCGGTGACGGTCCGCATCCCCAGAAACGGCTGACCCGCCGCCCCTGTATCCCGGCGGCCACAGCGGTGCGGCGTTAACCCAATGCGTCTGGCCTCTGGCGGGCGGCGTCCGTTATCTTGCCGGCAGACAGCGGGACCGGCGGACGGTCCCGGCACCCCGATCGGGACCCGACCCCATGAAGTTCTTCGTCGACACCGCCGACCTCGCCGAGATCCGCGATCTCGCCTCCACCGGCCTCTTGGACGGCGTGACCACCAACCCCTCCCTCGTCGCCAAGGCGGGGCGCAGCTTCCTCGACCTCGTGGCGGAGATCTGCGAGGTGGTCACCGGGCCGGTCAGCGCCGAGGTGGCGGCGACCGACTACGAGACCATGCTGGCCGAGGGCAAGCACCTGGCCAAGATCGCGCCCAACGTGGCGGTGAAGGTGCCGCTGACGCCGGCGGGCCTGAAGGTCTGCCGCCATCTGGCGAACGAGGGCACGATGGTGAACGTCACCCTCTGCTTCTCCGCCGCCCAGGCCATCCTGGCGGCCAAGGCGGGCGCCACCTTCGTCAGCCCCTTCGTCGGGCGGCTGGACGATGTGGGGCAGAACGGGCTGGGGCTGATCGCCGAGATCGTGCAGATCTACGACAGCTATCCCCAGATCACGACCGAGGTGCTGGTCGCCAGCATCCGCAACCCGATCCACCTTGTCGAATCGGCGAAGATGGGCGCCCATGTGGCGACCATGCCGCCGGCCGTCATCCGCCAGCTTTACGCCCACCCGCTGACGGACAAGGGCCTGTCCCAGTTCGTCGCCGACTGGGCGAAGACCGGCCAGACCATCCTGGACCAGCCGATCCCGCGCCGCGCCGCGGCCGAGTGAGTGTCGACCCGGCCCTCGGGCCGCTGATGGGGAGAGCAGACGACGATGGCCCGCGAGACCGGACACATCACCAGCCCCCTGGGCGACGAGCTGACGGCCGAGGATGTGGCCGCCTTCCTGCGGGACAATCCGGACTTCCTGAGCCAGCGGCCGGACCTGGTGGCCCACCTGGTGCCGCCATTGGCCGACCGGGGCAACGGCGTGGTCGACCTGCAGCATTTCATGGTCCGCCGCCTGCAGAACGAGGTGGGCCGCCTGCAGGACCAGCAGCGGGAGCTGGTGACGACAACCCGCGCCAACGTCAACAACCAGAACCGCGTGCACGCGGCCGTGCTGTTCCTGCTGGACGCCACCAGCTTCGAGCATCTGATCCAGACCATCACCACCGACCTCGCCGTGCTGCTGGACCTGGATGTGGCGGCCCTGGTGGTGGAGGCGGCGGGCCCGGAAATCCCGCATGTGAACCGCAGCGGCGTGCAGGTGTGGGAGACGGGCGCCATCGGCACGCTGATGGGCAAGCGCGACGTGGTGCTGCGCGGCGGCGCGCAGGGCCTGCCGGAGATCTACGGCGCCGGGGCCGGCCTCGTCCGGTCCGAGGCGCTGGTCAAGCTGCGCATCAGCAGCGAAGCGCCCACCGGTCTGCTGGCGCTGGGCAGCCGGGAGCCGGACATGTTCCACCCCGGCCAGGGCACGGAACTGCTGACCTTCCTCGCCCGCGTGGTGGAACGCTGCATCCGCGGCTGGCTCGACCTGCCAAGGTGAGGCGGGAACGGGCCGTGCGATCCCTGTCCGCCGCGAAGCCCATATCCCTCTGGCCGGTGGCTGGGTTTGGCTGCGTCTGGAATGGCGACGAAACCCACCCCTCACCCGGTTCGCTGACGCTCACCACCCTCTCCCGCAAGGGGAGAGGGTTTACTTTGTCCGCGCCCGATCCTGTGACACCCGATGCTGCCGAGGCGGAACCGAGGTGGCACCAAGTCCCCCCTCTCCCCTTGCGGGAGAGGGTCCCGAGCGGAGCGAGGGGGGTGAGGGGTGACGGCCGTCGACGCTTGCCCGAACGGCTCTCGTCGCATGCGCATGGAACCGCGTCATGACCGCGCTGGGCTATTCCGCCGCGCCCGACGTGCAGGACGCGCTGGAGCGCTGGCAGCGCTGGCTGGTGGCGGAGAAGGGCTGTTCGGACCATACGCTGAAGAGCTACCGGGCCGACGTGGCGGGGTTCCTGGCCTTCGTGATGGAGCACCGGGGGGCGCCGCCCAGCCTGAACGACCTCGCCGCCCTGAAGCTCGCGGATTTCCGGTCGTGGCTCGCGTCCAGGGCGCTGGACGGCGCCGGGGCGTCGACCCGGGCGCGCGGCGTCTCGGGCGTGCGCAACCTGTTCAAGTGGCTTGACCGCACCGGCACGCTGCACAACCCCGCCATCGGGTCCCTGGTCAGCCCCAAGGTGAACAAGCCGGTGCCCCGGCCCCTGACGGCGGCGGACGCGAAGACTTTGCTGGAGGAGGCGGGGGACGCCGACGCGCCCTGGATCGGCCTGCGCGACCGGGCGCTGTTCACCCTGCTGTACGGTTGCGGCCTGCGCATCTCCGAAGGGCTGGGGCTGAACCGGGGCGACCTGCCGCCGGACGCGGAGACCGTGCGCGTGCTGGGCAAGGGGTCGAAGCAGCGGCAGGTGCCGGTGCTGCCGGCCGTGAACGCGGCGGTGGCCGAATACCTCGCCGCCTGTCCATGGCCCGGCGGGCGGGAGGCGCCGCTGTTCGTCGGCGCGCGGGGCGACCGGCTGTCGGACGGGGTGGCGCGCAGGCGGATGCGGGACCTGCGCACGCTGATGGGGCTGCCGGACAGCGTCACGCCGCACGCGCTGCGGCACAGCTTCGCCACCCATCTCTTGGGCGGCGGGGCGGATCTGCGCGCCATCCAGGACCTGCTGGGCCATGCCAGCTTGAGCACCACCCAGCGCTATACCGACGTGGACGCCGAACAGCTGCTGTCGGTCTACGAGACGGCGCATCCGCGCGCGCGGCGGTGACGTGCTTTGTGTGACGCCCGCCAAAGGGGTGACGCCCGCCTTGGGGGTTCCCACCCCCGCCGGGAGATGGCACAATCCCTCGTGGCGGAATGACCACAAGAATACAAGGGATATACGGGCGCCGCACCCTGGTGCCCTGGAGGAGACCGCATGGCGCGCGCCAACGACCTGATCAACGAGATGGTGCTGATCACCCGGACGATGCTGATCCCCGGCGGACGCCCGCTGGACCGCCTGCGCGGCAACGGGTTCGTGCGCATCGTCCACGGGTTCGGCCTGATCCTGATCCTGGGCTATGTCGTCGGCGCGGCGATGCAGGGCTGGGCCGACGCGCGCTACCTGCTGGCCCCAACCCTGGTGCAGATCGGCATCGAGATCGTCATCGCGGCGGTGCTGCTGGCGGTCTGGCGCCTGATCAACGAGGGGCTGGCCCTGGCCCTCGGCGCCGCGCTTGGGGAGAAGACGAAGCCCGACCTGTCCCCGGACGCGTTCAGGGTCTAGGCCCGGGTCCGAGCTGGCCGGGCGGCGAGGCGCAGGGCGAGCGGCCCGAGCGCCACCACCGCCCCCAGGCTCATGAAGGCCACCCCCCAGGCTGTGGCGTCGTCCGGCCCGCCTGCCGCGTCCAGCACCAGACCGAAGGCGACCGGCCCCAGGAAGGCGCCGGTGAAGCCCAGGCAGGAATGAACGGCCATGGTGGCCCCCTTGCGGCCGGGCACGGCGTTGGTCACCGCCCCCACCGTGAGCGAGGCGCTGTCGGCGTTCACCGTGACGACGTGGATGGTGACGAGAAGCGCCAGGAGCAGGAAGGGCAAGCCGCCGCCGAACCCCACCGCCGTGGCGGCCAGGGCCGACGTCAGCATGACGCCGCTGATGTAGCGGGTGCGTCCGAACTTCTCCGCCAGCTCGTTGCCGATCACGCTGGCCGGGATGCCCAGCAGGAACACGAGGCTGGCGAAGGTGGCGATGGCGGCGTTGGTCAGCCCGGCGCCGGTGGTCCCTGCGGCGAAGACGAGGAAGACGACCAGCCACCCGCGCGTGCCGAACAGCTCCCAACAGTGGGCGGCGTAGGCCAGGATGTAACCCATGGCGGGCCGGTGGGTCAGCACCGGGCGGAAATCCAGCAACGCCCCCTCCGCCACCGGCCGGTCGGGAGGGGCTGGCGGCAGCAGGACCAGCGCCGCCAGCACGGTTGCCCCGGTCAGCGCCGCCGCCGCCCAGAAGGCCGCCTGGACGCCGAAGGCCGCCGCCACCCAGCCCGCCAGCAGCACCGAGCCGCTGACCCCCAGCCCGTAACTGGCGGTGTAGAGGGAAAGCCAGCGCGTGGCGCGCGGGCCGGTCAGATGGTCGTTGAGGATGCGCAGGCCCGGCATGTAGGTGCCGGCCAGCCCCACCCCGCCCAGGGCCCGGAACAGCAGTGCGGTCCAGAAATCGTCCGCCAGCAGGGCGAACCCCGCCAGCGACAGGGCGGCCAGCAGGGTGGAGGCGATGTAGATGCGGCGCGGATCGACCCGGTCGGTCCAGGTCACCAGGAATGGGACCGCCAGCACGTAGCCGAGTTGGGCCACACCGGTCAGCCACCCGGCCTCCGTCCCGGTCAGGGACCAGGCCGGGATGTAGTGCGGCAGCAGGGCCGGCAGCGTCATCGTGCCGGCCATGCCCGCCATCTCCAGCAGGCAGAGCGACAAGGCGAGCCGCCGGTCGCGGCCGGCCTGTTCCGGCCCGCCGGTCATGGCCGACCAAGCCCGGTCATGGGAACGCCGGGCGCGGGCTGAACCGCCCCCCTCACCCGGCTCCCTCCGGTCGCCACCCTCTCCCGCCCGGGGGGGGGGGGAACTTGGCGCCGCAGCGGGTCGGCCTCAATTACACCCGGCCCCCTGTTGTGTGCGCGGCCCAGGGAAACCCCTCGCCCCTTGGGGGAGCGGGGGGCGAACGCCAGTGAGCCGGGTGAGGGGTTCTGCACCGGCGGGCAAGGTCGAAACCCCTCTCCCCCCCGGGGAGAGGTTGGGAGAGGGGGTGGTTGCGCGTTCCCCGGCCAGGCCGAAGCGGGTGGTGGCGCCCCCACTCCTGTCCTCTCCCCGGGGGGGAGAGGGACGCGCTTGGGGGGACCGGCATCGGGCTGCGGGACCGCGGGGAACCCGCAGCCCCGGCGCCCGCCCGGCCGGACCTCAGATGTGGATGGGGCGGCCATCGACGGCGAGGGCCGCTTCCTTGATCGCCTCGGTCAGGGTCGGGTGGGCGTGGCTGGTGCGGGCCACGTCCTCCGCGCTGGCGCCGAACTCCATGGCGAGGCCCAGCTCCTCGATCATGTCGCCTGCGTTCGGCCCGATGATGTGGGCGCCCAGGATGCGGTCGGTCTTGGCGTCGGCCAGGATCTTCACGAAGCCGTCCGTGCTGTTCATGGCGCGGGCGCGGCCGTTGGCGCTGAACGGGAACTTGCCGACCTTGTAGGCGACCCCGGCCTCCTTCAGCTGCTCCTCCGTCCGGCCCACGCTCGCCACCTCCGGCCAAGTGTAGACCACGCCGGGGATGGTCTCGTAGTTGATGTGGCCGGACTGGCCGGCCATCACCTCGGCGCAGACCACCCCCTCCTCCTCCGCCTTGTGGGCCAGCATGGGGCCGGCGATGACGTCGCCGATGGCCCAGATGCCGGGCACGTTGGTGCGGAAATGGTGGTCGACCTTGACGCGGCGGCGTTCGTCCAGCTCAACGCCCACGGCCTCCAGCCCCAGCCCCTCGGTGTAGGGGCGGCGGCCGATGGCGACCAGCACCACGTCGGCCTCCAGCGTCTCGGCGGCACCGCCCTTGGCGGGCTCCACGGTCAGGGCGACGGACTTCTTGCCGGACTTCGCACCCGTCACCTTCATGCCGAGTTTGAACGTCAGGCCCTGCTTCTGCAGGATGCGCTGCATCTGCTTGGAGACCTCGCCGTCCATGCCGGGCAGCACGCGGTCCAGATACTCCACCACCGTCACCTTGGTGCCCAGGCGGGCGTAGACGGTGCCCATCTCCAGCCCGATGTAGCCGCCGCCGATGACGACCATGCTGCTGGGCAGCGGGTTCAGCGACAGGGCGCCGGTGGAGGAGACGATGCGCTTCTCGTCGATCTCGACACCCGGCAGCGGCATGACGTCGGAGCCGGTGGCGATCAGGATGTTCTTGGCGGTGATGGTCTCCGCCGAGCCGTCGTCCTTGGTCACCGTGACCTTGCCCGGCGCGGCGATGGAGCCGCGACCGTGGAAGCGGGTGACCTTGTTCTTCTTGAACAGGTAGTCGACACCCTCGACGTTGGACTTCACCACCTTGTCCTTGTGGGCCATCAGGGCGTCGAGGTCGAGTTCCACCCCGCCCACCTTTACGCCGAAGGCGCCCAGATGGTGCCGCGCCTCCTCGTACTTCTCGCTGGCGGTCAGCAGGGCCTTGGACGGGATGCAGCCGATGTTGAGGCATGTGCCGCCGAGTGTGGCCCGCATCTCCACGCAGGCCGTCCGCATGCCGAGCTGCGCGGCGCGGATCGCGGCGACGTAGCCGCCGGGGCCGCTGCCGATGACGACCAGGTCGAAGTTCGTGTCCGCCATGGGGAATGTCCGTGATCAGGAAGGAACGGGAGGGCCGTCCGGCCCGGTTCGATGGTGGGCGGGCCAAGTTATCGCAAGCCCTTACGCCCCTGTCCACAGCCCGCCGGGCCGTTCCGGACGCACCGCACCCACCGCGCGCCCGCATGGCTCGACCGGGGTGCGGGTCCACCTGGAGGTCGAGCGAAAGATTAGTCACACGAAGAATCTGCCGAAAGGAAGGATGGACTTGTGGGCGCGGTAATCCTTTTTATAGCCACGTGGATTAGTGATGGCCGGGTGAACCGGCATTCGCGTGGGGGACAGGGATGGCTGACGGTTCGTTCGGACGGCCCGTGGGAGGTGCGCCTGTGACTGGTGGGGACGCGACGGCGGCGATTTCCAACATCGCGCGCGACGTCGGCGACCTCGGCGTGTCGATCGCCGACGTGGCCGGCCATGTGGACGACGTGGCCGCCCGCGTGGCGGAGCAGGCCAAGGTGTTCGACGAGCTGCGCCGCGAGGCGGCCGGCATGAGCGAGCGCAACCGCGGCGTGACCGACGCGGCGGAGGCGGCGCGCCAGGTGTCCGCCCGCGCGCGCGGCCAGGTCCAGGAAAGCCGCGAGCAGGTGCAGCGCGCCATCGGGGACATCGTCGGCCTGACCGAGGACGTCACCGGCATCGAGAGCCAGCTGCGCGGGCTGGAGGACGCGCTGGCCCGGGTGGCGCGGGTGGCGAAGGAGATCAACGCCATCGCCAAGCAGACCAATCTGCTGGCGCTGAACGCCACGATCGAGGCGGCCCGCGCCGGAGCCGCCGGGCGCGGATTCGCCGTGGTGGCGACGGAGGTGAAGAGCCTGGCCGGCAAGACCGGCGAGGCCACGCAGGAGATCGACGAGACCCTGCGTTTCCTGACGGAACAGGCGCGCGGCCTGATGGCCCGCAGCACGGCCAGCGTGGCCAAGGCGGCCTCCGTCCGCGAGGACACGGACCGGATCGGCGCCGTCATGCAGGCCGTGGCCGGCGCCATGACCGACGTGGACGGGCAGCAGGACCGGATCGCCAACGCCACGGCCGCCATCGCCGCCAGCATCCAAACGGTGGAGGGCCGGATCGTCGATCTGGCCGCCGGGGTGTCGCAGTCGAGCTCCAGCCTCGCCAGCGCGAGGGACCAGCTGAACGGGCTGATCGGCGCCAGCGAACGGCTGATCGGCGCCAGCGCCGAGCTGGGCGTGGAGACCGTGGACACGCCCTTCATCACCGCCGTGCGCGACGCGGCGGCCCGTGTCGCTGCCGCGTTCGAGGCGGAGCTGGCTGCGGGCCGGCTGAACGAGAACGACCTGTTCGACCAGGAATACCGGCCGATCCCCGGCACGGAGCCGCAGCAGGTCATGACGCGCTTCACGGAGATGACGGACCGCGTGCTGCCAGCCATCCAGGAGCCGGTGCTGACCCTGTCGGAGCGGATCGTGTTCTGCGCGGCGGTGGACCGCAACGGCTATCTGCCGACGCACAACAGGAAGTTCAGCCAGCCGCAGCGGCCGGGGGAGGTCGCCTGGAACACGGCCAATTGCCGCAACCGCCGCGTCTTCAACGACCGGGTCGGGCTGGCGGCCGGACGCAACACGCAGCCCTTCCTGCTGCAGGCCTACCGGCGCGACATGGGCGGGGGCAAGTTCGCCCTGATGAAGGACGTGTCGGCCCCCGTGATCGTGCGCGGGCGGCACTGGGGCGGCGTGCGGCTGGCGTACAAGGTCTGATCCGGGCCTATTCCGCCGACAGCCGGTCGAGCGGCGGCGGGACGGAGTCCGGCAGGGCGTCCAGCCGGGCGAGCAGGGTGTCGCGCAGCGGTTTGAGATCGGCGACGCGCCCCTCCTCCGCCGCCTGTTCCAGGGCGCGCGCGGCGGCCGACGCGTCCGCGTAGCCGACAAGGTCCAGGCTGGCCACCAGCCGGTGGGCGATGTCCGCGACCCGCCGCCGGGAGCGCAGGAGCCGTCCGTCGGACAGGGCCGCGCGGGCGGCGGCGGCGGCCTCCAGCGCCTTGGCCGTCATCTCCAGCATCACCTCCGGCCCTACCTGTTCCCGCAGGTCGGCCAGCCTGACGGCCTTGCCCGGGACGTCCGGGGACGCGGCACCCTCATGCCCCTCGTCCGGGGGCAGCGACTCCGCCAGCACACGCAGCAGCACCGGCAGGCGGATCGGCTTGGCGACGAACCCCGCCATCCCGGCGGCCCGGCAGCGGGCCATGGTCTCCGGCAGGACGTTCGCCGTCAGCGCGATGACGGGCAGGTCGGCGAACCCGGTCTGGGCGCGGATCCGGGCCGTGGTCTCGAACCCGTCCATCTCAGGCATGCCCAGATCCATCAGCACCGCGTCCGCCGGTGCCGTGGCGAGAAGCTGCAGCGCCTCGGCCCCCGAGGTCGCGGCGAGCACGCGGAACCCATGCTTCGAGAGCAGTTCCGTGGCGACGAAGCGGTTGACGGGTTCGTCCTCCACCAGCAGCAGGGTGAGCGTGCGGGACCAGCGCGGCAGGGCGGGCTCCGCCTCCGCACCGCCATCGGGCGCAAGCGCCAGCGGAAGGTCGATATGGAAGGTGCTGCCCAGCCCCTCCTCGCTCTCCAGCGTGATGGCGCCGCCCATCAGCCGGACCAGCCCCTGGCTGATGGCGAGGCCGAGCCCGGCCCCGCCGAAGCGCCGCGCGATCGAGCCGTCGGCCTGGGCGAACGCCTCGAAGATGCCGGCGCGCTTGTCCGCCGGGATGCCGATGCCGGTGTCCGTGACGGACAGGCGCACGGCGTCGGACCCGGCGCCAGCCCCGGCGACCGTCCGGGTGGCGGTCACCGTGACGCCGCCCGACCGGGTGAACTTGATGGCGTTGCCGAGCAGGTTCAGAAGCACCTGGCGCAGGCGCACCGGGTCGCCCCGCACCGTGCGCGCCACGGCGGAGCCGATCTCCAGCCCGATGGACAGCCCCTTCTCCGCCGCCTTGGGCGCGATCAGCTCCACCGTGTCGGACAGCAGGCGGTGCAGGTCGAACGGGACGCTGTCCAGCGTCATCCGCCCCGCCTCCATCCGCGTGATGTCCAGCAGGTCGTCAAGCTGGACGGTCAGCGTCTCCCCCGCCTTGCCCATCATGGACACGCACTGCGCCTGCCGATCGTCCAGCGGAGTGGCGCCCAGGATCTGCAGACCGCCCATGATGGCGTTGACCGGCGTGCGGATCTCGTGGCTGACGGCACCCAGGAACTCGCTCTTGGCGCGGTTGGCCCGCTCGGCCTCGCGCACCGCCAGTTCCAGCGCCCGCGCCTGGTCCCGCACCCGGTCGAGCTGGCGCAGCGTGGCGGCGACCAGGGCGCTGAAGGCCAGCGCGGTCGCCGTCAGCGGCATGGCCATGGACAGGAACCGGTAGCCCGTATTGTCGATGGAGTAGACGTCGACGGGGCGCTCGATCACCAGCAGCACGAGATAGGTCACCGTCGTGGCCAGCACCGACAGGCAGGAGAACAGCATCGCGCTCTCGCCCAGATTCCGGCGCGGGTGGCGGGCCATGATGAGCAGCGTCGGCACCATCAGCAGGGCGATGGCGGAGGTGGCGATGAACTCCCGCGCCAGCATGTCGCCCAGCAGCAGGGCGGTCCAGGCGGCGGGCTGGCAGAGGATGGCGACGATGAACCAGCCCCGATGCGGGGCCACCTGGTCGAAGAACCGGGCCGTGCCGAGCGCGAGGCCCGCGATCCCGGCCAGGTAGAGCAGATCGCCCGTCACCGCCTGGAGCAGGGCGAGGCGCCAGTCCGGCGAGCCGGGGATGGACAACACCAGCCAGCCCAGCGCGGAGGAGGCCAGCATCGCGGCCCAGCCCAGGGCGTAACGCTCCGTCCGGGTGTGCAGCCACACCGCCGCCAGAACCCCGGCGGCCCCCATCATGATGAGGAAGGAGATGATGATCGCCTCGGGAACCATGCGTCCGTCCGGATCAGCCCGTCGGGGGATGGTCGCCCATCGGTGTTAACAAGGCAACGCGAATGAGGGAGCGCCCCAGCCCGTAGCGGCATCGGCCACGCATGTCATGGACGCCACGTCGAACCGGGGCCCGGCCGGACAGGGATGGAAAAAGGGGCCGCCCCCAAGGACGGCCCCCTTCTTCTTGCGGCGCGCGCGCCCCGTGGCCGGGTCAGACGTCCAGCAGGATGCGCTCCGGATTCTCGATGCACTCCTTCACCCGGACCAGGAACGTCACCGCCTCGCGGCCGTCGATGATCCGGTGGTCGTAGGAGAGGGCGAGATACATCATCGGCCGCACCTCCACCTTGCCGTTCACGACGACGGCGCGGTCCATGGTCTTGTGCATGCCGAGGATGCCGGACTGCGGCGGGTTCAGGATCGGCGTGGACATCAGGCTGCCGTAGACGCCGCCGTTGGAGATGGTGAAGGTGCCGCCCGACAGGTCCTCCATCGACAGCTTGCCGTCGCGGGCCTTCTTGCCGAGGTCGCCGATGGTCTTCTCCACCCCGGCGAAGCTGAGCTTGTCGGCGTCGCGCACGACCGGCACCACGAGGCCCTGGGGCGTGCCGACGGCCACACCGATGTCGTAGTAGTTCTTGTAGACCAGATCGGTGCCGTCGATCTCCGCGTTGACGGCCGGCAGCTCCCGCAACGCCACGATGGCGGCCTTCACGAAGAAGGACATGAAGCCGAGCTTCACGCCGTGCTTCTTCTCGAAGGCGTCCTTCATCTGGTTGCGCATGGCGATCACGTTCGACATGTCCACCTCGTTGAAGGTGGTCAGCATGGCGGCCGTGTTCTGCGCCTCCTTCAGTCGCTCGGCGATGCGCTGGCGCAGACGGGTCATGCGGACCCGCTCCTCCAGCTCGGCGCGCGGGCGCGGGCCGGACGGGGCGGCGGGCTTCGGCGCGGGGGCCGGGGCGGCAGGGCGCGGCTGCTCCATCGCCTGGAGGACGTCACCCTTTGTCACCCGCCCGTCCTTGCCGGTACCGGCGATGGTGGAGGTGTCGACCTTGTTGTCCTTCGCCACCTTGCGGGCGGCGGGCATGACCATGGCGGCACCGGTGATTTCGTCAATGCTTTCGCTCTTCATGCGCAGGGCGACCAGGAAGCCCGCGATCTGCGCCGGCGTGGCTTCGCCGCGCATCGCGATGCGCATCACGTCGCCCATCTCCGCCTCGGTAAGATCCCCGCCCGCGACGGCCCTGGCGATGGCGGCCTGGATCTCCATGGCGGGTCAGGCGGATTCCGCGAGGAAATTCCGGAGCAGGTCGTGGCCGTAGGAGGTCAGGATCGACTCGGGGTGAAACTGCACGCCGAACACCGGGTAATCCCGGTGGCGCAGTCCCATGATCTCGTCCACGGC
>JAJUIU010000059.1 GCA_029267445.1 Rhodospirillaceae bacterium
ACGATCACCACGTCGAACTCCATCGCCTCGCGCTGCATGCGGTCCCCCATGGCTCCGCGCCAGAGATAGAGGCATCCTGCCCGCCACGCGAGGGCATGGGGAGCGGGGAGTGGATGCGGCGATGCGCTCCGAGCTGAAAGCCGCGCTGGCGTTGCAGCTCGCCTGGGGTGCGGACGAGGCGTTGGAGGAGACGGAGCGGGTCAAGGACCTGGGCTTCACCGCCAAGGCCTGCATCCACCCCACCCAGGTGCCGGTGGTGAATGACGTCTTCACCCCCAGCGCCGACGAGGTCGCCAAGGCGCGCCGCATCGTGGAGGCCCTGGCCGCCGATCCGAACGGCGTGCTGCTGCTGGACGGCAAGCTGGTGGAGAAGCCCGTCGTGCGCGCGGCCGAACGGGTGCTGGCCCGCGCCGCCGCGACCCATTGAAACCCCGGAAGAAGAAGACGAAGGACCAGGATCCGATGAGCGTCACCCACAAGCAGGTCGGCCCCAACCGCTTCCGCGAGTCCTTCGGCCGTTACTATGAGGACTTCGAGGTCGGCCACATCTACGAGCATCGGCCGGGCCGCACCATCACCGAGACGGACAACATCTGGTTCACGCTGCTGACGATGAACACGCATCCGATGCATTTCGACAGTGAGTACGCCAAGCACTCCGAGTTCGGGAAATGCATCGTCTGCTCGCCCCTGACCGTGGCGATCATGGTGGGCATGAGCGTGACGGACGTCAGCCAGAAGGCCATCGCCAACCTGGGCTGGGACGAGATCAAGCTGACCCACCCGCTGTTCGCGGGCGACACGCTGACGGCCGAGTCCGAGGTGCTGGGCAAGCGGGAGAGCGCCAAGCGGCCGAACGCTGGCATCGTCACGGTGCGCACCGACGGCTTCAACCAGCACGGCACGCTGGTCTGCACCTTCAAGCGCAACATGCTGATCGCCAAGCGCGGCTTCGACACCGAGGAGAAGGCCCGGTACTGAGCTTTTCCGCCATCCCCGCCCCTCGACAGGCTCGGGGTGAGGATGGCGGGCGAATACAACACGCCGCCAAGCCTGGAGCCGCGGCGAAACCAGACGAGCGGCCCTCACCCTGAGCCCGTCGAAGGGCGAGGGCCGATGCGGGACGGAGAGAACCATGGACGCCATCCACCACGACGCCGACTTCGAGGAGCAGATCCTCGACAGCATCCGCAAATGGCTCGACCGCGACGTGCGCCCGCATGTCGAGACGCTGGAGCATGACGACATCTACCCGACCGAGATGGTCGAGCAGATGAAGGAGCTGGGCCTGTTCGGCGCCACGGTGGACCCGGAGTATGGCGGGCTGGGCCTGTCGGCCACGACATATGCCCGCGTGGTGCAGACGGTGTCGGAGGTCTGGATGTCGCTGAGCGGCATCTTCAACTCCCACCTGATCATGGCGCAGATCGTCCAGCGCCACGGCACGCCGGAGCAGAAGGCCCACTACCTGCCGAAGTTCGCCAGCGGCGAACTGCGCGGGGGGCTGGCCCTGACGGAACCGGACGCGGGTACGGACCTGCAGGCGATCCGCACCCGGGCGGTGAAGGACGGCGACCGCTACGTCATCAACGGCACCAAGACCTGGATCAGCAACGGCATCCAGGGCCAGTGCTTCGCCCTGCTGGTGAAGACGAACCCGGAGGCGGAACCCCGCCACAAGGGCATGTCCATGTTCATCGCCGAGAAGGGCCCCGGCTTCAAGGTCAGCAAGAAGCTGGAGAAGATGGGCTACAAGGGCATCGATTCCGCCGAGCTGATCTTCGAGGACTATGTCCTGACCAAGGACCACCTCGTCGGCGGTGTGGAAGGCAAGGGCATGCAGAACGCGCTGGGCGGCCTGGAGCTCGGGCGGATCAACATCGCGGCGCGGAGCTGCGGCATCGCCAAGCGGGCGCTGGACGAGAGCGTGAAGTACGCGCAGATCCGCAAGACCTTCGGCAAGCCCATCGCCGAGCACCAGGCGGTGCAGCTGATGCTGGGCGAAATGGCGACCCGGTCGGAGGCGGCCATCGCGCTGACCTACAACGCGGCCCGCGCCTATGACCGGGGCGAGCGGGTGGACATGGAGGCCGGGATGGCGAAGTACTTCGCCTCCGAGGCCGCCGTGGCGAACAGCCTGGACGCCATGCGCATCCATGGCGGCTACGGCTATTCCAAGGAGTACCCGATCGAGCGGCTGTACCGCGACGCCCCGCTGATGTGCATCGGCGAGGGCACCAACGAGATGCAGCGCATCATCATCGCCAAGCAGCTGGTGGAGCGGAACCGGGTGTGAGGCGCCATCCAGCGTGACGCTCCCTCGCCCTTCGACAGGCTCAGGGTGAGGGAGCTTGGCCGCACCGAAGCGCAGGTCCCGAAAGCGTCCCTCATGCTGAGCCCGTCGAAGCACGAGGGACGCCGCACACCGTCATCAAGGACGCCCCCGACATGACCCACCTCCCCCTCACCGGCATCCGCGTCCTGGCGGTCGAGCAGTATGGGGCGGGGCCGTGGGGGACCATGTACCTGGCGGACTTAGGCGCCGAGGTCATCAAGATCGAAGCACCGGGCACGGGCGACATGTCGCGCGGGGCGGGTCCGCACTACCTGGGTGCCAACGACAGCCAGTTCTACCAGACCTTCAACCGCAACAAGCGGTCCCTCACCCTGGACCTGAAGGCGCCGGAGGGGCGGGCGATCTTCCATAGGCTGGTGGCGACGGCGGACGGGGTCGCCAACAATCTGCGCGGCGACCAGCCGGGCAAGCTGGGCCTGACCTACGACGCGCTGAAGGGCCTCAACCCGCGGATCGTCTGCGCCCACCTGTCCGCCTATGGGCGCACAGGCCCGCGCGCGGCGTGGCCGGGCTACGACTACCTGATGCAGGCGGAGGCGGGATACCTGCACCTGACCGGGGAGCCGGACGGCCCGCCCACGCGCATGGGCCTCAGCATGGTCGACTACATGACCGGCGTGACCATGGCCTACGCGTTCACGGCGGCCCTGGTGTCGGCGCTGAAGACCGGCCAGGGGCGCGACGTGGATGTCAGCCTGTTCGACGTGGCCCTGCACCAGCTCACCTATCCGGCGACCTGGTACCTGAACGCGGGCGACCAGACGGGGCGCCGCCCCCGCTCCGGCCATCCGAGCACCGTGCCGTGCGAGCTGTTCCCGACGGCGGACGGCTGGGTCTTCATCATGTGCATCACGCCGAAGTTCTGGGAACTTCTGTGCCAAAAGGTCGGCCGGCCGGACCTGATCGCGGAGGAGCGGTTCAAGGGCTTCCCCGAGCGGCGGCGTAACCGGGAGGCCTTGGTCGCCATCCTGGACCCGATCCTGCGCACCAAGCCCACGGCGGCATGGCTGGAGGTGTTCGCCGGCGACATACCGGCGGCCCCGGTCTACGACCTGGCCAAGGCGCTGGACAATCCGTACGTGGCGGAGCGCGGGCAACTGATGCCCCACCCCCACCCGGAGCATCCGGGCTTCCGCATGCTGGCGAACCCGATCCGCATCGACGATTCCTGGACGCCGGTCCAGGCCGCCCCGAAGCTGGGTGCGGACACGGACGCGATCCTGGACGAGCTGGGATACGGGGCGGGTGAGATCGAGGGGCTGAAGGCGGCGAAGGTGGTGTGATGAAGCTGTCCGGCCTACGCGTCGTCGACCTGTCCATGTTCCTGCCGGGTCCGCACCTGACCATGATGATGGCGGACCACGGGGCCGAAGTGATCAAGGTGGAGCCGCCGGGCCATGGGGAGCCGGTGCGGCACGTGCAGTACCGGATCGGCGACGAGACGGTGTGGTTCCGCAACACCCACCGGAACAAGAAGTCCGTCGTGCTGAACCTGAAGGACCCGGCCGGGCGGGAGGCGCTGCTGCGGCTGTGCGAAACGGCGGACGTGCTGGTGGAGGCGTTCCGGCCGGGTGTCGTCGACCGGCTGGGTGTGGGGTACAGGGACGTGGCGGCGCGCAATCCGCGCATCGTCTACTGCTCCATCGCTGCCTTCGGCCAGACGGGCCCGCTGGCCCACAAGCCGGCGCACGACCCGGCGATCGAGGCGCAGGCGGGCGTGCTGTCCCTCAACCTGGGCAATGACGGGCAGCCGACCATGGCGCACATCCCGGCGGCCGACATGGCGGGCAGCCTGATGGCGCTGTCGGGCATCCTGATGGCGCTGTACCGCCGGCAGGCGACCGGCCGGGGCGACTATCTGGACATCTCCATGCAGGACTGCCTGATGGCCTGGACGCCCAACGTCACCGGCCCGGTGTTCGCGGAGGACCGGGCGCCCGACGTGAAGAACGAGCGCAGCTTCGGCGGCATGGCCTTCAACAACATCTATCGCACGAAGGACGGGCGGCACATCGCCCTGGGCGGGGTGGAGCCGAAATTCGCCGAGGTGCTGCTGACGGCGCTGGGCCGGCCGGACCTGATCCCGGTGACGCGCGCACCCGCCGGCCCCGGGCAGGAACCGGTGAAGGCGTTCCTGCGCGAGGCCTTCGCCCAGCGTACGAGGGCGGAGTGGGAGGCCTTCCTGGCCGACAAGGATGTGGGCTGGGCTCCGGTGCTGGACCTGCGCGAGGCCTTCCACCAGCCGCAGACGGCGGCGCGGGAGATGCTGGTGCGGGACTCGGCCGGCACGCCCCACATCGGCATCCCCATCAAGTTCGCCGACGAGCCGGGCACGCTGGTGCCGGAGACGCCCGCCATGGGGGAGCATACGGACGCGATGCTGCGCGCGGTGGGCTATGGCGAGGCGGAGATCGCGGAACTGCGGGCGAAGGGTGCGGTGGGGTGAGCGAACCTTCCCTCTCCCTGAGGGAGAGGGAGGGACCCGCGCAGCGGGAGGGAGAGGGGTTACGGTGTCTCAGAACCACCTTACGGGCATCTCGATCGCGATTTGGATGGACCGTACCCCCTCACCCTCCCAAGCCTGACGGCTTGGGGCCCTCCCAATCCCCCGGGGAGAGGGAAGAAGCGGGGCCGCTTGCCTCGGAAACGACGGGCCTTGTGGGTTACACCCCCTCCAGCTCCGTCAACTCGTACCGGCTGTCCAGCAGGGCCCAGGTGAGCTTGACGAAGACGCGGTCCTCGCCCGTGACCCAGACGTCCAGCGGCGGGCGGTCGTCGGGCAGCAGGATGCGGTAGTGGCGGGTGTCGAAGGTGCCGGCGGGCACGGTCACCCGCTCCTCCCCCACAAATTCCAGGCGCTTGTCGATCAGGCCGATCATCGGGCCGGAGGCGCCGTTGGGCAGCGGGGAGCTGTTGGCGCAGCCCGTCAGGACCTGTACACGGTCGGGGCGGGCATGGTCGAAGGCCGCCGTCTGCCAGCCGTCGCAGGCGAGCGGATGGGGCGCGAACACCGGCGGGCGGTGGGGCACCTCCCGCACCTGGCGAACGCGGCCTTCGGAGGCGGTCCAGGTCTCGCACTCGATCAGGCTGTCCGTGAAGCGGAACCAGGCGGCACCCTGGAACGCGTCCTGCACCGTCAGCCGGACATAGGCGTCGTGGGGCCGCCAGTCGCGGTCGACCGTGTAGGTGACGTCGCGCAGCACGCCGTCATCGTCCATCTCGCACAGGGCGCGCACGGTGCGCTGGCCGTCCGGGCCGACGGTGACGGTGAACCATTCGCGGCCCGTCTCCCCGTCCCGCTCATGCACATAGGCGATGCGGCCCCGGATCGTGCGGTGGCGCATGGCTCACCCCAGCTCCTCGCGCTTCAGGCGCATGGTGTAGCTGAAGCCCTCGGCGGGGTGGTGGTTGATGGAGACCTCCACCGGCTTGTCGTTGTCGCCGACGTAGCGGCGGACGATCCTGAGCGCGCAGGCGCCGGGCTTCTGGCCCAGACGCTCGGCGACCTCGCGGCCCATGGGTTCGGCGGCGATCTCCTGGCGGACCTCCCGCACCGTGACGCCGCAGCGCGCCTCGATCAGCTGGTAGATGGGGCCGTGGTGGCCCCGCACCTCCGCCTCGATGGCGGCGTAGTCGGGATGGACGTAGACCAGCGTGCGGCAGATCGGGCGGCCGTCGCGCCCGCGCCGCACACCCTCCAGCCGCAGCCAGGCGCGGCCCGGCCGGCCGCCGAGGACGAAGGCCAGCTCCTCGTCCGCCGTGACGCGGTCCACCCTGTCGATCGTGTAGACGGTTTCCTGCGCGTACTGGAACAGCTCCGACAGGGACCGCATGGACTGGCTGTAGGCGGGGGCCGGGGCGGCGGCGGCCACCTGCGTGCCGGAGCCCTGGCGACGGGAGACGAGGCCGAGCTTGGTGAGCTGCCGCAGCGCCTCACGCACGGTGTAGCGGCTGACGGCGAAGCGGTCGCACAGCTCGTTCTCCGTCGGCAGCAGGCTGCCCACCGGATAGGTCCCGGCCCGGATGGCGGCGATCAGCTCGTTCGCCACCTGCTGGTAAAGCGGCACGCCCTCGGCCGGCGCCATGCTCAGCGGGGGACTCTTGTCCATGCGGGTGTCTCTCAAGGCGGCCTCTCCCGTGGACGTTACATCGCCGCGCGCATCCCGCGCCATGCCTCAGCGAGGGTGTCGCGGAACCGCGGGGCGGCGATGGCGATCAGGGCCTCGGCCCGCTGATCGACGGACTTGTGGCGCAAGTCGGCCACGCCATGCTCGGTGACCACGAGGTCGGCGTCGGCGCGGATCGTGGTGCGCACGCTGTCGGGGTGCAGGCGCGGCACGATGCGGGACAAGTTGCCGCCCTTGGCCGCCGCGGCGGTGGCAAGCACCGACCGGCCGCCGGGGGCCGCAGGCGCGCCGCGCAGGAAGTCCACCAGCCCGCCATGGCCGGAGATCTGCCGTCCGTCCAGCATCTCCGCGTTCGCCTGGCCGAACAAGTCGATCTCGATCACCGAGTTGACGGCGACCAGGTTCGGGATGTCGCGCAGCGTGCCGAAATCGTGGGTGAAGCCGGTCGGGCGGAAGCGGATGCGCGGGTCGGCCCCGCAGCGTTCGTAGAGCGGGGCCGTGCCCAGCGCCACATTGGTGACGATGCCGGTCAGCGTGCCATCGTCCAGCAGGGGCAGCACGGGGTCGGAGATCATGCCGGCATGGATCTTGAGGTCCCGCCGCCCCTCCAGCGCCTGGAGTACGGCGGCCTGCACCTTGCCCAGGCCGAGCTGGAGCGTGTCCCCGTCGTTCACCAGCCCGGCGATGACATGGCCGACCCCGGCGATGTCGGGCGGCACGTCACCCGTCTCCATCGTCACCAGGGGGGACGTGTCCTCCGTCACAAGGTCGAACCGTTCCAGCGGATAGCGTTCGGCCCCATGGGTGGCCGGCATGTGCGGGTTCAGCACGGCCAGGGTCCGGGCGGGACCGTCCAGGACGGAGGGCGTGAAGTCGTTGGCGACACCCAGGCTGACCATCCCGTCCGCGTCCGGCGGGGAGACGGTGACGATGGCGAGGTCGATCCCCGCCTCCCGGCGCAGGTAGGGGAAGATCCGGGTGTAGTGCAGCGGCAGGAAATCGACCTGCCGCCGGGCGAAGCCGGCCCGGAGTTCGGGTGTGACGAAGAAGCAGCGCGCACGGGTGGTGGGCGTCAGCGCCGTCCAGTCGAACCGGTTCACGCCCGGAATCCAGACACCGGTGAAGGTGACGTCGGCCGCACTGTCCGGCCTTGCGCGGATCGCGTCCAGCACGCCGGCGGGTTCGCCTGCGCAGCCGGCGACGTAGACCGTCATGCCGGGGCGCAGCAGGTCCGGAACCTGGATGATCGCGATCCGCTCCACGCATCCTCCGTCGCGTATCAGACAGGCGTCATACTTGCCATTCCGGTTCCCATCGTAAAATATGTCCGGACAAATTTTCCACCACTCCGGCCACCGGATGCCCTCCCCCGCCCCCGCAAAGATGCCGACACAGGCCAGCCTGACCACGCGGCTGGCGGGCATCCTGGCGCGGCCGGTGACGGCCGCCGACCGGGCGCGGGCGGCGCGCCACGTGCTGGACTGGATCGGCTGTGCCGCCGCCGGGGCCAACAGCCTGGCGGGCCGCGCATTGCGCGCCCATGCCGGACGCTGGTCGAAGGGGCGTGCGACCGGCTTCGGCGTCGGACGGATCGACGCCCATGGGGCGGTGCTGCTGAACGGGGGCTTGGGCAACGTGCTGGAGATGGACGACGTCCACCGCACGGCGATCCTGCATCCGGGGCCGGTGGTGGTGCCGGCCGCCCTCGCCCTCGCCCAGGACCGGGAGGCGGACGCGGGCGAGTTCCTGGACGCGGTGGTGCGCGGGTACGAGGCGGTGATCCGGGTGGGCCGGTCCGTCGGGCCGGGACATTACCGGCACTGGCACAACACGGCCACCTGTGGGCCGTTCGGGGCGGCGGCGGCGTGCGCCTCCCTGCTGGGCCTCGACCGGCAACGCACGGTCTGGGCGCTGGGCAACGCGGGCACGCAGATGTCGGGCGTCTGGCAGTGCCGGCTGGAGGATGTGATGACCAAGCAGGTCCACACCGCCCGCGCCGCCCATGCCGGGCTGTGGGCGGCGGAGCTGGCGCTGAGCGGCGTCAGCGGGCCGGCCGACATCCTGGAGGGCAGGCTCGGCCTCTACGCCGCCGCCTGCCCCGACGCCGATGCCGACGCCGTGGTGGCGGAGCCGGAGGGGCCGTGGCTGGTGTTCGCCACCAGTTTCAAGCCCTGGGCGGCCTGCCGCCACGCCCATGCGGCGATCGACGCGGCCCTGCTGCTGCGCGAGCACGCGAAGGCCGCCGACATCGCCCGGCTGACGGTGGAGACCTACCGCGACGCGGCAACCTTCTGCGACCGGCCGCTGCCGACCACCAGCCACGAGGCCAAGTTCAGCCTGCAGCACGCAGTGGCGGTGACGCTGCTGGACGGACCGCCCAGGCTGGAGAGCTTCACGCCGGAGGCCATCGCCCGGCCGGACGTGGCGGGCCTGCGCCGGCGCATCCAGGTGCAGGTTGTGGACCGCTACGGCGCCGCCTTCCCCCGGCACTACGGCACCGGCCTGTCGGTGGAGCTCGGCGACGGGCGGACAGTGCGTACCGACGTGCCGGACGCGCTGGGCGACCCGGAGAACCCGGTGGACGACGCCGCCATCGTGGCCAAGGCGCGCACCCTGATGGATGCCGGCGGCCTTCCCCCCGGCCGGATCGAGGCCATCGTGGCGCGGACGCTGGCGCTGGCCGACGGCGGCAGGCTGGACGCGCTGACGGAGGTGCTGCCGTGAGCGGCGAGCTGGACGCACTGGTCGCCCATGTGGCGGGCACGCGGTTCGAGGATCTGCCGCCCGTGGCGGTGGAGAAGGCGAAGACGTTCCTGCTGGACACCATCGGCGTGGGCGTGGCCGGCAGCAGCGGGGCGGCCGTCGACCGGCTGATCCAGGTCTGCAAGGGCTGGGGCGACCGGGGTGAGGCGACGGCCTGGGTGACGGGGGTGAAGCTGCCCGCACCATCCGCCGCCATCGTGAACGCCTACCAGATCCATTGCCTGGAGTACGACTGCGTTCACGAGGGGGCGGTGCTGCACCCGATGGCGACGATCCTGTCGGTGCTGCTGGCCTATTGCGAGCGGCGGGCGACGGCGGGGCGGCCAGTGGCCGGCAAGGACCTGCTGACGGCCATCGCCGTGGGCGTGGACGCGGCCACGCTGCTGGGCATGGCGGCGCGCGGGCCGATCCGGTTCTTCCGCCCCGCGACGGCCGGTGGGTTCGGCGCGGTGGCCGCGATGGCGCGGCTGGAGGGCTTCGATCATGCGACCACGCGGAACGCCTTCGGCATCCAGTACGGGCAGCTTTCCGGCACCTTGCAGCCGCACCTGGAGGGGGTGCCGCTGCTGGGATTGCAGATCGGCTTCAACGCGCGGGCGGCGCTGACCTCCTGCGACCTGGCCGGTGCCGGGTTCATGGGACCGCAGGACATCCTGACCGGGCGCTACGGATACTTCCCGCTGTACGAGGGCGACGTCTACGACATGGGACCCGCCTGGGCCCAGCTTGGCAAGGTGTGGCAGGTGGCGCGGCTGGCGCACAAGCCCTACCCGTCCGGCCGGCTGACCCATGGGGTGATCCACGCGCTGCGGGTGATGCGGGACGACCATGCCATCGACTATCCGGAGATCGAGCGGCTGGACTGCCACGTGCCGAACCTGGTGGCGCGGCTGGTCGGCCGGCCGGACATCCCGGACCCGGCGGCGAACTACGCCAAGCTGTGCCTGCCCTTCACCGCCGGTGTGTGGATGGCGAAGGGCACCTGCGACATTCCCGACTACCAGGGGGAGGCCCTGCGGGACATCTGCGTCCATACCTTCGCCGAGCGGGTGCGGGTGATCGAGGACGACAACCCCGATCCCAACAGCATGGAACCGCAGCGCTTCGTTGCGCACCTGCGCGACGGCCGCGCGGTGGAGGTCGTGCTGCCCCATGTATACGGCCATCCGGACGTGCCACTGACGGCCGAGGAGAACCGGGACAAGTTCCGCCGCTGCTGGTCCTACGCCAGCCCCGCCCTGCCGCCGGAGCGGGCGGACGCGGTCATCCAATTCGTCGAGGGCATGGAGGGTGCGGCCGACGTGGCCGCCCTGGTGCCGCTGCTGGTCGCCTGAACGGAAAAGGACAAGGACATCATGGCATTCCCCGACTATTTCCAGGCGATGGACCATGCCCGCATGGTCGCCGACCATCCCGTCGGGGATGCGTTCCTGTCCCGCTTCAAGACGATCAGCCGGGACGAGCTGCGCGCCCAGCAGGAACGGCTGTTCCAGCGCACGCTCGCCTTCGCCTGGAAGGTGCCGTTCTACCGGAAGCTCTGGGGTGCGCAGGGGATCGAGGCGGGGGACATCCGCACGCTGGACGACCTGCCGAAGCTGCCCAGCTATTCCAAGACGGACCTGATGAAGTCGGTCGCGGAGAACCCACCCTTCGGCGACTTCCACGGGCTGGACACCTATCCCGCCGACCAGCGGCCGCCGGTGATCTTCCAGACCACCAGCGGCACCACCGGGCGGCCGCAGCCCCTGTTCTTCGGCCCCCGGTCGCGGGAGATCCAGAACCTGCTGCTGGCCCGCGTGTGGCGCCTGCAGGGCCTGACGCCGGCCGACGTGATGCACAGCGTCTACGGCCACGGCATGATCAACGGCGGCCATTACGTGCGCGAGGCGGCCCTGCACTGGACCAACTGCGTGTTCCTGTCGGCCGGCACGGGTGTGGAGACCCGGTCGGTGACGCAGGTGGAGCTGATGCGCGACTTCGGCGTCACCGTGGTGGTCGGATTCGCCGACTACATCAAACGGCTGGCGGAGACGGCGAAGGAGCTGGGCATCCTGGACGAGCTGAAGGTCCGCATGATCTCCGGCCATCTGGGTGCCGAGAGCCGGGAGGCCATCTCCGCCGCCTGGGGCGGGGCGGAAGTCTATGACTGGTACGGGGTGGGCGACACCGGCCTGATCGCTGGCGAGGGGCCGGACCGGGACGGGTTCTACGTCATGGAGGACGCCCAGTACCTGGAGCTGATCGACCCGGATACCCACGCTGTCGTGGGCCCGGGCGAGAAGGGCAACATGGTCTGCACGTGCCTCTACAAGGACGACGTGTTCCCCATCATCCGCTTCAACACCAACGACCTCAGCCAGTTCATCGACACCCCCTCCTCCCTCGGCCTGAACCTCAGGCGGATCAAGGGCTTCCTGGGGCGCAGCGACAACATGGTGAAGCTGCGCGGCATCAACGTGTTCCCGGCCGGGATCGGCGTGATCATCTCCGAAAACCCGGCCGCCACGGGCGAGTATATCTGCCGGGTGGAGAAGGTGGGCGAGCGGGACGAGATGACCGTCGCCGTCGAGGTGAAGGGCGAGCGCGCGGGCCTTGAGGACGCGTTCAAGGAGCTGTTGCGCCGCCGCCTGGGCGTGGAGGTGGCGATCGAGCTTGCCGCCCCCGGCGAGCTGGCGCCGCTGACAGGCATCGAAACGCGGCAGAAGCCGATCCGCCTGATCGACAAGCGCCCGAAGAAGTAGTGACATTACCGCCCATGACCGACTGGCCCGCCCTCACCGCCACGGAAATCTCGGCGGCCCTCGCCCGCCGCGAGACGACCGCCGTGGCCGTGGCGGAGGCGTTCCTGGCGCGGATCGCGGCTGAGGACGGCGCCATCCGGTCCTTCATCACCGTGTCGGCGGACCAGGCATTGGCGGCGGCGCGGGCGAGCGACCTGCGCCGGGCGGGCGGGCACACGCTGCACCCGCTGGACGGCGTGCCGATGGCGGTGAAGGACAATATCGACGCGGCCGGCCTTCCCTGCACCGGCGGGATGGAGCTGTACCGCCAGCGGGTGCCGACGGCGGACGCGGCCTGCGTATCCCGGCTGAAGCATGCGGGTGCGGTGCTGCTGGGCAAGCTGAACCTGCACGAAGGCGCGCTGGGGGCCACCAACGACAACGTGGCTTACGGCCGCTGCGAGAACCCGGTGAAGCCGGGATACACGCCGGGCGGCAGCTCCGGCGGGTCGGGGGCGGCGGTGGCGGCCCGGTTCTGCCCCGTGGCGCTGGGCACCGACACGATGGGCAGCGTGCGCATCCCCGCCGCCTATTGCGGCGTGATGGGGCTGAAGCCGACCTACGGCCTCGTCTCCACCCGCGGCGTCATTCCGCTGGCCTGGACGCTGGACCATGTGGGGCCGCTGGCCCGCAGCGTGGCCGACCTCGCCCTGTTCACCGACACCATGGCGGGCTGGGACGCGGACTGCATGGAAAGCCGGGCGGCACAGGACGGCTGGACCGCGCGGTACGAACCGGCGAAAGGTGCGGCACCGCTGGCGGGCGTGATGCTGGGCCGGCCGGCCCAGGTGGATGCGGTCGGCTGCCAACCGGCGGTGCTGGCGGCGTTCGACGCCGCACTGGAGCGGCTGGCGGCGTTGGGGGCGACCGTGCGCCGGATCGAGGTGCCCGGCTGGGACCCCGGCAAGGCGCGGCGCGGCGGGCTGCTGATCTCCGAAGCCGAGGGGGCCTTCGCCCACGCGGCGGAGATGGACACGCGGCCGGAGGGGTTCACGGAAGGGTTCCTGATGATGCTGCACTACGGCCGGGACGCCGGCAGCCTGCGCATCGTGGACGCCCAGCGCCGCATCCGGGAGGCCGGGCACGCCTGCGACGCCGCGTTCCGGGCCCACGCCCTCGACGCGCTGGTGATGCCGACGGCGCCACAGGCCGCCTTCCCCCACGGGGCGCCCGTGCCGGCCAATCAGGCGGACCTGACGGCGCTGGCCAACTTCACCGGGCGCCCGGCGGTATCGGTGCCCATGGGCACGGACGGCGACGGCCTACCGCTGGGGATCCAGTTCGTCGGCCGGCACTGGGGCGAGGCCGCGATCCTGCGCATGGCGGACGCATTCACCGCCCAGCATTGATGGTGGCGGTGAACCAGGAGAACAGCGCCAGACTGGCCGCGACCGTGGCGTTCAGGCTTTCCACGGCACCCGTCGTCGGCACCGAGAGGCGACGGACGGAAAGGCTGGCGGGCAGGCCCTTCCCCTCCTCCCCCAGCACGAGGCGCAGGTCGCGCGGCCAGGGGAAGGCGGCCATGTCCTCCCCGCCCGCATCAAGGGCCAGCACCGGCCCGGCGGCGTCATTCAGCGCCTCCCACCGGGGTCCCTTTACCAGGTCCAGGCTGAACACGGCGTTGGACGCGGCGCGCAGGCAGCGGGGATGGAAGGGGTGCGCCGCCTCCTCCAGCAGGACCACGCGGGTCACGCCGAAGGCGGCGGCGCTGCGCAGCAGGGCGCCGAGGTTGCTGGGATCGGACAGGGCGCAGACCAGCTCCAGCCCGCGCGGCGGGGCCGACAGATCGGCGGCGGGCATGTCCGGCACCGTGCCCACCAGCAGGGGGAAGCCGGTGCCGGACAGGTCCAGCCGGTCGAACAGCGGCTTCGGCAGGCGGTAGCGGTGGATATGCGGCGGCAGGGTCCAGTCGGCGACCTCCCCCTCCTCCGTCGCGATCAGGGCGGTGAAGCGGCCCGGCCAGCGGGACAGGGCTTCCGGCACGGTCTTGCGGCCGGCCAGGATGAACTGCCCGGCCTTGCGGATGCCGCGCCCGTCCTGGAGCCCGTCCCACAGCTTGAAGGTCGGGTTCTGCGCGCTTTCGATCACCCGCCAGGACATGGGCGGCACGGGTCAGCCCCAGGTGAAGCCGGGCGGACGCTTGGCCAGGAAGGCGGCGTAGCCCTCCCGGAAATCCTCCCCGGCGAAGCTGTCGTCGAACAGGCGGCGGGCGACGGGCGTCTCCGTGTCGGCGCCGTCCACCATCTCCTGCACGATCCGCTTGGTGGCCCGGATCGTGTACTGGCTGAGTTGGGTGAGGCCGCCGACATAGGCCAGAGTCTCCTCCTCCAGCCTGTCGGCGGGCACCAGCCGGTCGATCAGGCCGATGCGCAGCGCCTCCTCCGCCTCCACCAGACGGCCGGAGAAGAGGATGTCCTTGGCGCGGGCCGGGCCGACGGTGTCCACCAGCCGCTTGGTGTCGGCGAAGCTGTAAACGAGGCCGAGCTTGGCCGGGGTGATGCCGAATCGGGCGCCTTCCGCCGCGAAGCGAAGGTCGCAGTTGAGCGCAAGACCGCAGCCGCCGCCCACACAGATCCCGTTCACCATAGCCACGGTCGGCTTGGAAATCCGCTCCACCGCGTGGAAGCCGGCGCGCACGGCGTCGTTGTAGGCCCGGCTCGATTCGGGCGTGGCGTAGACCGTGGCGAACTCCCCGATGTCGGCACCGGAGGAGAAGGCCTTGGCCCCGGCACCTGTGACGATCACGGCCTTGATGGCGGGATCGGCGTCGATCTCCGCCGCCAGCCGGGGCAGTGCGTGCCACATCTCCAGGGTGATGGCGTTGTGCTTGCCCGGCCGGTTCAGGATCAGGCGGGCGATCGCGCCATCGCGGGCGAGCAGGATCGGTGTATCGTCGGACATGCCCCAACCATAGCCGGAATCGCGGGACCGGTGGGGTTTAGCATCGACGCGCCCAAGGCGTCATGCGAATATGTCCGGACAAATCCACCCCGCAGCCGAGGACGTGGCCGCCGCATGCATCGCCGTCAGCTCCTGACCGCAGGCCTCGCGGCCGGTCTCGCCGGGCTGGCGCCGGGGACGGCCTCCGCATCGGGCGAGCCGCCGCTGCGGGGCCGGGTGTCGGCCAACGCGGCGCCGAAGTCCCCCTGGGACAACCAGTGGGTCCGCTTCAAGCAGCGGCTGGGGGCGGCCGAGGCGAACGTCGATCTCACCTATTTCCTGCGCGGCGAGCTCGGGAACGAGGAGATCATGATGCACGCGATCCGCCGCAACCGCGTGCAGATCGGCGGCATCACGCTGCAGGGCCTGTCGTCGGTGGTGCCGGAACTGACGGTGCTGATGCTCCCCTACCTGTTCGACAGCCAGGAGGAGCTGGACTTCATCTATGAGGAGCACCTGACGGAGCCGTTCCGGGCGCTGTTCCGCCGCAACGGGCTGGAGCTGCTGCAATGGGCGGAGGTCGGCTGGACGAACCTTTACGCCAACCGGGCGATCCGCGTACCGGCCGACGCGGCGGGCCTGAAGCTGCGGGGATCGCCCAACCCGGCGGCGCAGGGGTTCCTGAGCGTGATCGGAGCCGACCCGGTGCCGTTGGGCGTGGCCGATCTGGTGCCCGCCTTGCAGACGGGCCTTGTCCAGGGCGGGCTTTCGGGCGTGGTGTTCCACTTCTTCATCACCCGGTCCTATGCCAGCGATTTCACCCTGACGGAGCACGCCTACGACACGGGTGCGGTGGTGGCGAACGCGGACTGGTTCGCCGGGGCCAGCGCCAAGCAGCGCGACGCGCTGCGCGCCTCCTTCGGGACGGCGGCGGAGACGCGGGTCGAGGTGCGCAAGCTGGCCGCCGGCCTGCTGGCCACCATGGAGAAGCAGGGCATCAAGGTGCACCGCCTGACCCCGGAGGAGCGGCAGGCCTGGGTCGACATCTCCCGCCCGCTGCATGAGAACATCATCGCGCGGATCGGCGGCGACGCCCGCGCCATCTACGACACCGTCATGGCGGGCAAGGCCGCGTTCCGGGCCCTGCGGCCGACGAACTGACGAATGACGATCTGACGAACGACGAACTCACGAACGACAACGTCCGGGGAAGCCTTCATGAACGGTCGGGGAGCGGTGGCGTGAGCGGGGCGGAACGGTTCCTGGCCCTGCTGACCCGCGTGGAGCGCGCGGTCTGCATCGCCGCCTTCATCGTGATGGCTCTGGCCGTGTTCGCCGATGTCGCCGCCCGGGCCGTGCTGGGCCACGGGCTGATGGGCGCGCTCCAGATCGGCGTCATGGGCATGATCGTCGCCGCCTTCGTGGGCGCCGGCCTCGCCTCCGACGCGGGCGGGCATCTGCGGCCCCGCGTGTTCGACCGGCTGATCCCCCGTGCGCTGGAGCCGGCGGTCGACCGGGTGGCGGAAGCGCTGACCGCCCTGTTCTGCGCCGTCTTCGCGGTCGTGGCCCTGGCCGTGACGGCGGAGACGGCGCGGCTGGGCGACGTGAACCCGGTGCTGGGCTGGGCCGTGTGGCCGGTGCAGGCGGTGCTGCCCGTCGCCTTCGCCAGCTTGGCGCTGCGGCACGCGGTCTATGCGCTGCGGCCCGATCTCAGGCCCCGCGCGCGGGCGGCGGGCTGAGGCGGGCGCCATGGAAACGGCCATCCTCGCCCTTGTCGTCGGGCTGCTGCTCCTGCTGCGCCAGCCGATCTTCGTGATCCTCGGGATCGTCGCCTTCTACCTGTACGTCTTCTTCGACGACGGGCGGCCCGAATATCTGGTCTATGACGTCTGGTACAATTCGAACAGCGAGGTGCTGGTCAGCATTCCGCTGTTCATCCTGGCCGGCGCCATCATGGCGAAGGGCAGCATCGCCGCCCGCCTGATCGACATCATGAAGGCGCTGACCCGGCCGATCCCCGGCGGTCTGGCGCTGGCGACCATCCTGTCCTGCGGCGTGTTCGCCGCCATCGCCGGATCGTCCGTCGTCACCATGCTGGCGGTCGGGTCGATCATGTACCCCGCCCTGATCCAGGCCGGATACCGGAAGGACTTCGCGCTGGGCGCGCTGGCGGCCGGCGGGACGCTGGGCATCGTCATCCCGCCGTCGATCCCGCTGATCCTGTACGGCATCGCCACCGAGACCTCCATCGCCGACCTGTTCCTGGCGGGATTCGGCCCCGGCGCGCTGCTGCTGTCCCTGTTCGCCGGGTACGCGGTGCTGACGAACCTGGACCGGCCGCGCACCCCGCTGGACGGCACGGAGATCGCGGCGGCGCTGAAGCGGGGCGTCTTCGCCCTGTTCATGCCGGTCCTGATCCTGGGCGGCATCTATTCCGGCCTGTTCACGCCGACGGAGGCGGCGGCCGTGGCGGTGATCTACGCCCTGCTGATCGAGACGGCGGTGCACCGGGAGATGAGCTGGCGCCAGGCGCTGGACGCGATCACCGAGACGTCGACCCTGCTGGGCGGCCTGTTCGTGGTGCTCGCGACGGCGCTCAGCCTGAACGTCTTCATGACCTACGCCCAGGTCCCGACCCAGCTCGTCGAGGTCATCCAGGCCAACATCACGGACAAGTGGGCGTTCATGATCGCGACCAACCTGCTGCTGCTGCTGGTCGGCTGCTTCATGGACATCGGCTCCGCCATCCTGATCCTGGCCCCGCTGCTGACCCCGGTGGCCGAGAGCTTCGGCATCGACAAGGTCCACTTCGGCATCGTAATGATCATGAACCTGGAGATCGGCTATCTAACGCCGCCGCTCGGCCTCAACATCATCGTGGCGATGACCGCGTTCCGCGAGGATTTCTGGCGCATCTGCAAGGCGGTGCTGCCCTTCATCGGGCTGATGCTGGTGGCGCTAGCGGCCGTGATCCTGGTGCCGGAGATCGCCCTGTTCGCGGTGAAGTGACCGGCGCCCGTCAGCGCAGCGGGCGGAAATACTTCAGGACGGTCTGCATCTCGTTGCGCAGGGCCTCGTCCTCCCGCAGGCGGGACTGGAGCGCCATGTCGCGCTTCGCCAGGAACACCACATGCTCCTTCGGCGGCAGCGAGCGGTAGGAGGGCTTGGGCGCCACCGTGCCGTCCTCCTGGATGGTGGACAGGAAGAACGACGCGCGCATGAACTTGGAGAACAGCTTGTTGCCGGCGTCCGGCGGCTCACGCGACAGGATCGAGAAGATGTAATGGGAGCGGAAGAAATAATAGTTGTTGTAGATGTTCTGAACCATCTGGAAATGTTCGCCGGGACTGGACACCTTGCTGATCATGCTCTGGTCCCGGAACCCCAGGGAGAAATACTGGGACGCCTCCCGGGCGAAGGTCATCGGCTTTTCGCGGATCTGGCTGATCCGCTTGCGGTATTCGATCAGCCCGCGCCCGACGAGCGTGTGGATCATGCGTCGCTCGACATCGAGCTCGGACGGCAGTCCCATCAGGAAGTCGATCGCACCCAGCAGCTGGCAGGGATGGGTGATCGAGGCGCGCTTGCCCCGCCCCTTGCCCAACAGCGAACCCTGGAGCCAGTCCGTCACCTCGTGCGCCTGCCAGCGCAGCCGGGTCTGCGGCGGGATGGTGGTGAGGCCGCTGGACTGGAGGAACAGGCGGAACTGGTCACGCCAGGATTTCTGCGGCTGCTCGACATACTCGACGTCGGTCAGCTTCACAGGGCTGGGCAGCGTGTCGCCGGCCACGGGCTGCGGCCTGAAATCCAGGCTCTTCCCGTAGACGACACCGCGCGTCCGTCTTTCCGGCTCCATCGACACCGGCGTGCGATCCCTCATGGGGCGCCCGGCAGACGCGGACGCCATGAACCAGTTAATGCCATTATGGGTACCACGGATTGGCGGCCATTCCAAGATTCGCGGCCGCATGCTTCAATTGCGATTGGCGAATGCTTGTGGAGTCCCGTGGATGTCAGAACGACAGGATGAATTGACCGTTTCGTTACGCGCGACCCTGGACGAATACATGGGTGCGTTCGGCCGGTTCGATATCGACGTCCTGTCCAGCTATTGGGATCGGGAGGAGTCCGACCCGCTCTATATTGCGGAAGAAGTGGCTGGCCGCATGACGAGCCACGACGCGATCCAGGCCTACTGGTCGGCGACCGCCGGGCGCCTGGCGCGGCTGTGGACCCGGACGCGGGGGCATGCGGCGGCCCCGCGGGCGACCGACCTCGCCCAGCTCGCCTTCGACATGGACTGGGCCTGCCGCCTGGGGTCGGCACCGGACGATCCGCCGATCGGCGGCAGCCTGCAGGTCGCGGCGCTCTACCGCCGACGTGGCGACCGCTGGCTGCTGGTGAGCTGGGTAGAAGCGCCGCTCGGGCCCCTGCCCTGGCTGCGGCGGCTGTACCAGGAGGCGGGAGCCCGGATCGCGGGCGAAGGCTGAGGAGCCCTCTCCGCCTTCAGGCCATCGGGGCGATGCCGCGCCGGACGGCGGGACGCTCGAGCACCGCATGGTACCAGCGCTCGACGCGTGGCAGGTCGGGCAGCGCGATGGACCGGGTCTTCAGCGTATGGACGACGGTGAAGGCGGCGATGTCGGCGATCGTGTAATCCCCGCCGGCGAGCCAGGGACCATCGGCCAGCCAATCCTCCAAGTGGCGGCAGGACTGCGCCGCCCGCTCCATCAGCGCCTGCCCGGCGTCCGGCATCTTCACCGCCGCCAGCATCAGCAGATGGACGCCGCAGTTGATGGACTGCTGGATGTCGGTGGCGGCCAGCAGCATCGCGTCCATCACGGCGGCACGCCCCACGGGGTCCGCCGGCAGGAACCGGCCCGTCTTCTCGGCCAGGTAGACCAGCGCGCCCAGCGACTGGCGGACGACCACGCGCCGGCCGCCGGGCCCGTCGGGGTCGATCAGCGTGGGAATGCGGCCGGTGGGGTTGATGGCCAGGTATTCGGCCGATTTCTGCGCCCCGGCGGGCAGGTCCACACGGATCAGGCGGTAGGGCAGCCCCACCTCCTCCAGCATGATGCGCGGGCGCTGACCGTTTCCGGTTTCATATGTGTGCAGCTCGATCATTGCGGCGCATTCCATCGGATGGCGCGGTCGGCGCGATGCGCTATGGTGCCCCGAGAGACCGGCGAGAGAAAGCACCATGTCAACACCGCCCCTTCCGCATCCCGACCACGGACGCCTGGTCGCGGCGACCATCGTCACCGCGGACCTGGACGGGCAGGCTGAGCTGTACAGACGGTTCTTCGATTACCGCGTGGAGCGGCGCGGCCCTCTGGGCGCGGACCTCGCGACGCTGTGGGGCGTGCCGGACATGGCTGGGGCGCGGACGGCGCTGCTGCGGTCCGCGAGCGGGACGGACAGCTTCCTGCGGCTGGTGGAGGATGTGGAGGCGGTGCCGCAGGCGCCGATGCGCACGCTGGGCTGGGCGGCCATCGAGGTGGCGGTCAGGGACGTGGACGCGCTGGCCGCCCCCTTCGCCGTGGCGCCGTGGCGCATCCTGGGCCCGCCGGCCGACCTCAGCTTCACCGACGCCATCCGGGCCATGCAGGTGGCCGGCCCCATGGGCGAGGTCTTCTACCTGACCCTGATCAAGCGGCAGCTTCCCGGATTCGACCTGCCGGAGGCCCAGGCCGACATCGACCGGCTGTTCGTGCTGATCCTGGGCTGCCGGGATGTCGGACGGGCGGCGGCCTTCTACGAGCGGCTGTTCGGGCTGACGGCGGCGCCGGCCTTCCCGGCGGAGGTGCGGGTGGTGAACGCCGCCTATGGCGCCGAGAAGGGCACGAAGATCCCGCTGGGCACCCTGACGCTGGGCGGGCAGTCCCTGATCGAACTGGACGGGTTTCCGGCGGCGGCGGAACAGCGGCCCGTCCGGCCCGGCCGCCTGCCCCCGGCCACGGCCATCGGCAGCTTCCAGGCGGCCGACCTGGACGCCGTGAAGGCCGACTGGATCGCCCCGCCCCGGCGCATCGCGGCGGCCCCCTATGGCGGGCGGCGCGCCGGCGTCGTGCGGGGCCCCGCCGGTGAACTGACCGAGATCATCGAAATCGCGTCCTGACCCGATGCAGGGTTTCCGGCGGTCGTCCGTATCAGGGACGATGGCGGCCATGACCGGCCGCCCGCACCGGAGACGAGGATCGCGATGAAGACCCTGACCAAGACCCTGCTGGCTGGCGCCGCGCTGCTGCTGGCCGCCCCCGCCCTCGCCCAGCCCGGCCCCGGCGGCCATGGGGGCATGATGGGCGGCATGATGGGCGAGATGATGGGCGAGCGCCTGCTGGAGCGGTTCGACGCCAACAAGGACGGCGCCATCTCCAAGGAGGAGTTCGCCGCCGCCCGCGCCGCCAACTTCAAGACCATGGACCCGAACGGCGACGGCCGGATCACCAAGGACGAGGTGCCCGAGGCCATGGAGCGGATGCGCGCGCAGCGAGAGCAGGAACGGGCCGAGCGGATGTTCGCCGAGCTGGACGCGAACGGGGACGGCGCCGTCACGCAGGAGGAGTTCCTGTCGCGCGGCGAGCGCATGTTCACGCGGATGGACCGGAACGACGACGGCAAGCTCTCGCCCGAGGACCGGCGCGGCCGCTGACGCCCCTCGCGCGGGAGCGTATCGGTGACGGCGGGATCGGTCCGGCCTAGGCTGTGGCGCGATCCCGCCCCCGCACCCCACGCCACGGTTTCCGCAGCGTCCCCCGGTCAAAAGCCGATGCCCACCCGCCCCCAACGCCTTTCCCGGGAGACGCTTGGCGACCTCAGCGACGAGGCGCTGGTCGCCCTGGTCGCGGACGGCGACCGGGCCGCCTACGCCGAACTGGTCGCGCGCCATCTCGACCGGACGGTCACCATCGCCATGCGGGTCACGGGCAGCCGGGCGGAGGCGGAGGACGTGGCGCAGGAGGCGTTCCTGCGGCTGTGGCGGGATGCGGGCCGCTTCCGGCCGGAGGTGTCCCGGTTCGGCACATGGTTCTACCGGATCGCCATGAACCTGTGCCTGGACCGGCGGCGGCGACGGCCCGCTGCCCCGCTGGAGGCGGCCGGGGACACGGCCGACCCGGCGCCCGATCCGGAGGCGCTGATTGGGGACGCGCGACAGCGGACAGCCGTGGCGCAGGCGGTGACCGCCCTGCCGGAGCGGCTGCGCGCCGCCGTCACGCTGACCTACGACGCAGGCCTCAGCAACGCGGAGGCTGCGGCGGCCATGGAAATCGGCGTGAAGGCGCTGGAAAGTCTCCTGGTGCGGGCCAGGAAGACGCTGCGGCAATCGCTCGCGGGGTGGCGGGCGGACGGGACGGGGCAAGGAGGGGTGCGATGACCCTGTATGAATTCGAGGATCTGCTGGACACGCTGGGACCGGAGCTAGACCGCTGGCCGACCGACCTGCGCATGGCGGCGGAGGCGCTGCTGTCCACCGATCCGGCCGCGCGACAGGCGCTGGACGCCGCCCGCATGGTCGCGGCGACCCTGGCGGAGCTGCCGGGCGAACGGGCGTCGGACGCGCTGCGGCGCGCCGTGCTGGACATCCCCCTCGCCCGGCCGCGATCGGTTGCCACGCCGGGGCTGCTGGACAGGCTGTTCGGCGGGACGGCTGCAGCTTGGCGGGCCTGGACCGCCGGGGCGGTCGCGGCGTCCGCCGCCATGCTGATGGGCTTCTATCTGGGCTATGGCGGCCTGCTGACCCTGCCCGGCCTGACCGGGAACGCCGATGTCGCGACCATCACGCCCGAGCAGGAGCTGGTGGAACTGATAGCGGCACTCGACGTCACGGAGATCGCGCAATGAGCCGGACCACCATCGCCCTGATCGTCGCCCTGGTGGTTTCGGTGGCCGTCAACCTGCTGATCCTGGGCACCATCATCGGCCATCGCGCCGCAATGGGCGGACAGGCGGGAGCCGCCCGGATGCATGCGGGCGGGTTCGAGGGTCCGCGCGACCGTGACGGCTTCACCCCGCTGGGCCCGCTCGACCGGGCGTTCCGGACGGTGCCGGAGGAGATGCGTCCGCAGATCCGCGAGCGGCTGGAGGCGGACCGTTCCGAGATCGGCGCGCAGCTGGCGCGCGTGCGGGAGGCCCGCAACGCCGTGTCGAAGGCGCTGGGTGCCCGGCCGTTCGACCGCGCGGCGGCCGACGCCGCCCTCGCCGCCCTCAGGGCGGAGATCAACACCTCCCAGAAGCGGCTGCACGACGCGGTCACCGCGTCCATGGCGGCGGCGGAGGCGGAAGGGCGGCTGCCGCCACCGCGCCCGCCCCGGAACGGCCGCCCCGATACGGAACGGCCCCGCCCGGACTGACCGGACGGGGCCGCGTCGGCCGGCGAAGTGCCGGCCGTCATCCGCATAGACGTCAGGCGGCCTGCTGCAGCGCCTTCTTGTTCACATCGTCGATGGCGATCTTGTTGAGGAGCGCGTCGGTCTCCTTCTCCTCGTTCAGAGTCTCCTCCAGCAGGCGGGCGAGGTCCTGGTTGCCCATCGCCTCGGCATAGGCGTGGACGGAGCCGTAGGCCGCGATCTCGTAATGCTCCATCTTCTGGGCGTGGGCGATCAGCGCAACGTCCAGGAGTTCAGGCGGCAGACCCTCGTCCAGCAGGTCGTTGGCCTCGCTGATCAGGCCTTCCATGGCGTCGCAATGCTTGCCCCGAGGACGGGTGTCCAGCAGCTCGAACGCCTGCTTCAGACGTTCGACCTGATTCTCCGTCTGCTCCCGGTGGGTCTGGAAGCACTGCTTCAGCTTGTCGCTGGAGGAGGCCTTCATCAGCTTCGGATAGGCCTTCAGGGCCTGCTTCTCCGCGTCATAAATGTCGCGCAGCTCCTCGATGAGGAGGTCCTTCATGCTTTTCGCGGCCATGTCTGTCGCATCCTTCGTCACGGATTGGGGAGTGGTCGAGCCGTCCGGCGGGGGCCGGCGCGGCGGGTCGGCCGGGCCCGAGCGGCCCGTCCCGCCCCTAACAGGGGGAGGGTGTCCTCCGTTGCGTCTCGCCGCGCGGGTGACAGGGGGTTAATCTCGCCGGGCCGGCGCCGCGCCGGTCCCAGCGGCAGGACACGCCCATGGTCAGCTTCCCCCCGCCACCCGAGGCCCGCCCGGCCGTTCCGTCGCCGCCGGCACCCGAGGAGATCGGGCGTTGGACCGACGTCTACTTCACGCGCACCCGCGCCATCGTCGAACGGTTCGGGGAGGCCCGCGTGACCTATGCCGTGTTCATGCGCAGGCCGGTGGTGGCGGCACCCCGGCTGGCCCTGGATTGGCTGGCGGCGGCCTGCGCCGCCCGAGGCTTCACGCCCGAGGTGGAGGTCAACTACGCCGAGGGCCGCTGGGTCGGCGCCGGTGAGCCGATGCTGTGGATCACGGGCCCGTTCTCGCTGCTGACCGAACTGGAGACGATCTTCCTGATGAAGCTCGGCCCCGCCTGCGTCGCCGCGCACAACGCCTATGCCATGTGCGCCAGCCTTCCCAGGGTCGCCTTCCTGGCCATGGACGCGCGGCATTGCGCCGGCACGGAGATGGCCGAGCTGATGGCGTACGCCTGCGCCGTGGGCTCGGCCAGGGCGCGGCGGAAGGACGGGGCCAAGGGCTTCATCGGCAACGCGACGGAGGCGACGGCCCACCATTTCGGCAATCCGCACGGCTTCGGGACCATGCCGCACGCCCTGATCGGCTATGCCGGATCGACCGTGCGCGCGGCCGAGATGTACCGGGAAACCTTCCCCGGCCAGGCGATGACGGTGCTGGTCGACTATTTCGGCCGGGAGGTGACGGACACGCTGGAGGTGTGCCGCCGATTTCCGGACATGGCGGCGTCGGGCGACCTCGCCATCCGCATCGACACGCCGGGCGGGCGCTTCGTCGAGGGGCTGGACCCGCCGCAGAGCTACGCCGTGTTGGAGCGGCGGGCGCCGCACAGCATCCGGGGATACCGGGACGACACGGAGCTGCGCTACCTGATCGGCCCCGGCGTGTCGGCCGCCGCCATCCACTGGGTGCGCGAGAAGCTGGACGCGGCTGGCTTCGACAAGGTCCGCATCGTCGCCTCCAGCGGTTTCAATCCGGCCAAGTGCCGAATGATGGCGGACGCCAACGCCCCCATCGACGTCATCGGCACGGGCAGCTACCTGCCAGACAGCTGGTCGGAGACCTACGCCACGGCCGACATCGTGGAGTATGACGGGGTGAAGCGGGTGAAGGTCGGCCGCGAGTTCCTGATGCGGAAGTGAGGGGTTCGGCGAGGCCGGATGGAAAAAGGGCGCCGTCCTTGCGGCACGGCGCCCTTCCATCCGAAACCGGTGACAGGGATCAGCGGCGGAGTTCGCGGCTGGTCTGCTGCCCCTGCTCCGCCGCCAAGCTTTCCGCGTCGGCCAGCTGAACCTTCTCCACATGGTTCAGCCACTGCCGCGCGGTGCGGGCGACTTGGCTGAACTCCGTGGCCCGGGCGAAGGCCTTGCGGGACTCGTCGTAACGCTCGAGGTTGAAATAGGCGACACCCTCCAGCAGGTAGACCTGGCCGGCGTTCTTCAGCTTGCCCTTCTGGACCGCGCGCTCCAGCGCCTCGACCGCGTTCTTCCAGTCCTCCTTCTCAAGGTGGGCCTGGGCGAGACGGACATAGACCTCCCCGTCATCGGCGAGTTCGGCGGCGCGGGCCAGCGGACCGATGGACTTCGGCACCTCGCGCGCGCCGATCCAGGCGTTGGCGAGGAGCTCGTAGTTCTCCTTGGTCTGCTTGATGCGGCCCTTCTGGAACTCCGTCTCCAGGAGGCGGGCCCCCCGATACGGATTGTCATGGTACATCCAGAGCTGGGCCAGCTGGACCAGCTCCTCGCTCTTCTCCAGGAAGCCGGCCTTGTAAGCCAGTTCCATCATGGCGAGCGTCTCCCGCTCGCGCTTGAGCTCGGAGTAGATGCCCGCCAGCTGGGTGTAGTAGCGCTTCTCGGTCGGCCAGCGCGAGATCAGGATCTCCAGGGTCTCGGCGACCTTGGGAAAGTTCTTGGTCTCGAAATACATGCCGGTGAGAAGGTCGTACCACTCCTTCTTCGGGTTGTTGGAGTTCTTGATCCCGGTCTCCAGCAGCGGGATGCCGGACCGGAAGTCCTCCATCTGCGCATAGGCGCTGGCGAAGGCGACATAGGCCTCCGGCTGCGGGTTCTGCGCCACCTTGAACCAAGCCTTGAACTTCTCGATCGACTTCTGGAACTGGTCGGTCGCGAGATAGAGCTGGGCGAGGTTGTAGAGCAGGCTGTGCTGCTGGCTCTCCGGAAGGATGTTCAGCGACAGCGCCTTCTCGAAGGCGTCGGCACCGCGCCGGTAGTCGTCCTGCTCGGTGTAGACGTAGCCCTGGGTCTGCAGGACGATCGCGCGCTCGTACGGCGTCAGCTCGCCGCCCAGCAGGCCCTGGAGGATCGACATCGCGGCGGGGAACCGCTTCTCCTCGATGGCCTTCTGCGCCTCGGTCACCTGTTTGAAGACCTTCTCGGTGAGCACCAGGTTCTGCGGCTGCTGCTCACCCTCCTTCTTCTGCTGCTGTGCCAACGCCGTGCCGGGCGTGCCGGCGCCGACGACCGGAAGGGTCGCGAGCATGGCCGCCAGGAGCAGGCGGCGCGGGGCGTTCCATGACTTCAGCATGTCCGTTCCTCCTCGCTCCCGCTCACTTCGACAATTCGAAGGTGATCTTGTTGGTCACGCCGTGACGCGGCACGGGCTTGCCGTCCACGATCTTCGGCTTGTACTTCCACTTCTCCATGGCCTTGATCGCGGCCCGGTCGAACATGCCCGGCGGATTGGCCTCGATCACCTTGATGTTGGTGACGGAGCCGGTCTCCGTGATCGTGAACTCCATGACCACGTAGCCTTCGATACCGCGCGACGCGGCGCGATCCGGGTACTGCGGGGCCATACGG
>JAJUIU010000010.1 GCA_029267445.1 Rhodospirillaceae bacterium
CGCACCGCCGGCTGGCCGCTACCGGCCAGCCGGCGTCGCCTGTCCCCGCGCCCGCGACGCCGCCGCAGCAGGTCGCGGCCTCACCCCAGGCGCCGACGGCGGTCGTCCCGCCGCCGCGCACGGCTCAGCCTGTGGCGGCGCCCCCGGCCGAGGCGGCCCCGCCCGCCGCCATGCCGGAGCCCCTGACGGTCGCCTTCGAGACGGGCGAGCCGACGGCGGCCGCCGTGTTCGAACGGGCGGGCTTCCTCTACATCCTGTTCGACCGCCCGTTGGCCGACGACTTGGCCCCGCAGCTCTCGGCCCAGGCCGACATGGCGGGCCCGGTCGAGCGCCTCACCCACGAGCTGGGCACCGGGTTCCGCTTCGCCATGCCCCTGGTGCTGGAGCCGATGGTGGAGCGCGACGGCACGCTCTGGCGCGTCAGCATGCGTCGCCCCGGCGAGGCGGAATCGGGCGAAAGCCTGCCGGTGGTGCCGGAACCGGAATTCGCGCTGGGGCCGCGCCTCGTCATCAAGGCGGCCGAGGCGGGCGAGGTGATTGCCTTCAACGACCCGGTCGTCGGCGACAAGATCCAGGTCGTCCCGCTGCCGACGCCCGGCCAGCGCATTGCCGCACCCCTGCGCTACAAAGAGGCGCAGCTGCTGCCGACGGCGCAGGGTGTCGTGGTGCGGCCGCTGGATGACCGGCTGCTGGTGCAGTCCGTGCGGGACGGGGTGGAGGTCACGGTTCCGGGCGGACTGCGCCTGTCGCCGCCGGAGGACGTGGCCGCCGCCCTGCCGCCGCCGCCGCCGAAGGAACCGGACAGCCTCTATGACTACGCCGACTGGGGCCTGAGCCAACCGCGCACCCTGATCCGCGACCGGCAGAACCGCTGGAACGCGCTGGGCGAGCTGCCGCAGGACGACCGCGCGCGGGGCCGGCTGGCGCTGGCGCGGTTCTATGTCGCCAACGGGTTCGGGCCGGAGGCGCTGGGCCTGCTGGAGCTGGTGCTGGAGGAGCAGCCGGACCTGGACCGCCGGGCCGAGTTCCGCGCCGTCCGCGCCGGTGCCCGGCTGCTGTCCGGCGATCCGGCGGGGGCCGCCCGCGACCTGCGCCACCGCAGCCTGGAGAATGAGCCCGACGCCCGCATCTGGCGCGCGGCCGCGACCGCCCTGAACGGGGACTGGGCCACCGCCTACACCCAGTTCCAGGACGTGATGGAGCAGCTGCGGGAGTATCCGGAGCCGCTGTTCAGCCGCCTGGGCCTGATCGCGGTGGAGGCGATGCTGAAGGCGGGCGACACGGCGGCGGCCCAGCGGCTGCTGGACCGGATGGACCGGCGCGGCGTGGACGAGGGGCCCCGCGCCGCCGCCTTCGCCTATTTCCAGGGCGAGGCGTTCCGGCAGGCCGGCGACACGGCGAAGGCCCGTCGCGCCTGGGAGCCGCTGCTGACTGGAACGGACCACCTCTACCGGACGCGGGCGCAGAAGGACCTGATCGAGATGCGCCTCGCCGCTGGCGAGATCGACGCCAAGCGCGCCGCCGACCAGATGGAACGGCTCCGCTTCGCGTGGCGCGGCGACCAGCTCGAACTCGCCATCAACCGGCGGATCGGCGACCTGCACGTCGCGGCGGGGAACTACGCCCAGGGCTTCGACACGATGCGGCGCACCGTGTCCCTGTTCCCCGAGGATCCTCAGGCGGCCGAGATCACGAAGGAACTGTCGGACACCTTCGTGAACCTCTTCATCAATGACGGGGCCGCCCATCTGGCGCCGCTGGAGGCGCTGGCCCTCTACGAACAGTACCGGGAGCTGACGCCGCCCGGTCCCCAGGGCGACCAGCTGATCCGGCGGCTGGCGGAGCGGCTGGTCGAGATCGACCTGCTGGACCGCGCGGCAGAGCTGCTGGACCACCAGGTGCAGTTCCGTCTGGCGGGGGTGGAGAAGGCGCAGGTCGGCACCCGGCTGGCCGGGATCCGCCTGCTGAACTCGCAGCCCGGGGAGGCGATCGCCGCGCTGGACCGGAGCGAGCAGGCCGGGCTGTCGCCGGAACTGGCCGAGGAGCGGCGCCTGCTGCGCGCCCGCGCCCTGTCGCAGACCGACCGCAGCGGCGACGCGGTGAAGCTGCTGGCCGCCGATCAGTCGCGTCCCGCCAATCTGTTGCGGATCGACATCGCCTGGCGGGACCGGCAATGGGCGGCCGCGGCCCAGGCCCTGGCCGATGTGATCGGGCCGCCGCCGCCCGCCGGGCAGGCGCTGCCGGCCGAGACGGCGAAGCTGGTGGTGAACCGGGCCGTGGCGCTCGCCCTGGCGCAGGACGGGGCCGGGCTGAACCGGCTGCGCGACGAGTTCGGCCCCGCCATGGAGCAGACGCGTGAGGCGACGGCCTTCCAGGTGCTGACACGGCCGTCGGAATCGACCGGGCTGGTGGACGCGGCGACGATCCAGGCCCGCATGGCCGAGATCGACATGTTCCGCAGCTTCCTGGACACCTACCGCACCCGGCAGGAGGCGGCCGCACCGTCCCCAACGCCGCCACCAGCCCCGACGGTGAACTGACGCGGCGGTGAGCCGACGCGGCGTCCGGCACGCGCCGGACGCGGCTGTCAGGATGTGCCGAAGCTTCGGACGAGGCTGCCGACCACCAGGTACCAGCCGTCCACCAGTACGAAGAAGATCACCTTGAACGGCAGGGCGATGATGGTCGGCGGCAGCATCATCATGCCCATCGACATCAGCACCGACGACACGACCATGTCGATGACGAGGAAGGGCACGAAGATCAGGAAGCCGATCTCGAACGCCCGCTTCAGTTCCGACAGCATGAAGGCCGGGATCAGGACCTGGAGCGGCACGTCCTTCGGGTCCGCCGGGGCGGGCGTGCCCGCGATCTCCAGGAACAGCTGCAGGTCGCGTTCGCGCACATGCTCCATCATGAAGCCGTGGAATGGGGCGACCGCCCGCTGGAACGCGGTCAGCTCGTCGATGTCCTCGTTGATCAGCGGCGCGATGCCGTTGGTGTAGGCCTCCTGCAGCACGGGCGCCATGATGAAGAAGGTCAGGAACAGGGCGAGGCTGACCAGGACCTGGTTGGGCGGCACCTGCATGGTGCCCAGCGCCTGGCGCAGGAAGGACAGCACGATCACGATGCGCACGAAGCAGGTCATCATGATCAGGATGCTGGGCGCCAGCGTCAGGACCGTCAGCAGGGCGACCAGCTGGATGATGCGGCCGGTGTTGGTGCCGCTCTCGTCGCCGAGGTCGATCTGAAGGCTCTGGGCCTCCGCCGGACCGGCGAGCAGCAGGCAACCGGCCGTCAGCAGCGCCAGCAGCGCCGCCAGGGCGGGCCGGGGAAGGCTGGAAGGGGGCGGGGTAGGGGGCTGTGGTTCGGTCATGGCCCGCGTCATGTCGGTGTCGCCTGCGACCCGGCGCGGGACAGGGCCTCGCCGAAGCCGGGCCGCGCTGCGCCCGTCGCCCCGTCGCGGATTCCGCTCTCCACCACCAGATCGTCCGTCGCGCCCAGCAGCAAGAGATGTTCCACCCCGTCGCGGCGGACGAGCACGAGGCGCCGGCGGGCGTCCAGCGCCAGCACCTCCACCACACCGAGGCGCCGTTCGGCCCCCTTGCGGATGGGCACGCCCGCCATCGGGCCGAACCGGCGCAGCAGCAGGGCGAACAGGCCGACCAGCGCCAGCACGAAGGCGAGTGCGAGGAAGACGTTGAGGAGGTTCACGACATCCACGATGCCGGCTCCTCCGCTCTGGTTGGGCGGACCGTCCGGGGCGGCGGAGTCACGATCCCTCCGGCTTGCGATAGGCGGCGGCGGCGCGGATGCGGCGGCTCGCCGTCTCGGGCGTGGCGGCAGCCCCGTGCGTCGCCCGGATGTCGTCCTCCAGCGCGTCCAGGGCGGCGACCATGCGGTCGAGGACGGGCAGCAGCCCGCGCGCCTCCGGTGCCGGCAGGGCCAGCGCCGTCTCCAGCAGGGTGCCGAGTTCGCGGTCGAGACCGGACAGGTCCACCATGTCGCCGCGCCGCACCATGGCGGCACTCTCCGCCAGGACCCGTTCCAGGTCGGACAGGGCGGCCGCGATGTCGGCGCCGGTGGGACGGGGGGCGTCGGTCATGGCGCCGCCTCCGCCCCAGCCTCGATCCGGCCGTTGGCCCGGTAGACATGGATCAGGATCTCCGCCACGGCGGCGATCGCCTCCACCGGGATTTCCGTGTCGATGTCCACCGCCGCCAGGATTTCCGCGAGGTCCGCGTCCTGGCGGACCTTCACCCCGTTGGCGAAGGCCAGTTCCAGGATCTGCTCCGCCGCCGCACCCCGGCCGCTGGCCACCACGGTCGGCAGATCGCCGCGCGCCGCGTCGTATTCGAGCGCGACCGCGATCTGGCGGCGGGGCTTGTCGGGCGTGTCGGTCAAGGCGGGGCTCGCTCCGGTCTCGGCATGGAGATTATCAGAAGGAAACGGGCCGTAAACCCTACGGGTAGGGGCTGATCTAACTTCTTACCCTAAATGTCGAGTTATGGTACACAGAATCACTGCATCTTTGTCTGTCGCCTGTCATAGGGCGGACGACACCGGCCGGAATTCCGGCCCGGTCCTTGCATGGGAAATGCCGAGTTCAGCGGTTGGGTCATCGAGCAGGAGCAAGCCAAGCGCCACATTCCCCGGGCGCGAACCGAACCGGGGCGGGCGCGCAGTGCTGAGGAACGGACGCCATGGACCTGTCGAAACTGGGTATCTTCCGCCTGATGCGGGACAAGATGGCCTGGCACGGCCAGCGGCAGGAAGTGCTCGCGCAGAACATCGCCAATGCCGACACGCCGGAGTTCAAGCCGCGCGACCTGGTCGACTTCGATTTCCGCAAGGAGATGCGCAAGGCCTCGCAGATGGACGTGGCCGCGACCTCGGCGCAGCACCTGTCGGGCACGATCCCGAAGGGCGCCGATTTCAAGGACGGCGCGCGCGGCGCCTACGAGACGGCACCCGACGGGAACCAGGTGGTCCTGGAGGAGCAGATGATGAAGCTGGGCCAGAACGCCGTGGACTATCAGACGATCACCAATCTCTACCGCAAGCAGCTCGCCATGCTGCGCACGGCCATCGGCCGTGGCGGCGGCGGACAGTGACGCGCGGGACGGAGGCTGAGCCATGGACCTGAAGAACGCGATCGCCCTTTCCGCCGCCGGCATGAAGGTGCAGGGCACCCGCCTGCGCGTGATCGCCGAGAACCTCGCCAACGTGAACTCCACCGCGCAGAGCCCGGGCGACCTGCCCTACCGCCGCAAGGTGGTGCTGTTCGAGAACGCGCTGAACAAGGAGCTCGGCCTGGACGCGGTGAAGGTGAAGAGGATCGACGTCGACCGCAGCGACTTCCAGCGCCGCTACGACCCAGGCCACCCCAGCGCAGACGCCGACGGTTACGTGCTGCTGCCGAACGTCAATTCGCTGATCGAATCCATGGACATGCGCGAGGCGCAGCGGTCCTACGAAGCCAATCTCGGCGCGATCGACGCCAGCCGGCAGATGATCCAGCGCACCCTCGACATCCTGCGTGGCTGAGGCCGCCACCGCTCCGGAGTGAACCGCCATGGTCGTCCCCTTCGCCAACGCCGCCGCCGCCTACGCCGCCACCGCGCGGGCGCCCGCCACACCCGGTCCGGCCGCGGCTCCGCAGGGCCCCTCGTTCGGCGAAATGCTGCGCGACGTGGCGCAGGAAAGCATCGAGACGATGAAGCAGGGCGAGCAGAAGTCGATCGAGGGTGCGCTCGGCCGCGCCGACCTGACCGACGTGGTGACGGCGGTCGCCAACGCCGAGACCACGCTGCAGGCCGTGGTGGCCGTGCGCGACCGGGTCATCACCGCCTATCAGGAAATCCTGCGGATGCCGATGTGAGGCCGGGGCCGGCATCGGTCCCGGAGGTCGCGGATGAGCGAGACGGACGTCATCGAAATCGCGCGCACGGCCCTGATCGCCACCATCGTGGTGGGCGGGCCGCTGATGCTGATCGCGCTGGTGGTCGGCCTGATCATCTCGCTGTTCCAGGCCCTGACGCAGATCCAGGAGCAGACGCTGACATTCGTTCCGAAGATCGTCATCCTGTTCGCGGCCATGGTCGTCCTGCTTCCCTTCATGCTGGGGCACATGCGGACGCTGACCATGGATCTGACGGATCGCATCGTCGCCATCGGCCTCAGCGGGGAATGACGGCATGGACCTGGGCCAGTTCGTCGGCGGTCAGGTCTACGCCTTCCTGCTGATCTTCGTGCGCCTGGGGTCCGCCTTCCTGATCCTGCCGACCCTGGGGGAGGCGTTCGTACCGGCGAACGTGCGTTTGCTTTTTGCATTGCTGGTCGCCTTGCTGATAACACCGATCGTCGGATCGACCCTGCCGCCGCAGCCGGCGGCACCGGGCGACCTCGTGCTGCTGATCCTGGGGGAGGTCCTGATCGGCCTGTTCATCGGCACCATCGCCCGCATGCTGATGTCGGCGCTGGAGACGGCGGGGTTCATGATTTCCCAGCAGCTCGGCCTGTCGGCGGCCCAGTCCTTCAACCCGGCGCTGGCCGCCCCCGGCAACCCGGCCGGCGCCCTGATGGGCATCATGGCGCTGGTGCTGATCCTGGCGACGGACCTGCACCACATGCTGATCCTGGCCGTGGTGGACAGCTACAGCCTGTTCACCCCGGGGCAGGCGCTGCCGCTGTCCGACATGTCGGAGCACATCGTCCGCACCTTCACGAAAAGCTTCGCCATCGGCATCCAGATCGCGGTGCCGTTCATCATCCTCGCCCTGCTGTTCTATCTGGGGCTCGGCCTGATCGCTCGGCTGGTGCCGCAGATCCAGGTCTTCTTCGTCGGCCTGCCGCTGCAGATCCTGTTGGGCACGCTGCTATTCGCGGGCAGCCTGTCGGCGCTGCTGATGCTGTGGCTGGGCCATTTCGAGGACCAGCTGATCCAGCTGCTGCGGCCGTGAGGAGGCGCCGATGAGCGAGGATCAGGATCCAGACAGCAAAACAGAACAACCGACCGACAAACGCCTGCGCGACGCCCGCGAGAAGGGGCAGGTGGCGAAATCGCAGGAGGTCGGGCACCTGTTCATCGTCGGCACCTCGCTGGCCCTGCTCACCCTGATGCTGCCCTGGATCATGGAGCGGATCGGCGCCACCCTGGTGCCCTTCCTGGAGCGGGCGGACCAGTTCCCGACCGACCCGGCCGCCATTGGACGGCTGCTGACCGGCGTGCTGGCGGAGGTCGGCATCGCGATGGCCTTCCCTCTGTTGCTGCTGGTCGTCGCGGCCCTGGCGGCCACCTTCGTCCAGGTCGGGTTCCTGTTCAGCACCGAACAGGTGTTCAAGCTGAACCTGAACAAGCTCAACCCGCTGAAGCAGCTTCAGCACAAGTTCTCGCTGCGGAACCTCGTCGAGTTCCTGAAGTCGCTGCTGAAGCTGACCATCGTGGGCGTGGTGGTGACCGTGCTGCTGCTTCCGCTCTGGGGGTCGGTCGAGCACATCGTCTCCCTCCCGCTCGAGGCCGTGGTCGCCAAGACCATCGACTACGCGGCGCGCATCCTGTTCGCCGTGCTGCTCGTCATCCTGCTGCTGGCCGGGCTGGACTACATGTACCAGCGCTTCGAGTTCATGAAGCAGATGCGCATGTCCCGGCAGGACGTGAAGGACGAGTACAAGCAGACCGAGGGCGACCCGACGGTCAAGGCGCGCATCCGGCAGCTCCGGATGCAGCGCGCGCGGTCGCGCATGATGGCGAACGTGCCGAAGGCGGACGTGATCGTCACCAACCCGACCCACTTCGCCGTGGCATTGGGCTACGATCCGGCCAGCAACGCGGCCCCGGTGGTGCTGGCCAAGGGGGCCGACCTGATCGCCGCCAAGATCCGCGAGATCGCAGAGGAGAACCGGATCCCCATCGTCTCGAACCCGCCGCTGGCGCGCGCCCTCTACGCCACGGCCGAGATCGACGAGGAGATCCCGACCGAGCACTACCAGGCCGTCGCCCAGGTCATCTCCTACGTCTACAAGCTGAAGCGCAAGCCGTTGCCAAACTGACGCCGGCGGCACAGCCTGTTAAGCTGTCGGCGAATTCCCGGCGGGACGTGCAGGCCCCGCTCCGGGCGCGCAGCAGCAGGACCCGTCGGTGAGCCAAGCCCAGACACGCCCAGCCCCCGCCGTCACGGCCCCGGCGGCCCCTCCCGTCCGAATCGCCGCCGCAGGCTTGGCGGCCATGGCGGCCATCGGCCTCGGCGGGCTGTGGCTCGCGGCTTCGGGCATGGAGCTGGCGGTGGTGGCCTGGCTGGTCTCTGGCGGCCTCGGCGTCGCCGGCCTCGCGACCGTGGCGAGCCTGAAGCGTGCCATCGCGGCCGCGGATCGGCAGCGCTCGCTGCTCGCCCGCGCGCTGGAGGTCAGCGCCGATCCCCAGGTCGTGGTCGGGCCCGACGGGGCGCCGGTGCATTACAATCCGGCCTTCCGCGATCTGGCGCAGCCGGGCGCGCGCCTGCCGCTGGCGGCTCTGGCGGACGCGTCGCCCGGCCCCACGGCCGCCCTGGAGATCAGGCGCGCGGCGGCGGCCGTCGCGGATGGGCGCGCGGCCGTGATGGAACTCCCCGTCCGGTTCGGGGGCGAGTCCGTCCTCGCCCGGGTGGAGGCGAGCCCGCTGTCCGGCTGGCCGGGCCACGCCCATTGGCGCGTCGTGGCCGGCCGGGGCGACGCCGCCCTGCGGGCCGTCGCGTCGCTCCTGCCGCGAGCGGTGGCGATCGCCGATGCGGGCGGGCGGATCGTCTTCGCCAATCAAACGCTGGCCGATTGGGTCGGCCATCCGGTGGCGGCGCTGACCGATGGGACGGTCGCCCTGCGTTCGCTGGTAGAACCTGCGGCGGAGCATGGGGAGCCATGGTTCCTCGGTCCCGCCGGGGGGCCGGAGTTCGAGATCGGCCTGAAGGGGGAGGGCGGGGCGGTGCGCCCCTGCGCGGTCGTGCAGGTGGAGCTGGCGCCGATCGGTCTTGGAACCGGCGTGCTGACCCTGTTCCGGGACGTCACGGTGGAAACCACCCAGCGCGACGCCCTGAAGCGGGCCGAGGTCCGATTCGAGCGGTTCTTCAACTTGGCACCCATCGGGGTCGGGCTGATCGACGCGGAGCTGCGGCTGGTGGAGTGCAACGCCACGCTGCTGACGCTCGCCGGACAGTCGCTGGAACAGGTCCAGGGCCGGTCGGTGGGGCTGCTGGTGCAGCGCGAACAGCGGGCAGAGCTGCTGGGACGGCTGATGGAGGTGATGGAAGGGCGGAACGGCGGCGCGCCGGTGGAGGTGCGCATGCGCGACGGCGGCGGGCCCGTGGTCCACGCCTATGCCCGGCGTTACGACGCGGAGGCGGGCGGCGCGCCGGGCCTGATCCTGCATGTGGTCGACGTCACGGACCAGAAGAAGCTGGAGGCGCAGTTCGTCCAGTCGCAGAAGATGCAGGCGATCGGCCAGCTGGCGGGCGGCGTCGCGCACGATTTCAACAACCTGCTGACCGCCATGATCGGCTTCTGCGACCTGCTGCTGCTGCGGCACAAGCCGGGTGACCAGTCCTTCTCGGACATCATGCAGATCAAGCAGAACGCCAACCGCGCCGCGAACCTCGTGCGTCAGCTCCTGGCCTTCTCGCGCCAGCAGACCTTGCAGCCCCGGGTGCTGGACATCGGGGAGGTCCTGGCGGAGCTGTCGAACCTGCTGCGCCGCCTGATCGGCGAGAACATCGAGCTCAAGATGATCCATGGCCGCGACCTCGGCCTGATCAAGGTGGACCAGGGCCAGCTGGAGCAGGTGATCATCAATCTCTGCGTCAACGCCCGCGACGCCATGGCGGGCGGCGGGCGGCTGACCATCGTCACCAGCAACTTCGCCACAGAGGTGCCGGTGCGCCGGGCGACGGAGGAGATGCCGCCCGGCGAGTATGTGGTGATCGAGGTCGTCGACACCGGTGTGGGCATCCCGCCGGAGAACCTGCAGCGCATCTTCGAGCCCTTCTTCTCGACCAAGGAGGTCGGGTCGGGCACCGGGCTCGGGCTGTCGACGGTCTACGGCATCGTGCGGCAGACGGGCGGCTTCGTCTTCGTCGACTCGGCACCCGGACAGGGCGCCAAGTTCACGGTCTATCTGCCGCGCCACCTCGAGCAGCCGGTGGCCGCCCTGCCGGCGGACGTGCGGGAGCGCGCGGCCGACCTGACCGGCATGGGCACCATCCTGCTGGTGGAGGACGAGGACGCCGTGCGCACCTTCGGCGCCCGGGCACTGCGCAACAAGGGCTATCAGGTGATGGAGGCCCGCAGTGCCGAGGCGGCGCTCGACCTGCTGCAGGGGGCGGGCGGCCCCCAGGTGGACCTGATCGTCACCGACGTGGTGATGCCGCAGAAGGATGGGCCGACCCTGATCCGCGAGGTGCGGCAGTTCCGCCCGGACGTAAAGGTGATCTTCATCTCCGGCTACGCTGAGGAACGGTTCCGCGACAGCCTGGGTGAGGGCGCGGTGGTGGAGTTCCTGCCCAAGCCCTTCAGCCTCAAGCAGCTCGCCTCCAAGGTGAAGGAGGTCATGGGCGGGGTCTGACCCGGCCCCGGCCGCCACCACTGGCACTGCCACTGCCGGCGCTTGTCCAGCCCGCCCGAATCGCCCATATGGCGTGTCTTCCGCGGCCGTCCCGGTCCAGCGTTCCCAGTCCCGCAAGCCATCCCGAAAACGAGAACGAACCGGCAACAATTCTGCTTGCCGGAGAAGAACAAAATGCGTACATATGGGCTGCCGGTGACGTGAACGACGCCCGGCCGCTGCGATGGAGGAGCTGTATGGACGGCTCCGGGGCCGTATGCGAGAAGAAGGGATGGACTACGATGTCGGCTGCACCCCTCCGTCTGGTTGAGACCCCCATGGACAAGCAAAAGGCCCTCGACGCCGCTCTCGGACAGATCGAACGCGCGTTCGGCAAGGGCTCCATCATGAAGCTCGGCGCCCGCGAGGCGTCGATGGAGACCGAGGCGATCTCCACCGGCTCGCTGGGGCTGGACATCGCGCTCGGCATCGGCGGCCTTCCCCGCGGCCGCATCGTCGAAATCTACGGGCCGGAAAGCTCCGGCAAGACCACGCTCGCGCTGCACGCTATCGCCGAGGCCCAGAAGGCCGGCGGCGTGTGCGCCTTCGTCGACGCGGAGCACGCGCTCGACCCGACCTACGCGCGCAAGCTGGGCGTGGATGTGGACGAGCTGCTGATCTCCCAGCCCGACGCCGGTGAGCAGGCGCTGGAGATCGCGGACACGCTGGTGCGCTCCGGCGCCATCGACGTGCTCGTGGTCGACTCGGTCGCGGCGCTGGTGCCGCGCGCTGAGCTGGAAGGCGAGATGGGCGACAGCCATGTCGGCCTGCACGCCCGCCTGATGAGCCAGGCCCTGCGCAAGCTGACCAGCTCGATCTCCAAGTCGCGCTGCCTCGTCATCTTCATCAACCAGATCCGCCTCAAGATCGGCGTGATGTTCAGCAACCCGGAGACGACGACCGGCGGCAACGCGCTGAAGTTCTACGCCTCCATCCGCCTGGACATCCGCCGCATCGGTGCCATCAAGGATCGCGACACGGTGGTCGGCAACCAGACCCGGGTGAAGGTGGTGAAGAACAAGCTCGCCCCGCCGTTCCGGGTGGTGGAGTTCGACATCATGTACGGCGAGGGCGTTTCGAAGGTGGGCGAGCTGCTCGACCTCGGCATCCAGGCCGGCGTGGTGGAGAAGTCCGGCGCCTGGTTCTCCTACGACGGGCAGCGGATCGGCCAGGGGCGCGAGAACGCCAAGACCTTCCTGCGCCAGAACACGGCCATCGCGGAGGCGATCGAACAGAAGGTGCGGTCGAACGCCGGCCTCGTCGCCAGCGCCATGATGGGCACGCCCGAGGCCGACGGGGACGCCGCCAGCCCGGATTGATGTCCCGACCATTCAGTAGGGTATTGACGTGAGTTCCGGGCGCGGCACCTTAGCGGGTGTCGCGCCCCTTCATTTTCCAGGGAGAAGCATTCTGGTGTCGCGGTCTGCCGATGGTCCCCGCAAGGGCGCCACGCGCCGGTCGGACATTCCGGCCGACGTGCTGGCGGCGTTGCACGAGGGGACGCTGGAGACGGCGACCCTGGCCGAGGGGCTGGCCATCGACTTCGCCCTGCTGTTCCGCGCCGCCGTCCCCCAGGCGGGCCCCCGCGCCGCGGAGATCATGGCCGCGGCGGCGGAGGAGGGGGTGTCCCGGCGCATGGCGCTGGCCGGGGCCCTGCTCCTGGAGTTCCTGGATGGCGAGCGGATCGACGCGCTCGCCCGCCATCCCTCCGACACGGTGCGCGGTTGGGCCGCCTATGCCTGGTGCGCGTGGCCGGGGCTGACGCTGGCGGAACGGCTGGAGCGGCTGCGCCCGCTCGCGGACGATCCGCATTTCGGGGTGCGGGAGTGGTCCTGGATGGCGCTGCGTCCGCATATCGCCGAGGACCTGACCGGCGCCATCGCCCTGCTGGTGCCCTGGACGACCGAGCGCTCACTCTATCTCCGCCGCTTCGCATCGGAGGCGACGCGCCCGCGCGGGGTCTGGTGCGCGCATCTGGAGCGGCTGAAGCAGGACCCCGGCCTCGGCCTGCCGATCCTTGAACCGCTGCGGGCCGACCCCTCCCACTATGTTGAGGACAGCGTCGGCAACTGGCTGAACGACGCGGCCAAGAGCAAGCCGGACTGGGTCCGGCGTCTGTGCGCCCGCTGGGCGGTGGAAAGCCCGGTCGAGGCGACCTCCCGCATCCGTGCACGCGCGCTGCGCACGGTCGGGGCGAACTGAGCGTCCGACCGCCGTACAGGGTCCCCTGGCCCTCGGCGTGGACATCGCCCATCTCCCCACGGTAGAACCGCCCTTCGCGCCGCGTGGGCCGACCCTGTGCGCGCGAAGCCGTCCACCCCCTGCCTGCTGCGAGTCCGGTGTCCATGAGCAAGAAGACCGCGAACGATATCCGCGCCACCTTCCTGGACTTCTTCAAGTCCCAGGGGCACGCCGTGGTGGACAGCTCGCCGCTGGTGCCGCGCAACGACCCGACGCTGATGTTCACCAACGCGGGGATGGTGCAGTTCAAGAACGTCTTCACCGGGGCTGAGACGCGGCCCTACAGCCGGGCTACGACGTCGCAGAAGTGCGTCCGGGCGGGCGGCAAGCACAACGACCTGGAGAATGTCGGCTACACGGCCCGGCACCACACCTTCTTCGAGATGCTGGGCAACTTCTCCTTCGGCGACTACTTCAAGGACGACGCGATCAAGTTCGCCTGGGACCTGATCACCAAGGAGTACGGCCTGCCGAAGGACCGGCTCTGCGTGACCGTGTTCCACACCGACGACGAGGCCGCCGGCATCTGGAAGAAGGTCGCCGGCATCTCCGACGACAAGATCATCCGCATCCCCACCTCCGACAATTTCTGGATGATGGGCGACACCGGGCCCTGCGGCCCGTGTTCGGAGATCTTCTTCGACCATGGTCCGCACATCCCCGGCGGCCCGCCGGGCAGCCCGGAGCAGGACGGCGACCGGTTCATCGAGATCTGGAACCTCGTCTTCATGCAGTACGAGCAGGTTCCGGACGGGGCGGGCGGCTTCAAGCGCCTGGACCTGCCGAAGCCCAGCATCGACACCGGCATGGGGCTCGAGCGTCTGGCCGCCGTCCTGCAGGGCGTGCACGACAATTACGACACCGACCTGCTGCGCGCCCTGATCCTGGCGTCGGCCGATGCCACCGGCACCGCGCCCGACGGGCCGCACGCGGTCAGCCACCGGGTGATCGCGGATCACCTGCGCGCCTGCTCCTTCCTGATCGCCGACGGAGTGACGCCGTCCAACGAGGGGCGTGGCTACGTGCTGCGCCGGATCATGCGCCGGGCCATGCGCCACGCCCACATCCTGGGGGCGAAGGATCCGGTGATGCACCGGCTGGTGGCCACGCTGGTGCGCGAGATGGGCGGCCACTACACCGAGCTGCAGCGCGCCCAGCCCCTGATCACCGAGACGCTGCGGACGGAGGAGACGAAGTTCAAGGCGCTGCTCGACCGGGGGCTGAGGCTGCTGTCGGAGGAGGAGGCGAAGCTTGCCGTGGACCAGCCGCTGCCGGGGCAGGTCGCCTTCACTCTTTACGACACCTATGGGTTCCCGCTCGACCTTACGCAGGACGTGCTGAAGGGCCGCAAGCGCGCGGTGGACGTGGCCGGCTTCAACAGCGCCATGGAGGAGCAGCGGCGCAAGGCCCGGGCGGCCTGGGCCGGTTCCGGCGAGGCGGCGACCGAGAAGCTCTGGTTCGAGCTGAAGGACGAGCTGGGGGCGACCGAGTTCCTGGGCTACGACACCGAGGTGGCGGAAGGGCAGGTCACCGCCCTGCTGACCCCGGCCGGGGAGCGCGTGCAGGCGGCGACGGCCGGGACCGAGGTGCTGGTTGTCGTCAACCAGACGCCCTTCTATGGGGAATCCGGCGGCCAGGTCGGCGACAGCGGCGTCATGTTCACGCCCCATGGCGCCGAGATCGCCATCCGCGACACCCAGAAGAAGCTTGGGGTCGTCTGGGCGCATGTGGGCACGGTGGCGAAGGGCACGCTGTCCGTCGGCGACGTGGTGGAGATGCGGGTGGACGGGCGCCGGCGTGGCGACATCCGGGCCAACCATTCCGCCACGCACCTGCTGCACGAGGCGCTGCGCCGCCGGCTGGGCGAGCATGTCGCCCAGAAGGGTTCGCTCGTGGCACCGGAGCGGCTGCGCTTCGACATCAGCCAGCCGAACCCGCTGACCCAGGATGACATCCGCCAGGTCGAGGAGGAGGTGAACCGCCGCATCCTCGGGAACACCGACGTCGTCACCCGGCTGATGACCCCGGACGAGGCGATCGGCCTGGGCGCCATGGCCCTGTTCGGTGAGAAGTACGGCGACGAGGTGCGCGTCGTCTCCATGGGCGGCAGCGATCCGGGCGCCAACAAGGAGTTTTCGATCGAGCTGTGCGGCGGCACCCATGTCCGCCGCACGGGCGACATCGGCCTGTTCAAGATCGTGGGCGAGGGCGCGGTGGCCGCCGGCGTGCGCCGGATCGAGGCGCTGACCGGCCGGGGCGCCTTTACCTATCTGGAGGAGCAGGAGGAGCGGCTGCAGCAGGCGGCGGCCGCGCTGAAGGTCCCGCCGGCCGAGGTGCCGGCCAAGGTCGCCAGCCTGATGGAGGAGCGCCGGAAGCTCGAGCGCGAGCTGGCAGACCTGCGCCGTCAGGTGGCGCTGGGCGGTGGCGGTGCCGCGGCGCCGGCGGCGGCCAAGGAGGTCGGTGGTGTGAAGTACATCGGCCGGGTCGTGGCCGACCTGCCGCCCAAGGATCTGAAGCCCTTCGCGGACGAGCTGAAGAAGCAGGTCGGCACCGGCATCGTGGCGGTGATCGCCACGGCCGAGGGCAAGGCCAGCATCGTCGTCGGCGTGACCGAGGACCTGACCGCCCGCCTCAGCGCCGTCGATCTGGTGAAGATCGGCGCGGCCGTGCTGGGCGGGAAGGGCGGCGGCGGTCGCCCCGACATGGCCCAGGCCGGCGGCACCGAGATCGCCAAGGCCGACGACGCGCTGGCCGCGATCGAGGCGGCCATCGTCGAGATGGCCCAGGCGGCGGCGTGATGGCGCGACAGGAGGACTCCGCTTCCATGACCCGCTTCGAAGGCACGGCCGACTACGTCGCGACGGACGATCTGCGCGTGGCGGTGAACGCCGCCATCACCCTGCAGCGCCCGCTGCTGGTGAAGGGGGAGCCCGGCACGGGCAAGACCGTGCTGGCGCAGGAGATCGCGAAGGCGCTGAACAAGCCGCTGCTGTCCTGGCACATCAAATCCACGACCAAGGCGCAGCAGGGCCTTTACGAGTACGACGCGGTCAGCCGCCTGCGCGACAGCCAGCTGGGCGACGAGCGGGTGAAGGACATCCGCAACTACATCCGCAAGGGCCGGCTGTGGGAGGCGTTCGCGGCGGACGATCCGCCGGTGCTGCTGATCGACGAGATCGACAAGGCGGACATCGAGTTCCCGAACGACCTGCTGCTGGAACTCGACCGGATGGAGTTCCACGTCTATGAGACGGGGGAGACGATCCGGGCGACCCGGCGGCCCATCGTCATCATCACCTCGAACAACGAGAAGGAGCTGCCGGACGCCTTCCTGCGCCGCTGCTTCTTCCACTACATCCGCTTTCCGGACGCCGACACCATGGCGCGGATCGTCGAGGTGCACTTTCCCGACCTGAAGCGGGACCTGCTGCGCGACGCGCTGACCCTGTTCTATGAGGTGCGCGAAGTGCCGGGCCTGAAGAAGAAGCCGAGCACGTCGGAGCTGCTGGACTGGATCCGCCTCTTGCTGGTGGAGGACGTGCCGGCGGAAACGCTGCGCCAGCGCGATCCGAAGAAGCTGATCCCGCCACTGCACGGCGCCCTGCTGAAGAACGAGCAGGATGTGCACCTGTTCGAGAGGCTGGCCTTCCTGGCCCGCCGCCAGGGCGGGTCGGACTGAGGCCACCCACCCGACACCGTTAGGCGGCGGCCAGTCCGGCGATCCGGGGCCATGCGGCGCGGCAGCGTTCGGAGAAGACGCGCAGGTGGCCGATGGCCTTGAGCCCGAACTCGCCCGGCGCGATCTCCACATTCTCGATCTCGGCGTGCGGATAGAAGGCGGCGAGGTCCCGCACTACCGGCGGCGGGATCATCTCGTCGTCGGCGATCCCGATCAGCCGGACCTTGCCCGTCACCCGCGTCGGGTCCGGCTGCGGCAGGGCGTTGCCCCAGTCCACCCGGTAGAAGGTCCGTGAGGTGCACCAGCGCCGCCACTGCCAGTAGACCGGCCCCGGCAGGTCGGCGCCCAGGCCCAGCAGGCGGCCGGGCATGTAGCCCTTGAGGCGTGTCGCCAGCGGGCCCGCCAGGAACCAGAAGGCGATCACCTGGGGGAGGAAGCCGGGCGGGTGCCGCCGCCAGAAGGCGGGACCCGAGGCCACGGCCGTCAGCTGCCGCACCCTGTCCGCCCGGTCGTGGAACGACAGGAACATGCCGCCCAGGCTGTGGCCCATCACCTCCACCGGCAGGTCCGGCCAGGTGGCGCAGGCGAAGTCGAGAGCCGCCCCCTGATCCAGAACGCCCCAGTCGCCCATGCTGACGCGCGACGCCCGAACCGGGCCGCGGGCGGAATGGCCACTGTCCCGGTAGTCGTAGGTGAGCACGGCGGCGGAGCGCGCCTCCGCCAGCCACTGGGCGAAGGCGGCGTAGTAGTCGCGCGGCACGCCCGTGGCCCCGTGCAGGACGATGACGAGACCCGGCGGCGCGTCGGCCGGTTCGAACAGGCGGGCGGCGAGCCTGACCCCGTCTCCGCAGGCGATGTCGAGCAGGCGGTCGGTCGTCGGCATGGCGGCTCCTGGTTGGTCGCTGAAATAAACACGAACGGTCGTGCTAAAGCAAGACCGATGCAGCCGTCATCGCGTAGCCCGGCGGTCTCTCGCGACATCGGCGCCGTGGGTATCGGGGCGAGAGTGGTAACCATCAAATTTCCGTGACGGGTGGCCATTCGGGGTCGCTTCCCGCGTGTTCCGATGTAGCTTTCCCAGGACTGATGAAGTTGGAGCCCGCGTGATGCCCGATGTCGCCGTCCCGCCGTTCCGCGCCCTGGACCTCGCCGCGCGGCTAGCGGCTGCGCGTCAACGGTCCCTGGCGCTGACGGACGGCCTCACGGCTGAGGACATGGTCGTGCAGTCCATGCCGGACGCCAGCCCGGTCAAATGGCATCTCGCCCACACGACCTGGTTCTTCGAGACGTTCGTGCTGGTCCCGCTGGCCGGTCTGGCGCCATTCGATCCGGATTTCGGCTACCTGTTCAACTCTTACTACGACGCCGTCGGCGACCGGCATCCCCGGCCGAAACGGGGCCTGCTGACCCGGCCGCCGCTGGAGCGGGTACTGGCGTGGCGGGCGCATGTGGATGCCGCCCTGGCCCGCTACCTGGACGATGGGCCGTCACCGAACGCCGTGACGCTGCTGGAACTCGGGCTGAACCACGAGCAGCAGCATCAGGAGCTGATCGTCACGGATCTCAAGCACCTGTTGTCCCAGAACCGGCTGGAGCCCGTGTTCCGCCCGCGCGGCGCCGATCCCGACCTGCCGGTGCCGCCGCTCGGCTGGGTGCCGCATCCGGGCGGTCTGCTGGAGATCGGCCATGCCGGCCCCGGTTTCGCCTTTGACAACGAGGGGCCGCGCCACAAGGTCTGGCTGGAGCCGTTCCGTCTCGCCGACCGGCCGGTGACCTGCGGCGAGTGGCTGGAGTTCATGGCGGACGGCGGGTATGCCACCCCGTCCCTGTGGCTGTCGGACGGGTGGGCCGCCGTCCAGGCGCACGGCTGGGCGGCACCGGACTATTGGGAGCGCGACATGGATGGCGGCTGGTCGCAGTTCACCCTGTCCGGCCGCCGCCCGGTCAACCAGGCCGAGCCCGTCACCCATGTCAGCTTCTACGAGGCGGACGCTTTCGCCCGCTGGGCCGGCGCCCGGCTGCCGACCGAGGCGGAGTGGGAGGTGGTCTGCCGGGACCGTCCGGCGAGGGGCGGGGATGGCGACACCGACCGGTTCCACCCCGCACCGCTGGCCGGCCCGTCCTGGCACGGCGAGGTCTGGGAATGGACCGCCAGCGCCTACCTGCCCTATCCGGGGTTCGCCACGGCGGCGGGGGCGGTCGGCGAGTACAATGGCAAGTTCATGAGCGGCCAGATGGTGCTCCGCGGCGGCTCCTGCGCCACCCCGGCGGGGCATGCGCGTCCGACCTACCGGAACTTCTTCCCCCCGCAGGCGCGCTGGCAGTTCACCGGCCTGCGCCTGGCGGGGAGCGCCTGACGATGGCGGGCCCCGCCATGCGCGGCGCGCGCGCCGCCTTCCTGGACCTCGCGCCGAAGGTGGAGACCTTCCGCGATGCCGTGATCCGAGGCCTGACTTCGCGGCGCAAATCGCTGCCGGCCAAGTTCTTCTACGATGTCGAGGGCTCCGCCCTGTTCGACCGGATCACGGCACTTCCGGAGTACTACCCCACCCGGACAGAGATCGGCATCCTGGAGCGCTGCGGGCCGGAGATCGCCGCCGTCCTGGGGCCGGGGGTGCAGCTGGTGGAGCTGGGCAGCGGATCGTCCGTCAAGGTGCGGCTGCTGCTTGACCGGCTGGCCGGTCCCGCCGGCTACGTCGGCATCGACATCAGCCGGGAGCATCTGCGCGCCGCCTGCGATCGGCTGGCGGCGGAGTATCCGGGGCTGGAGGTCCTGGCGCTGTGCGCCGACTACATGGCGGAGCTCGTCGTGCCGCCGCCGTCCACCGGCACGCGGCGGCGGGTCGCCTTCTTCCCCGGGTCCACCATCGGGAACCTCGATCCGGAGGAGGCCCAAGGCTTCCTCGCCCGCTGGCGGCCGGAACTCGCGGGCGGGGGCATGCTGGTCGGCGTGGACCTGAAGAAGGCGGAGGCCACGCTCGATGCCGCCTACAACGACGCGGCCGGGGTGACGGCGGCGTTCAACCTGAACATCCTGGCCCGCATCAACCGGGAGCTGGGCGGCACATTCGACCTCTCCGCCTTCGCGCACCGCGCCTTCTACAACGGGGCCGAGGGCCGGATCGAAATGCACCTCGTCTCCACACGGCCGCAGATCGTCTCGGCCGCTGGGCGGCGGTTCAGCTTCGCCGAGGGGGAGACGATCCATACCGAGAATTCCTACAAGTTCACCGTGCCGGAGTTCCAGAGGCTGGCCCGAGGTGCTGGATACCGGCCGGAGCGCGTGTGGACGGACCCTGACGGCTTTTTCAGCCTGCACTGGCTTGTGGCGGGCTGATATCCCCCGAAATGGGGGTGCCCGCCCTCATTTCGCCAGGATCGGCGGCGACGGATGATGTAGAACGAAGCGGAACACCAAGGTCCCGGGCACACAGCGATGGTCCATCATTTGTCGGATCGCCAGGAGGCGCGCATCGGCGCCGCCCTGCTTGGTGAGCAGAAGCGGGGCGTCCGGCTGGCCGCCGTGGCCCGGCTGGTGGCACTCACAGTGATCCTCCTGTGGGTCCTGGCGATCGACCGGACGTACGAGAACGTGCTGGTCTATGGGATCATCGGCATCCTGGGCGGCCTGTCGTTCCTGACGGTGTGGATCGCCACGCGCGACATCTACCAACCCTGGATGCTCTATCCCCTGGTGCTGATCGAGCATCTGCTGATCGCCTATGGCCTGCTGTTCGTGTCCACCTATGGCGGGGAGCCCTTTCCGGGGCCGATCATGCTGCGCAGCGTGTGGTTCGCCGTCTTCTTCCTGTTCATCTCCAGCGCCGCGCTGGCGCAGTCGCCGGCGCTCGTGCTGTGGAGCGGCTTCTGCGCCGCGGTGGCGTGGTGCGGTGGCGCCCTGATCATCATGGCGGATCCGGCGGTGAGGATCACCGACCTCACCTTCGGCGGTGCCACGCGGATGGCTGAGGTTCTGGCGATCGTGCTCGACCCCATGTTCGTCGACTGGGTCGGCTGGATGAGCCAGGCGCTGCTTCTGATGCTGGTCTCCGCGACCCTGGCCGTGGCGGTGATGCGGTCGCGCCGGATGATGGCCGACCAGATCGCGGCGGAGCGGGAGCGCGCGAACCTCGCCCGCTATTTCTCCCCCGACATGGTGGACCGGCTGGCCGCCATGGACAGCCCGCTCGCCCAGGCGCAGACCAAGTCGGTCGCCGTGATGTTCGCCGATCTGGTCGGTTTCACCCGGCTGTGCGAACTGGAGCCGCCCGAAGCGGTGATCGAGTTGCTGCGCGGCTTCCGCGCCCGGATGGAACGCTGCGTCTTCGCCAATGGCGGGACCATCGACAAGTATGTCGGCGACTGCGTGATGGTGACCTTCGGAACCGTGCAGACCAGCCCGCAGGACCCGGCCTCCGCTCTCGCCTGCGCGCTCGACATGGTCCAGGCGGTGGAGACCTGGAACCGCGAGCGGCTGGCCGAAGGCAGGCTGCCCCTGCGCCTCGGCATCGGCATCCACTACGGCGAGGCGTTGCTGGGCGACATCGGCGGGGACCGCCAGATGGAGTTCACGGTCATCGGAGACACGGTGAACGTGGCCAGCCGTCTGGAGAAGGTCACCCGCGACCTCGGCGCCGACATCGTGGTCAGCGACGATCTGGCCGAAGCGGCCAAGAACGCCGTGGGGGAGGGCATCCTGCGCAGCTTCCAGCGCGCCGACGCGGTGTCCCTGCGCGGACGCAGCGGCAGCATCGGCGTCTGGTACCATACCCGCGTCGACCAGCTCGCCGCCTGACGGGACTCCGAAGATGTTCACCACCTTCTTCTACGAGCTGCGCAAGGCCCGCGTGCCGGTGAGCCTGAAGGAGTATCTGGCCCTGATGGAGGCCATGCGGGCCCATGTCGCCGGCTACCGGGTGGAGGATTTCTACTACCTGTCCCGGGCCGTGCTGGTGAAGGACGAGCGCAACCTGGACCGGTTCGACCAGGTGTTCGGCCATGTCTTCAAGGGGCTGGAGGGGGATGCCGCCGTGACGGGGGAGGACCTCGTCCGCGAGCTGCCGGAGGAGTGGCTGCGCAAGCTGGCCGAGAAGCTCCTGACGGACGAGGAGAAGGCGCAGATCGAGGCGCTTGGCGGTTGGGACAAGCTGATGGAGACGCTGGCCAAGCGCCTGGCCGAGCAGCAGGGCCGCCACCAGGGCGGCAGCAAATGGATCGGCACCGCCGGCACCAGCCCGTTCGGCGCCTACGGCTACAATCCGGAGGGCGTGCGCATCGGCCAGGCGGAGAGCCGCAATCGCCGGGCCGTGAAGGTCTGGGACAAGCGGGAGTTCCGGAACCTGGACGACAGCGTCGAGCTGGGGACCCGCAACATCAAGGTCGCCCTGCGCCGCCTGCGCAAGTTCGCCCGCCAGGGCGCGGCCGAGGTGCTGGACCTGCCGGACACCATCACCTCCACCGCGCGCAACGCCGGCTGGCTCGACCTGAAGATGGTGCCGGAGCGGCACAACGCGGTGAAGGTGCTGCTGTTCCTGGACATCGGCGGCAGCATGGACGACCACATCCGCATCTGCGAGGAGCTGTTCAGCGCCGCGCGGACGGAGTTCAAGCATCTGGAGCATTTCTACTTCCACAACTGCGTCTACGAGACGGTGTGGAAGGACAACCGCCGCCGGGAGGCCGAACGGATCAGCACCTGGGACGTGCTGCACACCTACGGGCCGGACTACAAGCTGGTCTTCGTCGGCGACGCCAGCATGAGCCCGTATGAGATCGTGCAGCCGGGCGGCAGCGTGGAGCACTGGAACCAGGAGGCGGGGCAGGTCTGGATGCAGCGCCTGCTGGCGACCTGGAAGCACGCGATCTGGCTGAACCCGACGCCGGAGAAGTACTGGGGCTACACCCAGTCGATCGCAATGCTCCGCCAGCTGATGGACGGCCGCATGTACCCGCTGACCCTGGAGGGGCTGGACGCGGGCATGCGGGAGCTGAGCCACTGAGCGACCTCCGGTGGGCCCATCCCGCCACACCCGGCGCGACATCCGCCGGACGCAACCCGACCCATCCTTCCGCCGGATTGAATCCCGAATCGGCCGCGACTAGTCTGCCGCCCGCCCGGATACCCCCGTTGGATGGGGAGTGGCGACAGAGGATGAGACGATGAGCGGTGAACCCACCCCGATCACCATCGCCCGGGGCGATGGCATCGGCCCCGAGATCATGGACGCGACCCTGGAGGTCTTGCAGGCCAGCGGCGCCAACCTCGCGTTCGAAGAGATTCAGATCGGCGAGAGCGTCTACAAGCGCGGCATCCTGAACGGCATGGAGCCGTCCGCCTGGGACTCCTTGCGCCGGACCAAGGTGTTCCTGAAGGCCCCGATCACCACGCCCCAGGGCGGGGGCTACAAGTCGCTGAACGTGACGATCCGGGGTGCCCTCGGCCTGTTCGCCAACATCCGCCCCTGCGTCTCCTACCACCCGTTCGTCAACACGAAGCACCCGCAGATGGACGTGGTGATCGTGCGCGAGAACGAGGAGGACCTGTACGCCGGTATCGAGTACCGGCAGACCCAGGACGTGACCCAGGCGGTGAAGCTGATCTCCCGGCCGGGGTCGGAGAAGATCATCCGCTACGCCTTCGAATACGCCCGCGCCAACCACCGTCACAAGGTCACGGCCTTCGTGAAGGACAACATCATGAAGATCAGCGATGGCCTGTTCCATCGCGTCTTCGACGAGATCGCGGCGGAGTATCCGGAGATCGAGCACGAGACGATGATCGTCGACATCGGCGCGGCCCGTCTGGCCGACACGCCGGAGCAGTTCGACGTCATCGTCACCCTGAATCTCTACGGCGACATCATCTCGGACATCGCGGCCCAGATCACCGGCTCCGTCGGGCTGGCGGGATCGTCCAACATCGGCGACCAGTGCGCGATGTTCGAGGCGATCCATGGGTCGGCCCCCACAATCGCCGGCAAGGGCATCGCCAACCCGTCGGGCCTTATCCTGGCCAGCGTCATGATGCTGGTCCATATCGGGCAGGCGGAGGCGGCCGAGCGCATCCATAACGCCTGGCTGAAGATGATCGAGGACGGCATCCACACGGTCGACATCTTCAAGCGCGGGGTCTCCAAGGCCCGCGTCGGCACCCGCGACTTCGCCCAGAACCTGATCGACCGGCTGGGCGACCGGCCGACGACGCTGACCCCCGCCAGCTACGAGGTGGGGGCGAAGGCGAGCTTCGCCGGGATCGAGCTGAAGAGCCGCAAGGACACGACCAAGCGCCTCGTCGGCTGCGACATCTTCGTGGACCACACCGGCGGCGACGGCGACGCCATGGCGCAGCGCGTGCTGCCGCTGGTGAAGGACGGGCTGAAGCTGATGGTCATCTCCAACCGCGGCCAGAAGGTCTGGCCGGAGGGGGCGCCGGAGACCTTCTGCACCGACCACTGGCGCCTGCGCGTGATGGGGGAGGCGGACGCCACCGTCACCCAGAACGCCATCGCCGAACTGATCGTGCGGATGGCCGACGCGGGCTTCGACATCGTGCAGACAGCCCGGCTCTATACCTTCGACGGGGTGCCGGGATTCTCGCTCTCCCAGGGACAATAAGGGGGTGTCCGGGGCCGGAATCGGCCCCGGCACAGCTTTTCCCGAGGCTTATCCAAGGAGTTATGCACAGAAATATCGCACCCCCCATCTACCCAATCCGTCGCAAGTCTGGTAGCGTATGTCAAACGCGGCCACAAGATGTTGTATCTTGGGCAAGGCGGGCATGACGGGTCCACGCCTGGGGAGGCGGGCCCGGATCGGACACTGGGAGCGTGGAGGTGTTCAATGTGGACGGATGAGCGGGTCGAGAAGCTTCGCGAACTCTGGGGCCAGGGCATGAGCGCCAGCGAGATCGCGGACGCGCTGGGTGACGTCACCCGCAACGCGGTGATCGGGAAGGCCCACCGATTGGGCCTGTCGGGCCGTCCGTCCCCGATCAAGAAGAAGCCGACCCGCGGCGCCACGATCCTTTCGCTGACCGAGCGCATGTGCAAGTGGCCGGTCGGCGACCCCAAACACCCCGACTTCCATTTCTGCGGCAAGGCCGCCGCCCCCGGCATGCCCTACTGCGCGGAGCATGCCGCACTGGCCTACCAGCCGGCCAAGAAGCGCGACGAGGACCGGAAATACGGCGTCGCCTGATCGGCGCGGCACCTGTCTCCCCCGGCGCTCCGTGTGCCGGGGGCGCCGGCTGGACATGCGTCTCCGGCCGCTTGAGTTCCAGCGCCACCCATGCCACTTGTGTGGATGTTCCGGGCGGCGTGCCCGGTCCGTCTCAGGATTCCTGGGCGATGTGGAGTGGGTTGGCCCGCCGGGGCCTCGCGATCCTGCTGAGTCTGTCCCTGCTGTTCGGCGGGGTCGCTGCGGTTCGCACCGTCGCCTTCGATGTCGCGACCGCCTCCGCCGTCGCGGATGGCGCGGGCGCCCCTGAACTCTCCTCTCCCGGCATTTCCCTGCCCAAGGTGGTGGAAACCCAGCCGCTGCGGGTCCAGGTCCAGCCGCCAAAGCGCGATCCCCGCCCCACAACGGGGACGGGGGACGACCTCAAGGCCCTGCTGCTGATCGTGCTTCTGGCGGCGGGGTTGCTGATCCCGGCCGCCCGCGGATCGGCCCATCCCGTCCCCGTCGCCGGCCACAGGCTGCCGGGCGGGCGGGACTTCGGCAGCCGCTGCCCCACGGGGCCGCCACGCATCACCCTGGCCTGACGGCCTCATCACGGCAGCACCGAGCGCCGCCCCCGCCCAATCGGGCCGGGGACCAGGCGCACGGTTCCGATGTCAATGCGTCCCGCCTGCGGGATGGATCCCGTGCGCTTGCGCGGCCCGGGGCGGGCTGTCCAGGGGTGTCTCAATGGGTGCGTTCAGTCTCTGGCACTGGATCGTCGTCCTGACGGTCGTGCTGATCCTGTTCGGCAGCGGCAAGCTGCCGACCGCCATGGCCGACATGGCCAAGGGCATCAAGGCCTTCAGGAAGGGCCTTTCCGATACCGGCGAAGGCGCCGGGGAGGGGCGGTCATGAGCCCCGCCGTGAATTTCGACGCGGTGTTCGACCGGCTCGAAACCGGGCTCATGTCGATGCTGACCGCCGGGGACGAGGCGCAGACCCGGCATCTGGTGGTGGTCGAGCGGCTCTGCGCCCTGGCCCGGACCACGCTGGCCGGCGACAATCTGGCGGAAGCCGCCCTGTCCGGCATCGCCGAGCGGGCGCCGCTGATCGCCGGCCTGATGATGGTGCCGGACGGCATGCGGGAGCTGGCCTTCTCCGACTGCGTGCGGCTGCTCTCTGAGCTCCGCACCCATCTCGACCGCCAGCGGCGTGGCCGGGAGGTCGCCTGATGAGCCGGTTGACCGTCTATCTCGGCATGCATCTGGCCTTCGCCCTGATCCTGGCGGCGGACATCGTCGTCCGTCTCCTTCGGCGCAAAGGCGGACTGGCCGAGTGGGGCAACGACGCCCTGCTGATCGGCCTCGTCTTCATTGTGGCGCTGACCGGCGCGATGGCCGCGATGCCGGCCGAAGCGGCCTGACGCCGGCGCATGCGAAAAGGGCGGTGCCACGATGGCACCGCCCTTCGTCGTTCTGGGTGACGGGGGTGAAGGGGGCCTTAGAGGCCCATCTCCCGCTTAAGGTTCTCGTCGATCTTGGCCAGGAAGTCCTGGGTGGTCAGCCAGGGCTGCTCCGGACCGATCAGCAGGGCCAGGTCCTTGGTCATGAAGCCGGCCTCCACCGTCTCCACGCAGACGCGCTCCAGCGTCTTGGCGAACAGCACCACCTCCGGCGTCCCGTCGAACTGGCCGCGGTACTGCAGGCCGCGGGTCCAGGCGAAGATGCTGGCGATGGGATTCGTGCTGGTGGGCTTGCCCTTCTGGTGGTCGCGGAAGTGTCGGGTGACGGTGCCGTGGGCTGCCTCCGCCTCCACCGTCTTGCCGTCCGGCGTCATCAGCACCGACGTCATCAGGCCAAGGCTTCCGAAGCCCTGGGCCACAAGGTCGGACTGCACGTCGCCATCGTAGTTCTTCGCCGCCCAGACGAAGTTGCCATGCCACTTCAGGGCGCTGGCAACCATGTCGTCGATCAGCCGGTGCTCGTAGGTCAGGCCCTTCGCCTCGAACTGGTCCTTGAACTCGGCCTCGTAGACCTCCTGGAACAAGTCCTTGAAGCGGCCGTCATAGGCCTTGAGGATCGTGTTCTTGGTCGACAGGTAGACCGGGTAGTTGCGCAGCAGGCCGTAATTCATGCAGGCCCGGGCGAAGCCGCGGATCGAGTCGTCGACATTGTACATGCCCATGGCGACACCCGGCCCGTCGAAGTCGAAGACGGTGTGGCGGATGTTGCTGGAGCCGTCCTTGGCCGTGAAGGTGATGGACAGGCGGCCGGCGGCCGGCACGATGAAGTCGGTCGCCTTGTACTGGTCGCCGAAGGCGTGGCGGCCGATGACGATCGGGGCCGTCCAGTTCGGCACCAGGCGTGGCACGTTCTTGCAGATGATCGGTTCGCGGAAGACGGTGCCGCCCAGGATGTTGCGGATGGTGCCGTTCGGCGACTTCCACATCTGCTTGAGATTGAACTCCTTCACCCGCGCCTCGTCCGGGGTGATGGTCGCGCACTTGACGGCCACGCCGTACTTCTTCGTGGCTTCGGCGGCGTCGACGGTCACCTGGTCGTCGGTGGCGTCCCGGTGCTCGATGCCGAGGTCGTAATACTTCAGGTCGACATCGAGATAGGGGATGATCAGGCGGTCCTTGATGAACTGCCAGATCACGCGGGTCATCTCATCGCCATCCATCTCCACGATGGGATTCACGACCTTGATCTTCGGCATGTGGGCGAACTCCCGGGTTATGCGTGCGGGCGGCCGTCTGCGGCGCCTTCGTTTCAAGCGCGCCCAATAAAGCCGAGCCGGGGCGCGGACGCAACGGCGCGGTCCGGCCTATCGCCGTCGCGGTGGAGGGTGGATCAAAGCCGCGCGATGTCCGGGCGAACCGCCGGGGCGTGCGCCCGGCCGAGGACGGGCAGCACATCCTCCACGCCGTCGACCACAGTGTAGAGCATATGGATGTCGCCCCGGCCGAACCCCGTCTCCCGGATGTGGTCCAGCAGGTCGATCAGCGGCTGCCAGTACCCGTTCTCGTTGACGATCACGATCGGCTTGTCGTGCAGGCGGAGCTGGCGCCAGGTGATGATCTCGAACGCCTCGTCCAGGGTGCCGAGCCCGCCCGGCAGGACGACGAAGGCGTCGGAGCGGGCGACCATCATGGCCTTGCGCGTGTGCATGCTGTCGACGACATGCAGCTCGGTCAGGCCGGTGTGGTCGACCTCCAGCGCCTGGATGTGCTCCGGGATGATGCCCACCACCTCGGCGCCCGCCTTCAGCGCCGCGTCGGCGACGATCCCCATCAGCCCGACGCGTCCGCCGCCATAGACCACCCTCATTCCCGCCTCCCCCAACGACTCGCCGAGGCGGTGGGCGGCGCGCTTGTAGCGCTCCTCCACATTCCCGGAGGAGCCGCAGTAGACGCAGACGGACGAGACTGTGTGCATGCCGGAAACCTTTGTCGGAGAGGCGGGAGCGGCTTGAAACGGTAACGGTGGGTGGTCAATGTGGACCCTGGTTCGAGGCGGGTACACCAAGCCTTGTCGGATAACAACCCGCGCGACCGCATGGCGGGCTGCGAGGGGACGGCAGGGTCGCCGTTTCGATCGGGGCACACCATATTCGTGGCGCGCGCGATCCGTCCGTTCCGAAGGATCGCGGGCAGGCTCAACGGGAATCGGGAGAGGCGATGATGGCGCGTGAGGCTGGTCTGAAGCGTACGATGATCCGCATGGCGGGTGCCGCCCTGCTGGCGGGCGGCATCCTCGGGTCCGGCATCGCCGTCGCCCAGGACAACATGGCCGTGATCGAGGCCCGCAAGGAGGCGCTGAAGCGCGCCGGCGCCTCGATGAAGGCGATCCAGGGATTCGTGCGGGAGGGCAGCGGCTCCGCCGAGGATGTCCAGAAGGCCGTGGCCGTCCTGGTCGAGGTCAGCGGCGGCATGCCGACCTGGTTCCCCGAGGGCACGGCACAGGGCGTGGGCAAGAGCGAGGCGCTGCCCGCCATCTGGCAGAACCGTGCGGATTTCGACAAGAAGGTCGTCGCCTTCCAGACGGAAGCCAAGAACTTCGTGCCCATCGCCGCGGGTGGCGACCGGGCCGCGATCGGCAAGCAGCTGGGCGCCGTCGGCGGCACCTGCAAAGCCTGCCACGACAGCTACAAGGCCGACTGACGGCCGGTGGAGCCGACGATGACGGAACGCCGGGTCAAGGTCTGGGACCTGCCGACCCGGCTGTTCCACTGGGGTCTGGTGGTGGCACTCGCCGGCTCCTGGTGGACGGCCGAGAACGACGATCTGGAAACCCACATCCTGTTCGGGTACGCGGCGCTGGCGCTGGTGATCTTCCGCCTTGTCTGGGGCGTGGTCGGCAGCGAAACCGCCCGGTTCTCCGCCTTCGTCCGGGGGCCGGGCGCCGCCATCGCCCATCTGCGGGAACTGGCGGCCCCCGGGCCGTTGCACCGCCACGCCGGGCACAACGCCCTGGGCGCCTATGCGGTGCTTCTGCTGCTCGCCCTCGTGCTGGTGCAGACGGTCACCGGCCTGTTCAGCAGCGGGGGGGACATCTTCCTGGTGGCCGGACCGCTCAACGACCTCGTCGATACGGCGACGGAGGGCTGGATGGAGACGGTCCACGAGGTGACCTTCGACCTCATCCTGATCGCCTCAGCCGTGCATGTGGCGGCCATCCTGCTCTACGCGGTCGCCAAGCGGCTGGACCTGATCGGCCCGATGATGACCGGCAGTGCCCGCCTGCCGGAGTCGGAGGCGGCACCCCGTCTCGCGTCCCCCGTGTTCGGCCTTCTGCTGATGGCCGGTGCGGCCGGGCTCGTCTGGCTCCTGTCCCTGCGCGGATGAACCGGCCGCCCCGACCGTCTTTCCCCTGACCGGCGGGGGCGACAGCGCCGGCGATTTGGCGTAGCTTCGGCGCGCCCGGCGGATTTGGACCCGGCCGGAGGTGGAGGCGCGGTGAACCGGTCCCTCATCATCGCTGGCGGCGCGCTGGCCGTCGCCATCATCGTCGGCGCGGCGCTCCTGTTCTCGGGCGGCGACACGCCGCCGGAGCGTGTGGAGGCGCGTCCGCCCGCCGCCGCGGGCACGACCCCGTCGCAGGCGGTGGCGCCGGAACAATCGGCGCCTGTCCCGCCCAGCTTCGACATCGTGCGGATCGAGCCGGACGGCTCGGCCGTGATCGCCGGCCGCGCCGCCCCTGGCGCCCGTGTCACCATTCTGGACGGCGGCAAGCCGCTGGGCGAGGTGACGGCCGACCAGCGGGGGGAATGGGTGCTGCTTCCGGGGGACGCGCTGCCGCCGGGCGGTCGCGATCTGACCGTGGAGGCGACCTTGCCCGACGGGGAGACGCTGCGCGGGCGCGACACGGTCACGCTGGTGGTGCCGCAGCCCCGCCGCGACATCGCCGGCCGCACGCAGCCGGAAACCGGCGAGCCGCTTGCCGTGCTGACCCCCGAGTCGGGGCCGACGCGCATCCTCCAGGCCCCGGCCGCCGCCCCGCGGGCAGGCGGAGCCGCCCTTCCGGCGGGCGAGGCCACCATCGACACCATCGATTACGACCGCGAGGGACGCTTCACCGTCGGCGGCCGCGCGCGGGCCGGCACCGAGGTGCAGCTCTATGTCGACAACACGCTGGTCGGGCGCACGACGGCCGACCCGGCCGGGCGCTGGTCGCTGTCCCCGGACCGGGCGCTGGAGCCTGGACGGTTCACCCTTCGGGCCGATCAGGTCGGGACGGACGGCAAGGTCGCGGCGCGTGCCGAGGTGCCCTTCGAACGGCGCGAACTCGGCGATGACACGCTGGGCGGCCGGGCCGTCGTGGTGCTGCCGGGCAACAATCTCTGGGCCATCGCCCGGCGGAGCTATGGCGCCGGGCTGCGCTACACGGTGATCTTCGAGGCGAACCAAGAGCAGATCCGCGACCCGGACCTGATCTATCCGGGCCAGATCTTCATCCTGCCGGCCAAGGACCCCCAGCCGTCGGGTCAGAGATAGCGGCCGAGCAGCCGCAGGTAGGGCCGCGCCTCGCGCAGGAACTCCACCGTCTCGTGCATCAGGTCCGTCAGAGTCAGGCTTCCGGGGACGTCCCGCTGGCCGAGGACCAGAATCTTCTGGCATTCGTCGACGTGGAACCGGGCATGGTCCAGGCTGTCCGCGGCGCGCAGGATCGCGCCCAGCGTGCGCCGCTTCTCCGGCGCCTCGATCGTGTAGGGGAGGTAGCCGACCTCCGCCCAGATCTGGAACAGGGTGGCGCCCGGACGGGGCGTGATGGACACCCTGAACAGCAGCCCGTCCAGGAAGAAATGGTGGCGGGAGGCGGGGGGCGGGCGCCGCACCTCGACGGAGCCGTCCACGCCGATGCGGATGGCGCCCGGCCCCACGGGCAGGCCGAACTCGACCTCCCGCGCCAGCCTTCCGACATGCTCCAGGGCCTCGCCCATCGCCATTCCCGGCTCAACTCCACTGTTTCGCAATGTAGGGCAAAAACTGCCGGGGCAATATGCGCCTGCGCGTCCTGGAATGGGACAAACGGGCGCTGGATGGGCGCCTGAATGGCGGAATACGGGGCTTTGGCGCTGGCATGGGCCTTGCTGACCGGTAGGGCGGAACCACCGCCCACGGGCCGTTCGCCATGCTTCAGGACCTCGCACAGCCGCTGTTCGTCTTCGATCTGGTGCTTCTGGGCGCCGTTCTGCTGCTCTACGTCTGGCGAATCGTGGCCCGCGCCTGGGGCCGGGACGCCACGGACGAACTGATCCGGCGGCAGATGGAGGAGGGCGGCGCCTTCTCCGCGAAGGAGCGCGAGCTCGCCATCGCCGAGATCGAAGCCCAGCGGCTGGCCCAGCAGGTCGGGCTGCTGCGGCGCCAGTTCGCCAAACTGAAGGCCGACTCGGACAAGGTCGCGCGGGGCCACTTCGACATCGTCCACCTCGTGGGCGAACCGGGCGGCGACCGCCACCGGTTCGAGGGCCGCCTGCATGTCCCCGGCGGTCCCGCCGGGCTTCCGGCACGGGTCGTGCTGGCCAGCCACATCGTGGTCGTCTTCGCGGAGGGCCTTTCCGCCGCCAAGCGTCTTCTGGAGGTGAGCTACAACGGCCGCACCGGCTACAGCGTCGGCCCCCTGGCCGATCGCAACGCTGCACCCCCGGCCGAGGCGTCCGCCCTGAAGGAGGCCGCGCGATGATGACGCTCGCAGCCTTCCTGCTGGCCGCCACGCTGCTCGCCGCCGCCGCCGCCCTCTACGCCGACATCGAGAGGATCCGGTCCACCGTGGCCCGCCGCCGGCGGAAGCTCGCGGCTGCGCTGGAGATGCGCAACCGCTCCATCGGTGCGATGGACCTGCGTCTGCAGCGCGTCCAGTCGGAAAGCGCCGACCTCAGGACCGAGCTGCAGTCCCTGCAGGAGCAGGTGGCGAAGGCGGAGGTCGATCTGCAGCGGATCGAGCAGTCGCCCCGCGACATGCTGATCGTCTTCGACAAGGCCTCGCTGTCGCGCGAGAAGCTCTGGGAAGTGCGGATCGCCAACCCCGAATTCGCGGCCCGCGCCGCCAAGGAGCAAAGCGCCGACAGGCTGATGACGGGCTGGCGTGAAGGGCGCATCTATCTGCTGGGTGCCGCAAGCGCGGCGGAGGCCAAGGACCGCTGCGCCGCGCGTTTCCCGGCCCATCTGGGGTTCCAGGTGCTGGACGCGGTCGCCTCCCGTCTCGACGCGGCCCGGTCCGCCGCCTGACAGACGCCATCCGGGTGACCCCGGTGTCGCGGCCCGTTCACGCGCGATTCACATTGGGCATCGGCGGCGGCGCGGTTATGATCCGCGCCCATGATGGTGAGCTATCCCGACGTATCGCTTCTGCCCGAGGATCTTGGCCAAGCCGTCTGCAGGATGGTGCGGCTGGTCAACCAGATGCATGACCGCTTCCCGGAACTTGACCGGTTCGCGCTGGCCGCCGAGACGGACATCGACCGGCGGGCCGCCGAGATCGTGTCCCACCATGTCGCGCGCCTGGGTCTGGGCTTCGAGATGTTCGTCAGCCCCTACGATCCGCAACACCTTCCCCATGTCGGGGCGGCCGTGGCGGACGCGCCACGCCGCGACGGCACGCCGGGCTGAGCGTCGGTCGGGCTGCTATTCGCTTCGTTCCTCGTCGCGCTCCTTGGCGATCTCGTCGGCCAGTTCCACCGCCATGTCGGCGAAGATGGCGGCATCGGCGCCCATGCCTTCGCGCTCCATGATCCGCATGAAGACGCGGTAGGCGTGCATGATCGCGACGTCGAGGATGGCGAGGTCGCCTTCCTCCGAGCCGCGATCGCTGATCCCGCGCTCCTGGAGTGCGGTCTTCACGTCCTCGGCGGCCGCCTTCAACACGGCGTCCATGGCCTGTCGGTGGAGATCGGACATCGTCGGCCCTCCCTGGCCTCGGGGCCGGCCGGGGCGGGATGCTGCCGGGCCGGGAAACGGCGGCTCTAGCGCATCACCCGTGTCCCGCGCAACCGTCGCGTCGGTCACACCCGTCAGGCCGCGACTTCGCCCGGCACGGTAAGCGGGACCGCCGGAGCGGGCGGCAATCCAAGCAGCACCCGGGCATGGGCGAGGGCGAGGTCGAAGGGCAGGGCCACCACCCGCGCGGCCGGTTCCGCCTCGCTGACGGCGGCGCAGGCGCGCAGCAGGTCCGCATGGTCCGCCATGGCCCGCCGCTCCAGCGCCTCGCGGCTCCTGCCACCAAGGCGGCGGCGCAGTGAAAGCCGCCGCGCGCACTCGTCCGGCGGGGTCGCCAATCGGATCAGGTGCAGCCGGTGCAGCGTGGCGATGTGGGCGGTGCGCCGCACCTCGCGGCTGAGGACCAGCCCCTCCAGCAGGACGTCGCTCCCGTCGCGCGCGAATGCGGCCGCCAGGTCGAAGATCATCGGCAGGCCGCCGTCCCGCGCCCGGATCGTGTCACAGCCGCCGCAGGTCCGCTCGTAATGGCCGATGACCGCGAGGGGGCGCCCGCCCAGGGGGTGCGGAAGCCGGTATGCGATGGGCTGGGCGCGGCCCGGCAGGGTTTCCGGCGTGATGCCGCCGGCGTCGGGCCAGCCGTAACCGCGCAGGATCCGCCGGGCGAGCTCGGTCTTTCCCGAACCGCCGATGCCCCGGATGTTGAGGATCATCCCCCCGCCGCCCGTCTTCGCCCAAGACCGCATGTGCCTGCCTTTCCCCGCGCCACCGTCGGGCCCATCCAAGCAAGGGACCCGAGCTGGGTGAACCCCCGATCGGGCAGCCGCTTTCGATTTCCGGGGTTGACATCCAGGGCTCGACGGACGCGGCCATCGCGCCATCTTCGAGGACATGCCGAAGTCGCCCGCCTTCATCCGGATCAAGCGCGACGTGCTGACCATCATGGCGGCCGTTCCGCCGGGGCGCGTCGTCACCTATGTCGATGTCGGCCGCCATCTGGATATCGCACCCCGTCACGTCGCCTACATCCTGTCCACGCTCGATCCGCTGGAGAAGGCGGGGCTTCCGTGGCATCGCGCGGTGGCCGGGGATGGCGGCCTGGGCGTTCCGAAACATGACGGCGACGGCCGGTCCCAGGCCGAGCTGCTGGAGGAGGAGGGGGTCGCGGTCGGGCCGGGCCGCCGCCTGCGCGACCTTCCCGCCCATATCGTGCCGTTGGAATCCCTGCCGCACGGCGTTCCGGTCCAGACGCGCCCGGGTGGCACGGGGTGTTGAACGGACGGCCGGCACCACCGTCTCCGGCCGTTGGGCCGCTCGTTTCCGCCCGCATCGCGGTCGCCCTGCGCACCTCCGACGGGGACGGTTGGCAAGTGGGCGACAAGTCGGGCAGGATGGATTGGCCAGCCCGGAGAAAGCCATGTCCCAGGCGCCCCACATCAGACCCGCGACCGCCGCCGACGCGGCTGGAATCGCGCGGGTGCATGTGGCGAGCTGGCGGTCCACATATCCCGGCATCCTGCCCGACCGGTTCCTGGTGAACCTGTCGCCCGAGTCCTACACGCGACGCTGGCGGGCGTTGCTGGGCGGGGGTGTCCGTGGGCGGCGCACCTTCGTCGCCGTGGACCCGACCGATGGCGTGGTCGGTTTCGCATCCTGCGGGCCGCAGCGCACCTCCATCCCCGGCTATGACGGGGAGTTCTACGCCATCTATCTGCACGACCAGGCCCATGGCCAGGGCTGGGGCCGCCGGTTGATGGGGACCATGGCGGCGGAGCTGGTGGGGGAAAACCGGCGGTCGGCCGTCGTCTGGGTCCTGCGCGACAACCCGTCGCGCTGGTTCTACGAGCGGCTGGGCGGGCAGCGCCTCGCGGAACAGCCGATCAACTTCGCGGGCGCGCGGCTGTCCGAGGTGGCCTACGGCTGGATGGACCTGCTGCCGCTGGCCCGTCAGGCCGCCGATCCCCGCGTGCGCTGAGCCGGCGTGCGCTGAACCTGCGTGCGCTGACCATCCAGGCCCGACTGCGACCTCTCGCCCCAGCCGCCACGCCTTGTCCGGGGGGCGGCCAGGGACATCTCTCGGCGGATCGCATGCTATCGGACCGAGAGAGCGCCATGATCCGTCACCTGCCCTATGCCGTGGGCGCCTTCATGCTCATTCCGCTCGCCCTGTGGGGCGGGTTGCAGCTCGCCATTCCCGGTGCGGCGTCCGGGTTCGACGATCCGGTGATGGTCTCCCTCTTCGCGCTGTCGTTGCCGCTGGTCGCTTGGTTCTACCTGCGGAACCTGGGCGGCATGGCGAACAGCATGGCGGGCGAGAGCGAGTTCGCCCGGCCCCGCAATCGCGCCGTCCGCCGCATGCTGGGGCTGCTGCCGGGCGTGTCGCTGGGCATCGGAATCGCGGTGCTGGCCCTGTTCTCCAGGACCGATCCAGCCACCGGAACCCTGGCCGCGGTGGCCGCCGTCGCCCTGCTGGTGCCGTTCGTCATCTGGCGGGGGGAGCGGTCCGGCCGCAGGCAGGCGAAGCGCCTCGCCGACACCGCCCCGGCGCCGACCGTCGACGAGACGGCGGCCGCGACGGGCGTCGACGATGACGTCGCGGGCGAGCAGTGGGCCGTCGGCCTGTGCAACCTTGTGCTGCTCGTCGCCATCGGCAGCTGGGCCTGGGGCCCTGCGGTGGCCCTCTACGCGGCGCTGGCGGGCGTCCCCACCGCCTTTGGACTTCTGCTGCTGGTGGCGTGGCGCGGCACCCGGCGGGTCGGCTGAGCCCCCGCCGTTTCGGTATCGATGCCCCGCGCCGGGCGCTGCTTGCGGGGCATCGGACCGTCGGTTAGGGTGCGGCGCACTTTCCGCCGCGCCCGCCGCCTCCAGTCCGGCGCGCCAACCCGCAGGAACGTGCGCCCATGACAGCCCAGACCGCTTCCGCCGCCCTCCACAAGGACCGGGTCCTGATCCTGGATTTCGGGTCCCAGGTCACACAGCTGATCGCCCGGCGCGTGAGGGAGGCGGGGGTCTACTGCGAGATCCATCCTTTCAGCGCCGACGCGGACCGCATCCAAGCCTTCGGCCCGCGCGCCATCATCCTGTCCGGCGGCCCCGCCAGCGTGACGGAAGCGGGCAGCCCCCGGGCGCCCGAGGCTGTCTGGACCCTGGGCGTGCCGGTGCTGGGCATCTGCTACGGCCAGCAGACCATGTGCGAACAGCTGGGCGGCAAGGTGGAGCCGGGGGAGGTGCGGGAGTTCGGCCGCGCCTTCGTCGACGTGAAGGAGCCCTGCGCCCTGTTCGAGGGGGTGTGGACGCCCGGTGCCCGCGAGCAGGTCTGGATGTCCCACGGCGACCGGGTGACCAGGCTGCCGGACGGCTTCCGCATCGTCGCCCAGAGCGAGGGCGCGCCCTACGCCATCATCGCCGACGATCTGCGCCGTTTCTACGGCGTGCAGTTCCACCCCGAGGTCGTGCACACGCCCCATGGCGACGCGCTGATCCGCAACTTCCTGTTCAAGGTGGCCGGCATCGCCGGCGACTGGTCCATGGCCGCATTCCGGCAGGAGGCCGTGGCCCGCATCCGCGCCCAGGTCGGCACGTCCAAGGTGATCTGCGGGCTGTCGGGCGGGGTGGACAGCTCCGTCGCCGCCGTGCTGATCCACGAGGCCATCGGCGACCAGCTCACCTGCATCTTCGTGGACACCGGCCTGATGCGGGCCGGGGAGGCGGAGCAGGTGGTCACCCTGTTCAGGGATCACTACAACATCCCGCTGGTTCACGTTGACGCGGCTGACATTTTCCTGGGTGAGCTGGAGGGTGTTTCCGACCCGGAGGTGAAGCGCAAGACCATCGGCCGCCTGTTCATCGAGGTGTTCGACCGGGAGGCGGCGAAGGTCGGCGGGGCGGAGTTCCTGGCCCAGGGCACGCTCTATCCGGACGTGATTGAATCCGTGTCCTTCACTGGCGGGCCCAGCGTGACCATCAAGTCCCACCACAATGTCGGCGGCCTGCCGGAACGGATGAAGCTGAAGCTGGTGGAGCCGCTGCGGGAACTGTTCAAGGACGAGGTGCGCGCCCTTGGGCGCGAGCTCGGCCTGCCGCACAGCTTCGTCGGCCGCCACCCGTTCCCCGGCCCAGGCCTCGCCATCCGCGTGCCGGGCGAGATCACGCGCGAGAAGCTGGAGATCCTGCGCAAGGCGGACACGATCTACCTGGAGGAGATCCGCAACGCCGGCCTCTACGACGCCATCTGGCAGGCCTTCGCCGTGCTTCTGCCGGTGCGCACCGTGGGCGTGATGGGCGACGGCCGCACCTACGACTACGCCTGCGCGCTGCGGGCGGTGACGTCAGTGGACGGCATGACGGCCGACTACTACCCGTTCGACCACGGCTTCCTCGGCCGTGTGGCGACCCGCATCATCAACGAGGTGCGCGGCATCAACCGCGTCACCTACGACATCACCAGCAAACCCCCCGGCACGATCGAGTGGGAGTGAGGGGAAATATCAGCAATGCGCCATTCAATAGAATGTAATTAGTCTTAGCTTTCGCTTGCTTGGTATGTATTCAAAAGACGCCATAAGCCGTGTCGGAATGCTGCCGAACTCCAGCACGGTGTTAAATTTAGTTACATTGTGTTCCGTGTGAGCTATATTATAGATATAGCTCATTCGTAATTTACTCTTTATCAAATGAGACAGAACATCTTGATCGAGGTGATCTATGCCTGCTCTTTGTAGCGATGCCCCCTTGTTCTTCTTAAGGTAATCCATTTTTTCAGCTGCAATATCAACTTCGAAATCATACAATCCAGAACTTTGCGTTCGCACTGAATTGATCGTCATCTCTGTGTCGACTTCGAACCCCGAATGCACTGGGCGCTCGATCTTATAGGATAGGAATACGCCAGCCAAATCATCAGATATACTGATGCATCTATAGCCATTTTCCTCAAAGTTGTACCCACTCAAGTTAACATTCTCACTTTCATCTCTATCCGGCTCATGGCCTTGTATGATGTAGCTCTTGTGCTTTATGAAAGACGGCACTAACATCGTTGAAAGAAGAACTTTGAAGTCGCTTTGATATGTCATATCGGCGTACCCACAGTAGCCCGGATATGATTTTAGGTTCTCGTTGAATTCAACGAACATAGCGTCAGAAAGATTATTTATGTATACAATGAAGAATTGCGTTGGATGACTATACGTCACGTTTCGACATAGCACCACCTTTTGCTCAAACGCCTCAAATAGTTTCGGAGAGTTTCTGGGCCTGTTTAGATAGTCACCGCAAAGAACGCTGTGCGAAGAGTCGCGGTGAAATAGCGGTATTATTTGACAGAAAACTTCGTGACCGTACCAGGAGTTTTCGGTAAAATCGGTGTCAAACACCAATGCAATTTCTTTTCTGTTTTGGGATGGTGTTAAGGCTGTTCGCAGCTCACTATATTTAACACCTTTTTTGAGTAGTAGCGCCTCAAGAGTGTCTCTCATACTTTGGATGCTGAGAAACATTCCTTCGCTGTCCAGCTCTAGAATATCCTTTAAGAATTCCAGCATGATGTTGTCGCGTGCATTCAAAGTATGTATGCTTTTTGGTTCAAACATGCGTTTTTCCCAAGAGATGGATGACTTAGAATACACGCAAATCGGTGTGCGTCAAGTTCCAAGGGTGCGCGCGATACAAGTAAGCTTTATCAAGATGAATCTTTTATTGCAGAAACCTCCTAAGTAATGCTGATTGCTCAGCAGCTTGCTCGCTACGAAGATGAGAAAAAGTGCGGGTTAGTTGCTGCCAGATTCCAAGTAACACCTTGGCCATTCGTCTGTTTATGCCCGGTACGCGACGCCCCCGAGTCGCATCCATCCGGGAGACTATGCCCATGCCCAGCCACCAGGACATCCTGATCGACTATCTGCGCGACGCCCATGCCATGGAGCAGCAGGCGCTCAGCATCATCGACCGGCAGCTCGACCGGCTGAAAAGCTATCCGGAGCTGAGCGCCCGCCTGCAGCAGCACCGGCAGGAGACCGAGAGCCAGGCGGAGCGGCTCGAGGCCTGCCTGCACCGGCTGGGCACCGACACCTCCGCCATGAAGACCGGGATGGCCAAGCTGTCGAGCAACCTGCAGGCCATGATGAACACCTTCGCCGGCGACGAGGTGATGAAGGACATGATCTCGAACTACACGTTCGAGCATTACGAGGTGGTCAACTACAAGATCCTCGCCACCACCGCCGATGCCGCCGGCCAGCCGGAGGTCGCCCGGGTCGCCCGGGAAATCCTGGCGGAGGAGGAGCGGATGATCCGCTGGCTGGACGAGAACCTCGATTCCATCACCCGCCAGTACCTGGCGCGCGACGCCGACATGCAGCCCCAGGCCGCCAAGCGCTGACGCCGTCCCGCTGTTCCCGGCGTGGAGCCGGCCCGAAGCGGCCGGCTCCGGCCTGCGGCGGGAGATGAGAACAAAGAAGCAACAAAGCCGTTGACGTTCCTGTTCCGTTCGCGCAATCTGCCGGTCCGAGACAGACGGACATGATGGAGAGGGCAGTCACATGATCGCGTCCATGGCCACGCATTCCGGCATCCGCCGCCCCGTCCATATCGACCTGGCGGAGCGCCCCTCCGCCCGCCGCCCCATGGCGTTCGTGCGGGACTTCGCGGCGCTGACCGGCCTGTTCGGCGTGCTCTACGGCTGGTTCTGGGTCGGCTCCGCGCTGGTGGCCTGACGGGGGCGAGCGGGGGGAACCGCCCCGGCGTCCCCACGGTTGGCAGGCAGGCGGCGGGGCGAAACAGCACCCGCCAGCCCCAACCGCCAGCCGAGGACGCCGATGTTCAGCCGCGACGATCTCCAGGTCCTGCTCGCCGAGACGCAGGGTCCGGCCGTGTCGATCTTCCTGCCCACCCATGTCGCGGGGCGGGAGGTCCGGCAGGATCCGATCCGGATGCGCAACCTGCTCAACACGGCGCGATCCGCGTTGGAGGAGGGCGGACTGGACGGGCGGGACGCGATGGCGGTCCTCCAGCCCGGCTACGATCTCGTCGAGGACGGGGAGTTCTGGTGGCACCAGGCAGAGGGTCTCGCCGTGTTCCTGGCGAACGGCCGCACGCTGATCCACAAGCTGCCGGTTGCGGTGGACGAGGCGGTGCATGTCGACGACCGATTCCATGTCAGGCCGCTTCTGCCCGTGCTGGAGGCCGACGGGCGCTTCGCCGTCCTGGCCGTGAGCCTGAAGAACGCGACGTTCTACGAGGCCACGCGGTACGGGATGGAGCCGGTTCCCGTCGACCGCCTGCCGCGCGGCATGGAGAATCTGTTTGGCGGAGGGCCCGACGTGATGGGCGAGGGGCGGGAGCGGCCCGACGACCGCACCGTGCGGACCCCCGAAACGGCGAACGCCTGGGACGCGCCCGCCTATGCCGGCGACGGCAGCCAGCGCCTGACCACCAATGACGAGCTGGTCCAGTATGTGAAGCAGCTGGCGGCCACCGTGGACTCGTACCTGGGCGGGACCGGCGTTCCGCTCGTGCTCGTGGCGGACGAGCGGGTGCTCGGCCACTTCCGGGCGGTCAACAAGTATGATGGGCTGGTCCAGCCCGACATCCCCCTGCAGCCGGACAGCCTGGACGATGGCGAGCTGCACGCGAAGGCCTACGCGGCGGTGCGCCCGGCCTTCGAGCGGTCACGGTCGGACGCCCTGGACCGGCTCGGCATGCTGACCGGCGATGGCGGCGGGCGCGGGGTCACCGATCCGGCGGCCATCGTGACGGCTGCGGTCAACGGGCGCGTCGAAACGTTGTTCCTGCGCGAGGGGGCGGACTGCTGGGGCCGCTACCATGTCGACACGGACCACACCGACATCCATGCGGAGTCGATGCGCGGCGACCGGGAACTGCTGGATTTCACCGCCGGCAACGTCCTCGCCAAGGACGGCCGGGTCTACACCGTCCCGGCGGACCGGATGCCGGGTGACACGGCCATGGCGGCCACTCTCCGCTGGTGATGGGGCGCTGCTAGACGCGCGCCGAAACCGAAAGGGCCCCGTCGCCGGGGCCCTTGTCGCGTGCGGGTCAGCCGCGCGGCTGCTGCGGCGCCGGCTGGTTCAGCCGGTATGCCGGGATGGGGACCGGGCGCTGTTCCTCCCGCCGGCTGGCGGACATCTCGATCTCCATGCGCGCGATCACCTTGCGCATCTCGTGCAGCGCGTCGGACAGGGCCTGCATCCCGTCCTCGCCGCCATTCGCCTTCCAGGTTCGGTACAGCTCGGCGCAGGTCTTGGCGGCCGCGTCCATACGCTGGTCGGCGGGCTCGGACGGCGTCTCCTGCGCCTCCTGACGGGCCGCGTTGCGCTGCTGGCGATAAGGATAGGCGGCATGACCCGCCGGCCGGTTGAAGCGGCCGATGTCGGAGAAATCCTCCGCATCCTCCTGCGAATGCCGCATGTCCCCATATCGCGCGTCTCGCATCGGCCGGTGGTCATCGCGCGGTGGGCGATTGTCATCGCGGGGCGGGCGGTTGTCATCGCGCGGCGGCCGGTTGCCGAATCCGCGCTGCTCGCCACGCGCCTCGCCCTGGCGGCCCTCGAAGCCGCGCTCCTGCTGCGGGCGTTGCGGCCGCGCATCCTGGCGCCCCTCCGGCCGAGGATCGCCGGAACGGCCGTCGCTGTGCCGGATCTCGGGCGGGCGGGCCTGCTGGGGCGCACCGGCCGCACGGCCTTCCGCCGGGTGTGGATCGGGGCGGCGGCCTTCGCCCTCGGAACGCGCCGGCGCCTGTGGGTGCGGACCGTTGGCGCCCATGGTCAGCGGGCGGCGCTCCTGGCGCTCCGGTCGTGCCTCCCGCATCGGCAGGTCCTGCTGCTCAGGCCGGCGCTCGGGCGCCCGCTCGGGGGGCGGCGCGGCCTGGCGGGCAGGCGCCTCGGTCGCGGGCCGGTCGCTTCCGCCCGCGCCCTCATCGTGGCTGGTATCGGCCCCACCGTCCGCACCCCCGGACTCCGCCTTGCGCAGGATGTAGGAGATGGCGCTCGGCGTGCACTCGAACTCGCGGGCGATGGCCGACAGGGTGGCGCCGCCCTTGTACATCTCGAGTATCCGGGGCCAGGAGGACTGCGGGATGCGTCCACGACGCTTCGGGCCGTCGCCCTCGGCACCGGCTTCGACGGAAATGTCACTGGGCTGCCAGATAGGCTCTTGCGTCATGAGGCGCGTTCGCTCGCAGGTTGGTTGACGGAACCGGTGGCCGGACCGCCACCGATCTGGGTTCAGGCGCACCACCACGGGAGCCGCGCCGACACGCGGGCTTGCTTGGGTGGATTGTTGTCGTCCGTGGGCGGCGGGCCGCTTCGCGGGTCCGGCGTCGGTGCCGGAACGTGACGGGGCGGCGTGCTCGGGCGCCCGAAGGCTCGCCCGCCATATTGTCCAAAACAGCGCGGATTGCTAGTGCCAGAATCGCGCCCACTGACGAATATCCGGGTCGGGGCGCGTGATCCGCCCGATGTCATAGGCGGTAAGGCGGGGGGCGCACCCGGATTCCCCCGGCGGTGCTTGCCGCCGCCAAGGCGGCGCGGTGCCGCGCGTAAATCGAACCGGGGCGTTTTAAAGAAACGGCGCGCGAATCGGGTCCGGATTTTAAAATGATCGGCCGGTTTCAAACAGCCGGGGGTTGGGCGGCACCGGCGGTATCCGGCCCCCACAGCCAGGCGGCCCCGCGCACCCCGCTGGAATCGCCGTGCAAGGCCCGCCGGACAGGCGTCTCGATGCCGTCTGAGAAGCACCAGGCGGCCAGCCGCTCCGGCAGCTTCGCATAAAGCGCCTCCACGTTGGACATGCCACCGCCCAGGACGATGACATCCGGGTCGAGCAGGTTGATCACGGTGGCGAGCCCCCGCGCCATCCTGTCGACATAGCGGTCGAGGCTGGCCAGCGCGGTGGCGTCACCCTCCGCGGCGGCCGCCACGATGGCCGGGGCGTCGAGCGTCCGCCCGGTCACCCGGGCATGGTCCTCCGCGAATCCGGGGCCCGAGATCCAGCGCTCCAGGCAGCCGGTCCGACCGCAGAAGCAGGCCGGTCCCGGCCATTCCCCGGCATCGGGCTGGGGCCAGGGCAGGGGATTGTGGCCCCATTCGCCGGCGATGGCGTTGCGGCCGGTCAGCGGCCGTCCGTCGACGACGATGCCGCCGCCGCAACCCGTGCCGACGATGACGCCGAACACGAGGCGGGCGCCGGCGCCGGCGCCATCGGTCGCCTCCGACACGGCGAAGCAGTTGGCATCGTTCTCCAGCCGCACGGGCCGGCCCAGGCGCTCCGCCAGATCGCGATCGAGCGGGTGGCCGATGAGCCAGGTGGAATTGGCGTTCTTCACCAGCCCCGTGCGCGGCGAGATGGTGCCGGGGATGCCCACGCCCACGCTTGCCCGGCCGGTCGTGCCGGGAACCGCCTCCAGCGCCTCCGCCTCCAGCCGTCCAGCGAGCTCCGCGATGGCGCGCACCGTCCCGTCGTAATCGTGCCGTGGGGTGGGCACGCGGCGGCGGGCGCGTTCTGTGCCGTCCGGGCCGAGGGCGACGCCTTCGATCTTCGTGCCGCCAAGGTCGATTCCGATGCGGATCATGTCACGCCGTCGCTGTTGAACCGGGCGCGCGCCGTCCGTCCACCGCCCGGGCGGAGCCCCCTCCCCACGGACCATAGTCCGGAAGGGGACATCCGTCAGCCCGCACTTGCCCCGGCCGGGGCGCTTGGGCAAACTCCAGCCGCGAATCCGCCACGGAATCTCCCCGCTTCCGGGGCGTCGCGAACGGCACCGAAGGACCATGCCATGTCACGTACCGCGCGTATCGCCCTGACGGCCCTGGTGGTGGGTACCCTCGGCCTTCCGGCCGCGGCCAAGACGCCCTGCTACACCCAGGCTGAAGCAGAAGCCGAACAGGCCATCCGCCTGCATACGGAGATGATGGTCGTCGGACTGACCTGCGCCGCCATGAACCCGGCCACGGGGCCCAGCCTGTTCGCGCAGTACAAGGAGTTCACGCTCCGCCACAAGGATGAGATCGGGCGCTGGGAGAAGGCGCTGATCGGCCACTTCAAGCGCCACGCCAAGGGCAACCCGACTCGCCATTTCGACACCTACCGGACCCGGCTCGCCAACGAGATGTCCCAGCGGGCGATCGCGCTGACCACGCCGGTCTTCTGCGACAGCCATGTGCCGGTGGTCGCCAAGGCGGGGGCGCTGTCGACGGACGAGCTGAAGCGTCTGGTGAAGGCCGAGGATACGATCAGGCTCACCGTCGCCCCACGGTGCGAGGCGCCGGCCAGGCGCGTGGCGGACGCTGGCGCGTCCGGTGCCGCGGCGTCCCCGGCCACGGCGACCGCGCAGGCGCGCTGAGCCTGCCGGTGTCGGCGGAACGCCCGGGCGGGCGCCTCCGCACGGGGCTGGCCGGCGTGCGGGAGGCGTTCGGCGCGCCCGGCCTGATCCTCGCCGCGAGTTTCCTCGGATTCGGCTCGCTGGTGCGGGAGAGCGACCTTTCCGTCTGGGTCGGCCTCGCGACCACGGTGCTCGTGTGGGCGCTTCCCGGACAGGTGGTGATGGTGGAGACCTACGCCGTCGGCGCCTCTCTTCTGGTCGTCGCGGCGGCCGTGGCCCTGACCAACGCCCGCCTTCTGCCGATGACGGTGACGCTGCTGCCCTGGCTGCGACGCCCCGGCACGCCCGCTTGGAAGCTCTATCTCGCCGGGCACTTCGTGGCGGTCACAGCCTGGGCGAACAGCATGCGGATCGTACCGACCCTGCCGGAGCATCAGCGGCTGGTCTGGTTCTTCTCCTTCGCCGCCACCCTTTGGCTGATGTCGATCGCCGGGACGGCCGTGGGCTTTTTTCTGGCGGGTGCCGTGCCGCAGCCGGTGACGCTGGCGCTCGTCTTCCTGAACCCCGTCTACTTCCTGTTGCTGCTGATCGGGGACCTCACCCAGCGGCCCCGCACGGTGGCGCTGGTCGCCGGGGCGGTTCTGGGCCCCGTCTTCCATCTGATCGATCCCGACTGGGGCCTGCTGCTGACGGGACTGGTCGCCGGGACGGTGGGGTTCGCGGCCGGCCGGGGGAGGCCAGGAACGGCCGCGACCGCCAGGGTGGAGCCGGCCGATGACTGAGGCCTGGATTCCCTGGATCGTGGTTCTGATCGCCGCCGCGGTGACGTACTTCTCGCGCGGGCTCGGCGTTCTCGCGGGCGGGCGCATCGATCCGTCCGGCCCGTTGTTCGAATGGGTGTCCTGTGTGGCCTACGCCCTGCTCGCAGGGCTGGTGTCCCGCATGATCCTGCTGCCGCAGGGGCCGCTCGCCGACGCGCCGCTGGCCGTGCGCCTCGCCGGTGTCGCGGTAGCCCTTGTGGCGTTCTACGCGTCGGGCCGGAACCTGCTGGCGGGGATCGGGGCGGGCCTCGTCTGCCTGGCCTTGCTGACCATCCTGGTCTAGCCGGTCGATTCCAGCCCGAATCCGGCAGCCGTGGCACCCGGCAGGGGGGGCGTGGCGGAGGGCGCCCGCTGTTCGCAATGGCGCAGGACAGCGCGCCAGAACACGGCGGCCGGAAGATCGTCCGCCGCGATCGTCTCGACCAGGCGGACCTTGCTGGCGGCGACCGCCCGTTCGCCCAGTCGCTCGATGAGCTGCAGGGCCACGGTCAGGCTGTCGTTCCAGGGTTCATGTTCGTGTGGCATGCCGATCAGAACGCGTCGCGCCTGTCCGCGTTCCCGGCCTCCTGACGGGGAACCTCTCCAAGAACAAGGCGTTGGCCGGGAGGGGAGTGGGCACGCGGCCAGGGGAGCGCAGGGGATGCGGCGACGCCGGAGGGAGCTCGCGGAAGGGCAGCGCTTCCGCAAGCTCGGCGCGGGCACGGGTGTCTGGGAGGTGATCGGCCTCAGGAAGGATGAAGGCGGCGCGCTCCACGTCCGGCTGCGGCGGGTCGACGACCCGAAGACGCTGAAGACGCTGGCGGCGGCGGTCCTTGACGATCCGAGGCAGTTCGTCGCGGTGGATGAGGGCGGCTGATGGCGCCTCCAGTGTCGGGGGCTTCACCGTGCCCGTCGCGTTTCAATTCATGCCGCCGGCCGGCCTGGACCAAGGTCGTAGCCGCATGCGCCGCCCGGTGGATGGCGGATGCCCTTGGCGTTGGCTAGACAGGGCGGCGCGCCAACCGGCCCGCCCATGGACGCACAGGGGCTCACCCACTATGGACAAGACCAGCGCTCCCCCGGCATCCGCTCCCGGCTTCGTGATCGAGGTCGGCGAAGAGGCGTTCGGCCTTGCCGTGCCGGAACGCCAGGGTGGGCTCACCTTCCACGCGGTGCATCCGGCCGCGCTGCCGCTCCACGGCGAGCGCTTCGAAGACACGGTCGACGCCGTGCGCGCCGCCCGCGCCCTGTGGCGGCGGGCCGCCTGAAAGACCGCACGCGGACCGATCGATCGGAGTAATCCGCAAGGCGGGTTGGCGCCTGCCACATTCCTGCCAGCTTGAGTTGCCACATCCTTTTCTGTAACTCTTTCGCGCGGACGTGCCGGTCGACGGCGCGTCATTCGACGCGCCTGCACGGCTGACCCGGCGAAAGGGCCGAAGGGAGCCGCCCCGCCCGGGGCGAGCCGAGGAGAAGGATAAACAACGATGAAGCTTCGCCATCTGCTGATGGGAACGGCCATCGCACTGGCCCTGCCCGCAACCGCAATCGCGCAGACCCCCACCGAGGGGTTCTATGTCGGCGCGCAGGCGGGCAAGTCCTGGGTGGACAGCACCGAATTCTCGGTGCTCGGCATTTCCAACGAGGTCGAGTTCGAGAGCGCCTGGACCGGCGTGGTCGAGGCGGGTTACCGCTTCGCCCAGGGCTTCCGCCTGGGTGTCGAGGTGGGTTACGCGTCGCATGACGTCGACGGCATCACTGGCGGGCCTGCCGGCCGCACCGGCGGGGCCGGTGAACTCGCGCTGCTGTCCTACATGGGCGTCGGCTACATCGACTTCGATGCCGGCAACAACATCCGCCCGTACATCGGCGGCGGCCTGGGCCTGCTTCAGGCGGATCTGGACAATGTCGGCCCCTCGCTCGGCCTGAACACCTTCATCAATTCCGATACGGACAAGTTTGCCTACCAGCTGGGCGCGGGTGTCGGCTATGCCGTGTCCCCGAACCTGGAGCTGAGCGTCGGCTACCGCTTCCTGACCGCCGACGGCATCGAGGTGGCGGCCGCCGGTACCCGCCCCTCCTTCAACTACGACGTCACCAGCCATTCGGTGCTGGTCGGCCTGCGCTACACGTTCGGCGCGCCGCCGGCCCCGCCGCCGCCGCCGGTGACCCCGGCCGCCGCACCGGCCCAGACACCGCCGCCGCCCCCGCCGCCGCCGGCGATCACCCGGAACTTCATGGTCTTCTTCGACTTCGACAAGTCCGACCTGACGCCTGACGCGCGCCAGGTGCTGGACAATGTCGCCGCCGAGGCGCGCAACGGCCGGATCACCGCCGTGCAGGTGACCGGCCATGCCGACCGGTCCGGCTCCGACGAGTACAACCAGCGTCTCTCCGTCCGCCGCGCCGAGGCGGTGCGGGAGTACCTGGTCGGTCTGGGCCTGGGTGCGGGCCAGATCGCCATCGACGGCAAGGGCGAGACCGAGCCGATGGTGCCGACGGCCGATGGCGTGCGTGAGCCGTCGAACCGCCGCGCGGTCATCATCTTCCCGTGATCGGACAGGGGCCGCGCCCCTTGGCGCGGCCCACCCGCCGGAATTGACAAGGGGCGCCCCGTCGGGGGCGCCCCTTCGTCTTCCAGGCACCGGCGCGGCTGGGCCCGCGCGTTGGCTCAGGCCACCAGCGGCGCGATCCCGTTGTCGATGGCCCAGACGGCCGCCTGGGTGCGGTTGGCGGCCTTGATCTTCCGCATCACGTTCTTGAAGTGCATCTTCACGGTTGATTCCGTGATGCTGAGGCGGCGGGCGATCGCCTTGTTCGACTGGCCGCCCAGGAGGCAGGCCAGGATCTGCATCTCCCGGGGGGAGAGGTGGGAGGCACCCGGCGACCGGGACGTCGTCAGCACCAGATCGCCCCACAGACCGGTCGCCTGGGCGGGGTAGACGCTCTGCCCCAGACGCACGAGATGGAGGGTCCGCCGCACCATCTCCAGCGAGGCGGACTTCGCGAGATGCGCGTCGACCCCATGCCGGAGGCTGGCCTGCAGCGCCTGCGCTCCGGTGTCGTTCGACAGCACCACGAGGCCGGCGCGCGGTGCCGCCGAACGCAGACGCGCGAGGATATTCCCCCGTTCCCCCGGGCTCACGGGGCCGGGATCGACCAGGATGAAGTCCGGCTCCTCGCCCGCGTCCAGTTCGGACAGCGCGGCGTCGGCGGCCGCGAAGACCCCGACCACGACCATGTCGCCGGCCAGAAGCGTGGTCAGCGCCGCGCCGAACAGCCGGTCGCGGTCAATCAGCAGCACCCGTTCCCGCATTGTCCGGTTCATCTTCCCTCCTTGAAAGATAAAATTTTATCAAAATAAGAAACGAAATTCACAGCGATTTTGAATATTGCCATATCCGGCGCTCTTCTCTTCCCTAATCTGGTCTCTTAACTCGATATTTCCGGCGAATATAGCGCCAGAATAACGATTTTGAACAGGGGAAACTTGCCAAGGGTATCGAAATGGGTATTCTCCTTTGGCGAGGGGCGCCGTGAGCCCCGGTTCGCACGAGGACGGCGAGGAGGTCGGTCATGAGCGTTCTGGTCCGCCGGGCTCCAACCCGGGATGCTTCCCAAGCTTCCGACTATCCGGACACCGGGCGGGAGCCCGCCGTGGCGCTGGTCCGCCACGGGGGGCGGCGCGGCGTCTGCCTCCTGATCGAGCCGCAGGCCATGGTGCGGCGGGGGCTGGCCCTGATGCTGGCGGGGCACCGCTCCGGGATCGAGGTGCAGGAGGCCGCGACGGTGGAGCAGGGGATCGCCATGGCGGCGCACGCGGCCGTGGACCTCGTTCTGGTGGATATCGCCGCATTGCCCGGCGACCGCATGGAGGAGCTGCGGCGCCTGTCGCGCATGGTGCAGCCGGCGGCCATCCTGGTGACCAGCGGGGAGGGGGCCCCGCATCTCGCCCGTGCCTGCCTTGCCGCCGGGGCGCGTGGCTTCGTCGCCAAGTCGGACCCGTCGGCCGTGCTGGAGCTTGTGGCCGATCTCCTGCTTCAGCGGGGGGAGCGGGGGGATGTCGCCTATGTGCAGATCCCGCGCTGGGCGATCGGCGGCGGGACCTCCGCAGGCGGAGCCGCTGCGGAGGATGCCGGTGCCGCCGGGGCGCTGGAGGCCTTGACGGCGCGCCAGCGGGAAATCTTCCACTTGCTGGAAGCTGGCTGCTCCAACAAGGAGATCGCCCGCCGGCTGGGTGTGCTGGAAGGCACGGTGAAGGTGCATGTTCGGGCGGTCATGGGCCGCCTGGGCCTGCGCAACCGCACACAGGTGGCCATCCTCGCGGCCCGCGCCGCCGGCCGGCGGAGCGAATCCGCCTGAGGCGCCCGCTGGGGGCGCCCGGCCCTGTCAGTCGAACAGCGCGTCGATATCCGCCTGGGTCACGGTCTCGTTCGGCTTCGCCGGACCGTGCAGGTCCAGCCCCGCGTCCTTGCGGTGGACCGCCGGCGGCAATGGCAGGGCCTCGAACTCCTTGCGGTTCCAAAGCGACATCATCGCGTCGATCCGCTCCTCGATGAAGGCGAGGGCCTGGACGACCTTGGTGATGCGCTGCCCGGTCAGGTCCTGGAAGTTGCACGCCTCGTAGATGCGCAGGACGACCTCGTTCAGGTCGTTGAGGCGGGAGTTCTGATATCCATCGGGAAGCTGCGAGCGGACCTCGGACACGATGTCCTCGATCTGCTCGGCCGCGCCGATGATGGTGTTGGTCGCCTGCTCCGTTGCCTTCACCACCGCCATGAGTTGCTCGCTCGCCTCCTGGAACCGGTCTTCGGAGGAGAGCGGATGGCGGATCGCCGCCATCTCCAGCTTGGTCGCCTTGATCCGGCCCGCGATGTCCTGGATCTCGGCCTGCACCTGCTCGATCTTCACATGGTCCTGGCTGAGGAAGCGGTCCAGCTTCGTGCCAAGCGCGTCGATCGCCGCCAGCACCTCCGTGTTGTCGGCCGGGGCGGGGATGGCTGCCGGGGCGGTGGGGGGCGCCGCTGGTCCGGCGGTGGCGGTCAGGCGCGCGTTCCGTTCCGCCAGCTGGCGCTCCGCCATGAAGGGCCGCTTACCTGGACCGGTCATCCGCGCCTCCGTCGTCCGTCCGGGTCGCAGTCAGCCCGGGCGCCCGGCAAGGATGCCCCGGAATTTCTGAAAATTGCATTGAGAATCGCGACAGGTCGGGCGGCAGGGGCGCCGCGTCGCGCCGTCAGCCCCTGAACACCGTGTAGGACCAGGGGCTGACGACAAGGGGAACGTGATGGTCCTGGTCGGCATCCGCGATGGAGAGGCGGACGGAGACGACGTTCAGGAACCGGGGTTCCGCCTCGACGACCGCGTTCTCCCGGAAATAGGCGCCCATGTGGAAGCGCAGCTCGTATTCTCCCCGCTCGAACTCCTCACCGGCCATCAGCGGTTTCGTCGTCCGCCCGTCCTCGCCGGTCACCATCTCCCGGATCGGGTGGATGGCGTCATTGGGGCCGAGCCAGAACACCTCCACATGGACACCGTCGGCGGGGCGCCCGTGCAGGGAGTCGAAAACCTGTGTGGTGAGGATGGCCATGTGCCCGGTCCGTTCGCAGCCGGGGAAGATGAAAACGGGGGCGGCGGCTTGTCAATCGGTCTCTCGGCGCATGACGGACGGCGCGCGCGGCGGGGAACCGTCGGTGCTGCGGGCCGTTGCCAGGACGAGGCGCCTTCCGGCGTCCTGCTTGCCGCCGATCCGACATCTTTGGGGAACGCATATGTCGAGCGACGCCGGTCTGGTTTCCGATTTCCTGCCCATCGGCGAGGTGAATGTCGGCCCGACGGAGCGGTTCGCCACCGCCGGGATCGGTGGCGCGCTGCTGCTCGCCGGGCTTGCGCGCGGGCAGGCCGGCGGCATCGCCATGGGCGTGCTCGGCGGCATCCTCCTGACCCGCGCGGTCACCGGCCACTGCCCGGCCTACCAAGCCCTGCGGGGCGGGCGGGGACGGGAACCGCTCGCCCTTCCGCCGTCCGACCGCTACGGCTGGCAGGGCGGGCCCCGGTACGAGCGGGCGCGGTCGGACGATGTGGCGGAGGTGCTGGGCGGTCCGCACCCGGACACGATGCGCCAGAGCGCCCGCACGGCGCGGGACGACGTCACCCGCGACAGCGAATACTCCTTCCCGGCCAGCGATCCGCCCGGCTGGCGGGACGACAGCCGTTGATCAGGAGGCGGGCCGTTCCTCGCCCCTGATCCAGTCCACGGCGGCGCCACCGGCGGCGGCGCCCAGGGACAGGTGCAGGGCGGGGAGCAGTTCGGCCAGGATGGCGTCCAGCTGCCAGGGTGGGTTGACCAGCACCATGCCGGACCCGTTCAACCGGTCGTGCCGGTCCTCTCCGCCCCAGGTCAGCTCGGCGGCGAGCATCTTCGGGATGCCCGTATCCTCGAGCGCCTGATGCAGGCGCCAGACGGCGGCCCTGTCCTTGATCGGGTGCCACAGGGCGAACTGCCCCGTCGGCCAGCGCCGGTGGGCGAGGCGCAGCCCCTGTACCAGCCGGTCCAGATCGTCCGGCGCCTCGAACGGCGGGTCGACCAGGACGAGGCCGCGTTTCTCCGCCGGCGGTAGGAAGGCCTTCAGCGCCAGCCATCCATCCATGTGATGCACGGCCGTCCGCCCGTCGCCCGCGAACTCGCGCCGCAAGGCCGCCGCGTCGTCCGGGTGCAGCTCCGCCAGCACCAGCCTGTCCTGGTCGCGCAGGAACGCGCGGGCGAGGCGGGGGGAACCCGGATACCAGCGGATACCTTCCCCCCCGGTGTTGAACGACCGCACCGCCGCCAGATAGGGGGCCAGGGCCGGATGCGCCCGCGCATCGCCCAGGACGCGGCGGATGCCGGCGTCCGCCTCCCCGGTGCGGCGGGCCGCGTCGGCGGTCAGGTCGTACCGCCCGATCCCGGCATGGGTGTCCAGCACGCAGAAGGGGGCCGGCTTCGCCCGCAGCCGTTCCAGCAGCAGGCACAGCACCGCGTGCTTCATCACGTCGGCCGCGTTCCCGGCATGGAAGGCGTGGCGGTAGTTCATGGGCCTAGGGCAGCTCCCCGCGCAGCTTTGTCGGCGGCGCCGTGGCGACGCCGAGCTTGATCTCGCGCAGGGTGATGTAGACGCCGCTCGCCACCACCACCAGGGCGCCGATCGCGACGAACAGGTCCGGCACCTCCCCCCAGATCAGGAAGCCCCAGGCCGTCGCCCAGATCATCGCGGTGTAGTCGAATGGCGCGATCACGGCCACCGGCGCCTGCCGGTACGCCTGGGTCAGCAGCACCTGGGCGATGCCCCCGATCAGGCCGATGGCGATCAGCAGGGCGGCGTCCGCCGGGTCCGGCATCACAAACTGGAATGGCAATACCAGGCCACTGGCCAAGGCCGCCGCGACCATGAAGTAGAAGACGATGGTCGTGCTGGGCTCCGTCGTCGACAGCCGCCGGATGGAGATCATCGCCAGTGCCGCGAGGCAGGCGCCGGTGAGCGCCAGGACGCTGCCCAGCGGCAGCCCCCCGTTCGTCAGCCCGTCGGCGGCACCGGCCGCATCCGGGCGCAGCATGATCATGACCCCGGCGAATCCGACGATCAGCGCAAGCGTGCGGCGCCAGCGCACGCGCTCGCCCAGGATGATGACGCCGAGAAGGGTCGTGAACAGCGGGGCCGTGAAGCCCAGCGCCACGGCGTTCGCCAGCGGCAGCAGCGTGATCGCCGTGAAGCCGCAGGTCATCGCCGCGACACCGGCGGCGCAGCGCCAGGCATGGCCCCAGGGGCGCCCGGTCTTCAGCGACGCGACCCCACCCGCCGCCGCGATCAGCGGCCAGATCGCCACCAGCGCGAAGACCGCGCGGAAGAACACGATCTGGCTGACCGGGTAGGTGTCCCCCAGCCACTTGATCATCGCGTTCATGGTGGAAAACAAGAAGATGGCCGCCACCATGCTTCCGATCGCCCGGACGAGGCTCGGCGACGCGGCGGATTGCAGCGGGGCGGTTGTCATGCGCGGCGGGGAAGCGGTGGTCAGGCGGCAATGCGCCCAACAGTTGGTCCACGCGGGCGCCCGCGGCAAACACGAAGTTCGGCATGGCAGGGCCGCGCCGTCACCATGGCCGTCGATGCCGCGCAGGAAACGCCGCTCAGCTCAGCGGCTTGGCGTTCACCGCGTCGAAGGCGCGACGGGTCGCCTCGGCGATCACCGGCTTGCCGGCGGGCTTGCAGCGCGATGCGTCGAAAAGGTCGGCGGACGGGGCACCGAGTGCCGTCAGCTGGCTCAGCACCTTGCACTGGTACAGCCGCCCCTTGCCGTTCGTGCCGCCGTTATAGCGCGCGACGGCCCCGGCCCAGCTTCCCGTCTCGCCACGCAGGCGGACCAGGTACCGGGCGGCGAACCGCACGTTGGAGCGCGGCTCAACGATCTTCTCGACCGGGCGGAAGCTGTTCTTGTGGTGGGAGAGCGACAGCTGCATGCAGCCGGCCATGACGCCGCCGCGCAGCCGTCCCTGCGGGTCGCGCAGATAGCGCGCTGCATCGGCCTCGTTCTTGGCGTAGATGGCCCGCCCCCGGATGTTGAGCGCGAAGGGGGCGGGATAGCCGCCGCGCCCGCTTTCCACCAGCGCGATGCCGAGCAACAGGCCGCGCGGGATCCCGAACTCGGTCTCCATGGCCAGGATGCTCTCCAGGCAGCTGCCGGACGTCTCCGCCGGCTGCGCCGGCCTCGTCTGCGGCGCGGGGCCCTGGCGGCGGACGCTGGCGGGCGCCACGGCCGGCTTCGCGGCAGGCGCCACGGCCGGCTTCGCGGCGGGCAGCACGGTGGCCGGAACGGCGGTCGGGCCCGAGGATGCGCTTGTTGTGGGGGCGGGTGTCGAGGCGAAACCGGTGGCCGGAAGCATGGCGGCCAGCGCCAGGGCGGTCGCGGCGAACGCCGTGCGGACTCCACGGAAGGATTCGGGGCGGGGAAGGGCGGGGCGAACTGCCGGCGCTGTCTTCATGATCCCACTCCACGCTCCGGACAGGATGGGCCATCCCGCCATGGTTCCGCCCGCCTGCGCCGGGCTTCGTTCCAGGCCGCCGCTACCGATGCGGCGACCGCTCCCTCGATCGTCGGCACGCACCATGCGCCCGCCGCATACCGATCCCAGAAATATCGAATGGGGTCAATGTGGATTCGGGGCCGCGCCGTTACCCCGAAAGCACACTGCCGATGGCGGAGGGACCGCGCGCCGGGGTTGACCTGCGTCAATGTCCGCCCAGGCCCGGCCGGGAGAGGATCGGACCGTCGACGGCCGCGCCGTCCAAGGAGAAACCAGGAGTCAGTCCCGTGACCGACAAGCACGACCTGCTGCACGAGTTCCCCGAGCATCGCGAGCGGATCCATCTGCTGAAGACGTCCAACGCCCATTTCGCCCGCCTGTTCGCGGAGTATCACGAGGTCGATCACGCGGTCCGCCGCATGGACGACAACACCGAACCCGCCTGCGACGAGCGGATGGAGGAGGCCAAGCGCCGCCGCCTGCATCTGAAGGACGAACTTTATGCGATGATCCGCGCCCAGGCGGCGGAGTGACCGGTCGCTGAGTTGTCCCGGCCGGCGGGCTTGCCCCGCCGGAAGGCCTAGGCCATATGTCCGAGCGGTGTCCGGCCCTTGCCGGGCGCCGTGCTCGTTCAGGGCCGACCGCTTTGCCTGATCCCATCACTACGACCGCCGACCTGCTTCCCGAAGGCAGCGCCGCCACCCGGTTCGCGCAAGCCGAGGCGGCGCTCGCGGCGGCTTACGACGCGCTCGACGCGGGCGACCGGGAGGCGGCCGAGGCGGCACTCCGCCGGGCGCTGGCGGTCGATCCTGCCTTCCACGAGGCGCATGGCGCCCTGGCGGAGCTGCTGGCGGAGGCCGGCCGGCATGGGGAGGCCGTACCGCATTACCGCGCCGGGCTGCAGGGCGATCCCGGCCGCACCGCATGGCATCGTGGCCTCGCCGCCGCGCTTGAGGCCACGGGACGCGTCGAGGACGCGCTGGCCGCCTGCCGCACCCTGCTGGACAGGCGACCGGACGACGCGCCCACCCATCGCCGCCTCGCCCGCCTGCTCGCCGTAGCCGGGGAGGGGGAGGCGGCGCTCGACCATGCGCGCGAGGCCCGGTTCCTGGACGGGGACCGGCTGCCCGCCCTGGTCGAGATCGCGGAGGCCCTGCTGCTCGCGGGCGAACCCTTGCAGGCGGTGGAACTGCTGGAGCCGGCGCTGCGCCGCGCACCCGGGGACGATCCGGCGGGGCGCGAGGGGACCATCCTGCAGGCGCGCTGCTGGGCTGAGCTTGGCGAACCGGACAAGGCGCGCCGGGCCCTTGGCGCCTTGTCGCCGTTGGATGACTCGCCGCAGATCGCGGCCGTCCGTGACCGCATCGCGCGGGCCGAGGCCGACCTCGCCCCCGCCTTCGTCCGCGCCTTGTTCGACCGCTATGCCGACCGGTTCGAATCCGACCTCGTCGGCAAGTTGGACTATCGGGGCCCCGCGCTGATCGCGGCGGCCTTGGACAGGGTGGGGGTAGGCCGGGACCTGCGGGTGCTCGACGCCGGCTGCGGCACCGGGCTGGCGGCCCCGATCCTGCGCGACCGGGCGGCCCGGCTGGACGGCTTCGACCTGTCGCCCCGCATGGTGGAGAAGGCGCGGGCGCGCGGCCTGTACGACGCGCTGGAGGTGGGGGATCTCGTCGCGGTGATCGGGCGGTACGCCGCAGACTGGGACCTGATCGTGGCGGCCGACGTGCTGGTCTATGTCGGCGCCCTCGGGCCCGTGTTGGCGGCGGCGGCGCGGGCGCTCCGGCCCGGCGGCCGACTCGTTGCCACGCTCGAAGCCTGCGAGGGTGCGACCTTCCGTCTGCAGGAAAGCCGCCGCTACGCCCATGCCCCCGCCTATGTCCAGGAAACGGCGGCGGCGGTCGGGCTCACCGTGGAGCTGCTGGAGGCCTGTTCGGCCCGGCGGGACCGGGGGGCGCCCGTGCCCGGCCTGCTCGTCTGCCTCCGCCGCGCGGCCTAGCGCAGCAAGTCGAACAGCGCCGGCACCAGCAGGGCCGTCAGGAAGGCGTTCAGCGCCATGGCGATGCCGGAGAAGGTGCCGGCCAGCGACGTCTCCTGAAAGGCGGCGGCCGTGCCGATGCCGTGCGCCGCGGTACCCAGGGCAGCACCCCGCGCGCGGGCGTCGCGCACCCGCAGCAGGTTCAACAGCGCCGCGCCGGTCATCGCCCCCGTGATGCCGGTGAGGATGACGAGCGTGGCTGTCAGCGACGGCAGCCCGCCGATCTGCTCCGCGATGCCCATGGCGACCGGCGCCGTGACCGATTTCGGCGCGATGGAGGCCACGGTGCCGGGGCTGCCGCCCAGCCATTCCGCCAGCAGCACTGCGGAAACCAGCGCCGTCAGCGATCCGGCCGTCAGCGCCGCCGCAAGGGGCAGGGCCGACCTGCGCACCGCCCTGCGGTGCCGCCAGATCGGAACGGCCAGGGCCACCGTCGTCGGTCCCAGCAGGAAATGCACGAACTGCGCCCCGTCGAAGTAGGTGGCATAGGGCGTGTCCGTCGCCAGCAGCACCAGGATCAGCAGGACCACCGCGATGGCGACCGGGTTGGCCCAGGCCCGCCGGCCGCTGCGTTCGAACAGCCGCACGCCGACCAGGTAGGCCGCCAGCGTCGCCGTCAGCCACAGCAGCGGGCTTGCCGCCAGATAGACCCAGATGTCGTCAAGCCCGCTCATTCCGGCGGCTCCCCCGGCACTGGCTCCCCCTCCGGCCCCGCCAGCAGGCGGAACACCAGCCCCGTCACCGCCAAGGTCGCCAGCGTGCTCACCAGCAGGGCCGCGACGATCGCCGGCCACTCGGCGCCGATCCGGCCCGCATGCAGCAGCACGCCCGTCCCGGCCGGAACGAACAGGAGCGACAGGTTGGCCAGAAGTCCGTCCGCGACCCGGTCCAGCTCCGCGTCCGGGCCGCCGTGCCGCAGCAGCCAGAGGAACAGCAGCGCGGCACCGATGACCGGCCCCGGAACCGGAAGGCCGAGGCCGCGCGCCGCCAGCTCGCCGATCAGCTGGCAGATCAGGAGTGCGGCGACGGCCCGGATCATGGGAACCCTCCCTTCAGGTCCGGGCCGAAGCCTAGCACGCCCACGTCACAATGCAGGCAGCGGCAGACGCAGGGGGGATGGCCCGGACTCCGCCTGCCACTCCGCCAGCAGGCTCCCGTCGGTCTGGCCCGCCAGCGACAGCCAGTTGCGGCAGCGCAGGATACGGCGGCCCGTCTCCGGGAAGGCGTGCATCTCCAGGTCGAGCCCGTCGAACAGCGTCTCCCGGCCGGAGGCCGCCCGCTCCATCATGTCGAGCGCGAAGCCGCCGGGCGGGGGATGCACGATGCCGGAACTGACCAGCTGCCGCATGTCGAGGTCGAGGCCCCGGATGCCCCCGCTGGCGCCGAAATGCACCTCGCCCGACAGCACCGTCACGCGGCAGCGGGTCTCGCGCGTGAAGCCGGCCAGCAGGCGCACCAGCCGCCGCCACTCCTCCCGGTGGGTGGGGCTGCGCCACTGGTCGCGCAGATCGTCCTCCAGGCGCTGACGCCCCGGCAGCCAGGACAGCAGGCGCTCCGCCAGTCCGAATCCTGGGAAGACCACCGGGACGCTGGACATCAGCAGCAGGTGCCGGCAGTCCCGGAAACGCTCCAGCCAGCCCGGCAGCAGGGCCCAGCTCTCGGCGGACAGCACCCGGTCCGGCCGCCGCTCCGCCCTGAGGTCGAGGGCGAGGATGCCGGTGCCGTCCAGGCGGATCGCCTGGGTGTGCGTACCGGGCGGACCGCACAGCGTCTCCGGCGGGTCGTCCGGCGACATGCCCAGCTGGAAATGCCGGAAGGCCCGGCGCGCGGACCTGTAGATCGCCTGATAGACCGGACTGTCGAGCAGGTCGGCGGGATGGGAGCCCCAGCCATCGATGATGTCGTGGTCGTCCCACATGCAGAAGGCGGGCAGTGAGGCCAGGACCGCCGCCGGCTCGGGCTGGCCCCAGCCGCGGCGGTAGACCTCCAGGTACCAGCGGTCGAGCTGTCCCTCGAGTTCCGGCGGGGCGTCCGCCGCCGCGCGCCTAGCGTCGCTGAGCCCCGCCAGGGGGGAAAGCCTCTGCACGCCCGTCCACAGTCCGTCAGCGTAGACCTGGTCCCCGCCCATCAGCAGCAGATGGAACGGCTGCGCCCTGTGGCGCCCCAGCAGTCCACCCCAGAGCGTGTTGCGCGACAGACCCGCGGCGGCGATCTCCGCCTCGTCCTCGCAGCCGCCGCACGCGGCGAAGGCGATGCGGGGCGGCAGGACCGTGCCCTGCACGGGGAAGTGCCAGCTCCGGGGATCGTCGACGAAGCCGTAGGAGCAGCGGCTCTCCTGCGGTCCGCGCGGCACGGCGAAGTCGTAGCGCCAGAGGGTCTCGCCGCCATAGTCGTGCAGGAAGCGCGGGGGGATCGCGATCCGAACACCGTCCGCCCGCATGTCGGGCGGGTCCCTGTCGCCCGCGACCAGCACCGTGGCCGACACGCGCCAGCGATCCCCCTGGGTGCCGCGTGCGTGCAGGATGGGCCCAAGGCGCAGATCCGGCCCGGCGCGGCGGTGTCGTCGGCTCACCATGGGGGTGTTATGGGGACGAACTCCGGCGGACGGAAGGGGCCGCCGCGCCCTGGCCTCTCGCGGCGGGTGTCAGTCCGGCTTCCCGGCCCGGCCCTGCAGGATGCTGAGCATGGCCTCGGGCACGGGTTCGTCCAGCACCGAATCGTAGAGCCGGTGCAGCTCCTCCACCTGCCTGCGGTAGCGGTTGAGCAGCGCGCGCGCCTGCGGATCGCTCTCCAACGCGGCCTCGATCTCGCGCCGTTCGGTGTCCGACAGGGCGCCATCGAGGTAGGCGTTGATGTCGTTCATGTCCAACCGCTTCATCAACATTGTCCGGACCACCCATTCGCCTTCGCCCGCCCATCCAGCGCGCGTTGCTGTCCGGGGCAACGCATCAACGGCGGACGCGACATGTTGTTCCCGGAACGGCGTCCGCCACCCGCTGTTGTCCGCTGCGAACATGGCGGTGGAGATGACGATGGTCCCGGACGCAGGAATTCCCGATCCCAAAGGACAGCCGGCGCAGCATCAACAGCGGCAGCCGGGCCGCGAATCCGAGATGCAACCCAAGCCTGTCGTCATCCATGACGACTACCAGGGAAGCGGCCGGCTGACCGGCAAGGTCGCGATGATCACCGGCGGCGACAGCGGCATCGGCCGCGCCGTGGCCGTCCATTTCGCCCGCGAGGGCGCGGATATCGCCATTGGGTACCTCGAAGAAGACCGCGACGCCGAAGAGACCCGCCGGATGGTGGAGGCGGAGGGACGGCGCTGCATCGCCTTCAAGGGCGACCTCGGATACGAGGAGCGCTGCCGGGAGTTCGTCGCGAAGACGCTGGAGGCGTTCGGGCGCATCGACATCGTCGTGAACAACGCGGCCGAGCAGCATGCCCGCGAATCCATCGCCGAGATTTCCGCCGATCAGCTGGAGCGGACCTTCCGCACCAACATCTTCGCGCACTTCTACCTGACCAAGGCGGCGCTGCCCCATCTGAAGTCCGGCGCCAGCGTCATCTGCACGACCTCGATCACCGCCTATCGCGGCAATCCGCAGCTGATCGACTATTCCGCCACCAAGGGCGCCATCGTGACCTTCGTGCGGTCCCTGGCTGCCAGTCTCGCCGACAAGGGCATCCGGGTGAACGGCGTCGCCCCCGGCCCGATCTGGACGCCCCTGATCCCGGCGACGTTCCCGGAGGAGAAGGTTGCGAAGTTCGGGACGGGTGAGCCGCTGGGCCGGGCGGGCCAGCCGGCCGATGTCGCCCCGAGCTACGTGTTCCTGGCTTCGCGCGACGCGAATTACATCACCGGACAGGTGCTGCATCCCAACGGGGGCGAGCCGGTCGGCGGCTGACAGGCGGCTGCGAGGCGGGCGGGGCCCACCACGGGCCCCGCCACCCGTCAGGGCTCAGGCGTGCATGATGCTGTTCAGCCGCTCGCGGGCCCGGCACAGGCGCGAGCGGATGGTGCCGATCGAGACGTTCAGCCTTTCCGCCGCCTCCTGGTAGGGGCGCCCCTCGATCGCCACCAGCTTCACCACTTTGCGCTGGCAGGGCGTCAGGCTCTTGAAGGCGCGGTCGACGTCCCGGCAGACGAGGCGGGACAGCTGAGTCGCCTCGACCGACGCGGCGTGGTCCCACAGCTCCACCTTGGTCATGTGCTTGTCGCGCTGGAGATTGTTGAAATGCAGGTTCTTCAGCATGGTCGTCAGCCACGCCTGCATGTTGGTGCCCGGCTCGAAACGGTGCGAGCGGGACAGGGCGCGCGCGACGCAGTCCTGGGTCAGGTCCTCCGCGGCGGTGGCGTCGCGGGTCAGCTTGCAGGCGTATCGGTGCAGGGCCGGAATGCAGGTCACGAGTTCATCGCTGAACGAGTAGGACATGTATGGCTCCGTTGCTTCATGACAGCCTGATGGCTAGGGCTGGATTGGCGATTGCTTCGGGAACTCCCTCCTCGGCACGTCGTCATCACCTCCTCGCGCCAGACGCTTCGATCCGGGCGCACCCCCGCCGTTCGCGGCGGGTGGTCCCCGTCCGCGCCGGATCGGCGGCGCTGATCGTCATGGCTGGATGCGGATCAGGATGTCGTGGGGCCGGGATCGGCCCCGCAGTCCTGTCGCGCGACGCAGGGTGGAACCCACTGGGCGTCTGTCATTGTGGCCTCCCGGACACGGTTGAACACGCAGTGGAAACGACTCGTGACTCTGAAGTGCTAAGGCAGTTGTTGATTGCCTCGGAAACGGGCCGCGCGTGGCGGATGTTCCGATACCGCTGCAAGAATTCCCACTACATGCCTGACGAATCGAATGTTCCTGAATCAGCCGCCCGATCGGGCTGGCAGGGTCGTCCGACCTCCCGACCGAAGGTGCTTGCCCGTGCGCGACGGTCCTCCGCGCAACGATGCAATCACCGTCCGTTCCCGGTGCGGGCGGGGGTGCGGGCGGCCGTGAGCGGCGTGAGAAAAAGTATTGCCAACGAACGGTCGCCGGTGCGCAATGGCGGCCAACGGCCGGAGGGTGGGCGGCGGGAAACGCAACCTTAACCCTCTTCCCGCACTGCTTCGCGACAGGGGTGCGCGGGCGGGCGGGCTCCCGGACAACCCGGGGCGGGCAGCCATCGGCCCCGCCCGGCCAGTGACAACGTCAGGATCGCATCGGTATGGACGTACGGAAGAAAACCCGCGAGATCGGACGCAAGGCGCTCGACGTGGAGGCCCTGAAGCGCTCCTTCATCGAGTGGCTGGTCTACTCCGTCGGTAAGGACGCCCCGGCGGCCACGCGCCGCGACTGGTTCAATTCGGCGGCCCTCGCGATCCGCGACCGCGTCGTCGACCGCTGGATGGACACCACCCGCACCGTCTACGCCCAGGACGCCAAGCGGGTCTACTACCTGTCCATGGAGTTCCTGATCGGCCGGCTGCTGTCCAACAACCTCGCCAATCTCGGGATCATGGAGGCTTGCCGCGAGGCGATGGACGCCATCGGCGTGCGCCTTGACGACGTTCTGGAGGTGGAGCCCGACCCGGCGCTGGGCAACGGCGGCCTCGGGCGCCTCGCGGCCTGTTTCCTCGACAGCATGGCGACCAAGAACCTGCCGGGCTACGGGTACGGCATCCGTTACGAATACGGGCTGTTCGAGCAGCGGTTCGAACATGGCTGGCAGGTCGAGTACCCCGACAACTGGATGCGCTTCGGCAATCCCTGGGAGTTCGCCCGTCCCGAGGTGCTGTATCCGATCCAGTTCTACGGCCGGGTGGAGCAGGTGCGCGACGGCAGCGGCCGCACCGCCTTCCGCTGGGTGGACACCGAGAAGGTCAACGCCATGGCCTTCGACACGCCGGTGGTCGGCTATGGCGGGGAGACGATCAACACGCTGCGCCTCTGGTCGGCGCGGGCCACGTCGGACTTCCACTTCGGCCACTTCAACGAGGGCGACTACCTCAAGGCCGTGGAGCAGAAGGTCCTGACGGAGAACCTGTCCCGCGTGCTCTACCCGAACGACGCGACCGACGCGGGCCGCGAGCTGCGCTTCAAGCAGGAGTACTTCTTCACCAGCGCGTCCATCCAGGACATCCTGCGCCGCTACGGCCAGCACCACACCAGCTTCGACGCGCTGCCGGACAAGGCGGCGATCCAGCTGAACGATACCCATCCCGCCATCGGCATTGCCGAGCTGATGCGCCTTCTGGTCGACCAGCACGGGCTGGAGTGGGAGAAGGCCTGGGACATCACCAATCGAACCTTCGGCTACACCAACCACACCCTGCTGCCGGAGGCGCTGGAGGCGTGGCCGGTGCGGCTGGTGGAGCGCGTGCTGCCCCGGCACATGCAGATCATCTACGAGATCAACGCCCAGTTCCTGAACCGCATCAAGCGGACCAGCGATCCCGCCCGCATCCAGCGCCTGTCGCTGATCGACGAGCATGGCGACCGCCGGGTGCGCATGGGCAACCTCGCCTTCCTCGGCAGCCACAAGGTCAACGGCGTCTCGGCCCTGCACACCGACCTGATGAAGCAGACGGTGTTCGCCGACTTCCACACCGTCTTCCCGGACCGCATCACCAACAAGACCAACGGCATCACGCCGCGCCGCTGGCTGCAGCAGGCGAACCCGTCCCTCTCCAAGCTGATCACCAGCCGGATCGGGCAGGGCTGGGTGACCGATCTGGAGCAGCTCTCCGTCCTCACCGCGAAGGCCGACGACGAGGTGTTCCAGGAGGAGTTCCGCCGTGCCAAGCGGCAAAACAAGAAGCGCCTCGCCGCCTACATCGCCCGCCATGTGCAGGTGGACGTCAACGTCGACAGCCTGTTCGACGTGCAGGTCAAGCGCATCCACGAGTACAAGCGCCAGCTCCTGAACATCCTGCAGACCGTGGCGCTCTACAACGAGATGCGGGACAACCCGACGAAGGAGTGGGTGCCCGTCACCAAGATCTTCGCCGGCAAGGCGGCACCCGCCTACCACACGGCCAAGCTGATCATCAAACTGGCCAATGACGTGGCGGCCGTCATCAACCAAGACCCCGTGCTCCGCGGTGCGCTGAAGCTGGTGATGCTGCCGAACTACAACGTCTCCCAGGCGGAGATCATCATGCCGGCGGCCGACCTGTCGGAGCAGATCTCCACCGCCGGCATGGAGGCGTCGGGCACCGGCAACATGAAGCTGGCCCTCAACGGCGCGCTCACCATCGGCACGCTGGACGGCGCCAATGTGGAGATCCGGGAGCATGTCGGACCGGAGAACATTTTCATCTTCGGGCTGACGGCCGACGAGGTGCGGGATCTGCGCCTTGGCGGCGGGTTCCACCCGCGCGAGGTGATCGCGGCCAATCCGCGCCTCAAGCGCGCGCTGGACATGATCGCGTCGGGCGTGTTCTCGCCGGACGACCCGCAGCGCTTCCGCCCGATCGTCGAAAGCCTCTACAACACCGACTTCTTCTTGGTGACGGCGGACTTCGAGGACTACTGCAACGTCCATGCGGAGGCGGTGGAGCAGTACCGGGACGCGCGCGGCTGGACGCGCAAGGCGATCATCAACACGGCCTCGGTCGGCTGGTTCTCCTCGGACCGGACCATCCTCGAATATGCCGATGAGATCTGGGGCGTGAAGCCGGTGACGCCGGTCCATATCGAGGCGGAGGCGGCCGAGTAGGGGGTACGGAGGCGGGGGGCGCCCTTGCCTCCCGCCCCGGCCCGCGCCATCCTTGGGACGCTATGAATCGGGGCCGGCGGGAGTGTCCGATGGCGGGCGACGCGGCGGAACGGCTGATGACGGTGGAGGAGTTCCTCCTGTTCGAGGGGGAGCCCGACACGCGCTACGAACTGGTCAATGGCCGGCTCCGGGCCATGGCACCGGCCACCCTCGGACATGCCGCCATCACCGTCAACCTGTCGACGGCGCTCCGGAACCGCTTGAAGCCGCCCTGCCGCCCCTATGCCGAGGCGGGGCTGCGGCTGCCTGGGCGGGACGACTTGTATTATGTCGGCGACGTCGTCGTGTCGTGTCGACCGCAGTCCGGTCGTCAGCAATGGATCGAAGACCCCATCCTGGTGGTCGAGATCCTGTCCCGCTCCACGCGCTCCCATGACAGGGGCCAGAAGGCGCCGGATTACGCGACCATCCCGTCGGTCGGGGAGATCCTGCTGGTGGACAGCGAGCGCCGCTGGGTGCAGCTCTGGACCCGGCGCGACGATGGCTGGTTCCTGCGGGATTTCATCGGTGATTCCAGCGTCCCGCTCGGCTGCCTGGACGCCACCCTGACCCTGGACGACATCTATGACGGTGTCGCCGTGGAGTGACCCGGATCGCGGGATTCCCATGACGCGGGGCAGGGCTGCGCTGAAATCGCTCGCCTTTCCCCGCCGTTTCCCCCATATCTCGCCTCGCACATGAGTGGCAGAGGGGTCCCGGCGCCGGTTGATGGCGCCAACGTCAGCACCCCGTCGCAACGATCGGGTCCGTGCTGAGGCGCCGCAAGTCGGCGTGTCCCTCGCTCTCCGAACAAGCCAGCCGCTCCCGCGCGCCAACGCGCCTCCCGCCGGACACTGACACCGGCGGGCGTCGCCGTCCGCGCCCCTTCGTCCCGGCTCATGCCGATCCGGGCGGCGGCGCTTCGTTCGAAAGGTATCGCTTCAGTGACTGTTACGTTTTCCTCGCTCGGCCTTCTGCCCCACCTCCTCCAGGCGGTGGAGGAGCTGGGTTTCACCACGCCGACCCCGATCCAGGCGCAGGCCCTTCCGGCCGCGCTCGAGGGCCGGGACGTCGTGGCCTCTGCCAACACGGGCACCGGCAAGACGGCCGCCTTCGTGCTGCCGTCGCTGCAGCGCCTCGTCACCCATAAGCGGGCGGACCACGCCTGGGGGCCGCGCGTGCTGGTGCTGACCCCGACCCGCGAGCTCGCCAGCCAGGTGCTGGACGCCGTGCGCCTGTTCTCCAAGTACGGGCGGGTTCAGACCGGCAGCATCCTGGGCGGCATGCCCTACCGGCAGCAGCTGGAGATGCTGCGCCGGCGCACCGACTTCATCGTCGCCACGCCGGGCCGTCTGATGGACCATATGGAGCGCGGCCGGATCGACCTGACGGGTGTCGAGGTGCTGGTCCTGGACGAGGCCGACCGGATGCTCGACATGGGCTTCCGCGACGCGGTGGAGGCGATCGCCGCCGCCTGCCCGGCGGAGCGGCAGACCCTGCTGTTCACCGCCACGCTGGACCGCACGGCTGAGAAGCTGGCCGGTGCGTTGACCCGCGATCCCGTGCGCGTCGACGTGGCCGGCAAGGCCGTCGTCACCGCGCAGGTGGACCAGCGCTGGCTGCGCGCCGACGGACTGGACCACAAGCACAAGCTGCTCGACCGGCTGCTGGAGGACGGGGAGCTCACCAAGGGCATCGTCTTCATCGCCACCAAGGCGGACGCCGACCGTCTGGCCGACGACCTGTCCGCCAAGGGGCATGCGGCCATGCCGCTGCACGGCGACATGCAGCAGCGCGACCGCAACCGCGTGGTCCAGTGGCTGCGCGACGGGCGCATCCGCGTGATCGTCGCCACGGACGTCGCCGCCCGCGGTATCGACATCCCGGACCTCAGCCACGTCATCAACTTCGACCTGCCGCGCCAGGCGGAGGATTATGTCCACCGCATCGGCCGCACCGGCCGGGCCGGGGCCACCGGCATCTCCTGGTCGCTGTTCACCCGCCTGGAATGGCGCCTCGTGAAGGCGGTGGAGGCCTATACCGGCAATCCGGCGGCCCAGCACACCTTGCCGGGCTTGGAACCGGCACCGGAGCCGGTGCGCAAGCCCGGCCCGCCGATGGGGCGCGGCCGTCCCGGCGGCCAGGGCAAGCCCTTCGGCAAGTCCGGCTGGTCGGGCAAGCCGCGCCATGCCGGCGGTGGCTCCCGCCACGACGGTCCCCGCCATGAGGGTCCCCGCCATGAGGGTCATCGCCAGGATGGCCAGCGCCCGGCGCGGGCGGACGGTCATCGCGCGGACCACCGTGGCGGCGGCAAGCCGGGCGGTCACAAGCACGGCGGTCAGGCGCCGCTGCGCCGGGCCGGTCAGTTCAAGGGCTGAGTCGTTGACCGAAGGGCGGGTTCCCGGACCCGCCCTTTCGTGGCCCATGCTTGGAAGCAGGGACGTTTCCCGCTAAATCCACACCGATCACCGCGACCGTCAGACCGCCATGCCCGCCAATCTCGTCGAAGAGGTCCAGAAGCGCCGGACCTTCGCCATCATCGCCCACCCCGACGCCGGCAAGACCACGCTGACGGAGAAGCTGCTGCTGTTCGGCGGCGCCATCCAGATGGCGGGTGCGGTGAAGGCGCGGGGCGAGCAGCGGCGCGCGCGGTCCGACTGGATGAAGGTGGAGCGGGAGCGCGGCATCTCCGTCACCGCCTCGGTGATGAACTTCGATTACGCCGAGCGCACCTTCAACCTGGTGGACACGCCGGGCCACGAGGACTTCTCCGAGGACACCTACCGCACGCTGACCGCCGTCGACAGCGCGGTGATGGTGATTGACGCCGCCAAGGGTATCGAGAGCCAGACCCGCAAGCTGTTCGAAGTCTGCCGCATGCGCGACGTGCCCATCGCCACCTTCGTCAACAAGATGGACCGGGAGGCCCGCGACCCGTTCGAGCTCATGGACGAGATCGAGCGCGACCTCCAGCTCGAGGTCACGCCCGCCTCCTGGCCCATCGGCTCCGGCCAGGATTTCAAGGGCTGCTACGACCTGATCCGCGACCGGCTGATCCTGATGGACCGCCGCCAGGGCGACGTCGCGTCCGAGGGCATCGTCTGCGACGGCATCGACGATCCCAAGATCGACGAGCTGATCCCCGCCGACCTCGCCGCCAAGCTGCGGGAGGACGTGGAGATGATCCGGGGCGTGTGCCCCGCCTTCGACCTGGAGACATACCGGGCCGGGCACCAGACGCCCGTCTTCTTCGGCAGCGCCATCAACAATTTCGGCGTGCGGGAGCTGCTGCTGGGCCTCGCCGAGTACGCTCCGCCGCCACGCCCGCAGCAGGCCGACGGCCGCGCCGTGCAGCCCGCCGAGCCCAAGGTCACCGGCTTCGTGTTCAAGGTGCAGGCGAACATGGACCCGAACCACCGGGACCGCATCGCCTTCTTCCGCCTCTGCTCCGGCCAGTTCCGGCGCGGCATCAAGCTGAAGCACATGCGCTCGGGCAAGATGCTGGCGGTGAACAACGCCGTGCTGTTCCTGGCCCGCGACCGGGAGCTGGCGGAGGATGCGTTTCCCGGCGACATCATCGGCATCCCCAACCACGGCACGCTGCGCATCGGCGACACGCTGACGGAGGGGGAGGATCTGCGCTACACGGGCGTGCCCAGCTTCGCGCCGGAGCTGCTCCAGCGTGTGCGCCTGGACGACCCCATGAAGGTGAAGCACCTGCGCAAGGCGCTGGAGCATTTCGCGGAGGAGGGGGCGTCCCAGGTCTTCAAGCCGCTGGTCGGGGCCGACTGGGTGGTCGGCGTGGTCGGCCAACTCCAGTTCGAGGTGCTGGCCGCCCGGCTGGACGCCGAGTACGACCTGAAGGCCAAGTTCGAGACGGCAGGCTATGACTCGGCGCGCTGGGTGGAGTGCGACGACCCGGCGAAGCTCAAGGCCTTCGTGGACAGCCGCCGCGCCGACCTCGCCGAGGACCATGACGGTGCGCTGGTCTACCTCGCCCGCAACGGCTGGCAGCTCAACCGCGCGCAGGAGGACTACCCAGCCATCCGCTTCCTGAAGACCCGGGAACAGAACCGCGCGGTGACCACCCAGGCGGCGTGAGGGGGCCCCGGTGGCTGTCAGGCTGACGAAACATGCGCGCGAGGCGGTGGAACTCAGGTCCATCCCACTGGACTGGGTTCTGGACGCGATCACCGCTCCGGACTGGCGTAAGCCGGACTCGGCCTTCCCGGACAGGACACGCTCATACAAGGCGATCGCGGCCTTTGGGAACAGGGTGTTGCGCGTAGTGCATCGGCCTGATGGGCCTGATACTGTCGTGATCACGGTGCATTTCGACCGGGGAGCGGCCCCATGATGAGGACGAGCTACGATCCCGAGGCGGATGCGATGTTCATCTGGTTCGGGCCCGAAGGTGCCAAGTCTGTCGACACGCGTGAAGTGGCGCCCGGCATTATGCTCGACATGGACGCCGACGGCCGCGTGATCGGGATCGAAATTCTGGACGTCCGATCTCGTATGGCGAACCGCGAGGCGGCCTGATCCATCCCCCATGCTCCTCTTCACCTATGGCACGCTGATGGACCCGGATGTCCGGGCGGTGGTGCTTGGGCGCGATGGCGGCGCGGTGTCCGCGGCGCGCCTGTCCGGCTGGCGGCGGGCGCCGGTGGCGGGGGAAAGCTTCCCCATGCTGGTGGCCGATGCCGCCGCGACCGTCGACGGCCTGCTGGTGGACCTCCATGGCGAAACGGAGCGTCAGCGGGTCCAATTCTTCGAGGGCGTGCGGCAGGTTCTGGGGCCGGTGACGGCCCTCTGTGCCGCGCGTGGACCCGTCGAAGCGCTGGCCTGCCTCAGCGGCGAGGGGCTGGTCGCCGGGGAGGGGGATTGGGACCTCGTCCGCTGGCAGGCCCTGCACAAGCCCCGTTACCTGCCCGCCGCCAAGGAGTACATGGCCGGCTTCGGCGTCCACGATGTGGAGACGGCGCTGCGGCTGTGGAGCCTGCGCGCCCCCTGACCACGACCCATGATCTGGCCGCCGCTTCGGCCGGCCGGTTTCGGCGGCCCCGCACCAGATCGCTGGACTTCTCGGCGATCATGATTGTGGGGGCTTTGGTGTTGCCGCCGATCAGGGTCGGCATGATGCTGGCGTCCACCACCCGGAGCCCGTCCACCCCGTGCACCCGCAGTTCGGGGTCCACCACGGCCATCGGGTCGGTCCCCATCCGGCAGGTTCCGACAGGGTGGTAGATGGTCTCCGCCTTGGCCCGGATCGCCGCCTCGATCTCCCGGTCGGTGCGGGCGGAAGGGTCGGGAGCGATCTCGCCCAGGCTGATGCGGGACAGGGGCGGGGTGCCCGCGATCTCCCGCACGATCTTCAGCCCCTCGCGCAGGGCCCGCAGGTCCTCCGGCTCGGCCAGATAATCGGGGTCGATCAGCGGGTCGGCCAGCGGGTCTGCGGACTTCAGCCCGATGCGTCCGCGCGACAGCGGCCGCAGCTGGCAGACATGGATGGAGAAGCCGTGGCCGAAGGCGACCTGTCGCCCATGGTCCTGGAGGATCGACGGCACGCAGTGGAGCTGCAGGTCCGGCCGGTCCAGCGACGGGTCGGACTTCACGAACCCGCCCGCCTCGGCGAAGTTGGTGGTGAACATGCCGGTCCTGTCGCGCAGGTAGTCCGCCAGGGCCTGGATGTGCGGGAGCACCGTGTAGCGTGAGAAGCCGAAGCTGCGGTTGCTGTTCTCCCGGTGGGTCAGGATGATGTCCAGATGGTCCTGCAGGTTCCGGCCCACGCCGGGCAGGTCCAGGGCGACCGGCAGGCCGTGCGCCGCGATCTCGTTCGCCGGGCCGATGCCGGACAGCATCAGAAGCTGCGGCGTGTTGATCGCCCCGCCGGACAGGATCACCTCCCGGTCCGCCCGCACCGTCTCCGCCTTGTCCTTGCGCACATACATCACGCCGACGGCCCGCCCGCCCTCCACCAGCACGCGGATGGCGCGGGCCTCGGTGATGATGGTCAGGTTCGGGCGGGCGCGGTCCTTCAGATAGGCGACGGCGGCGCTGCACCGCTGTCCGCCCTTCTGGGTCAGCTGGTAGAAGCCGACACCCTCCTGGTCCGCCCCGTTGAAATCGGGATTCGGCTTATGCCCGGCGGCGCGGGCCGCCTCCACGAACTCCACCGACAGCGGGTTGCGGAAGCGCGGGTCGGCCACGTTCAGCGGCCCGTCGGCGCCGTGGAACTCATCGGCGCCGCGCTCGTTCGCCTCCGCCCGCTTGAACAGCGGCAGCACCGACGCCCAGTCCCAGCCGGGGTTCCCCAGGGCCGCCCATTCGTCGTAATCGCGGGCGTGGCCGCGCGTGTAGATCATGGCGTTGGACGCGCTGGACCCGCCCAGCGTCTTGCCGCGCGGCCAGAACAGCCGGCGTCCGTTCAGGTGCCGCTGCGGTTCGGTCTGGTAGTTCCAGTTCATGGTCCGGCTGCGCATCATGCCCAGCAGGCCGAAAGGCATGTGGATCATGAAGCTCCTGTCGGCCGGCCCGGCTTCCAGCAGACAGACCTTCACGTCGCCGTCCTCGGACAGGCGCGACGCCATCACGCAGCCGGCCGATCCGCCGCCCACGACGACATAGTCGTACATGCTTCCTCCCCGCCGCCCTTTCTCCGGACGTGCGTTCCGGTTCTTGGACGCCATGGTGCCTTGGCCGGGGCGTCGGGTGCCAGCGGGGAATCCGCGCGCTGGAAACCGAAAGGCCCGCCGGCGGGGACCGGCGGGCCCCCAGAGTGGGGAAAACGAAAGGCCCGCCGGCGGGGACCGGCGGGCCTTGGGGTCTGGTCGGACGGGCGGGGAGGGGGCAGAGCCGTCCGGCCATGGGGTGTTGGGCGGGGACCCAACGATGCTGAAGATAGAAGCCGGTCCACGCCCGAACTGTGACGGTCGTCACGCGCCCTGAAGAATCTTCAATTCCCCATGAAGCGCGCAGTCCGGGGCCGCCAGTTCGACGAAGGCGGGGGCGAGCGTCGCCGGGTCCGCCTGGGTTCCGCTCGGCTCGCCGGGGAAGATCTTCTCCCGAAGCGCCGTCGCCATCGGGCCGGGATCGACCAGGTTCACCCGGACCCGGCCCTTGGCCGTCTCGGCGGCGTAGGTCCGCACCATATGCTCCAGGGCCGCCTTCGCCGCCGCGTAGCCGTTCCAGTAGGCCGTCGGCTCGCGCCCGACCCGGTCGGTCACGAAGATGGCGCGGCCGGCGTCCGACGCCTGGAGCAGGGGGTGCAGCGTGCGGATCAGGCGCATGTTCGCCGTCACGCCGACCGCGAAGGTCCGCTCCCACTGCTTCGGGTCCGCATGGGCCATCGGGCCGATGAATCCCGCGTGGGCGGCGTTGCCGACCAGGATGTCCAGCCGGCCGAACCGGTCGTGCAGGGCCGGGCCCAGCATGTCCAGCTTGGCGTGGTCGGCGAGGTCCTGCGGGATCAGGGTGGCGCTGCCTCCGGCCGCCTTGATGCGGTCGTCCAGCTCCTCCAGACCGCCCACCGTGCGGGCGATCAGGACGACATGGGCGCCTTCGGCGGCGAAGCGTTCGGCGATGGCGGCGCCGAGGCCGCGCGAGGCGCCGGTGATCAGGGCGACCCGGCCGGACAGGCGGGGGGAGGGCATGGCAGTCGTTCCGCAGTGCGAGGAGGCGTCGGCTTAGCCCAGGGCGGTCGCCGACGCAACCGGATCAGGCCCGCCGCTCCGCCAGATAGGCGACTTCCGCCTGCCCATGGTCGTAATCGGTCAGCGGGATCGGGTAGTGGCCGGTGAAGCAGGCGTCGCAGTACTGCGGCATCACGCCGTCCCGTTTGGCATGGCCCAGCGCCTTGTACAGCCCGTCGATGGAGATGAAGGCCAGGCTGTCGGCGCCGATATAGGCCTGCATCTCCTCCACGCTCATCTTGTGGGCCAGCAGCTTCTCCTTCTCCGGCGTGTCGATGCCGTAGAAGCAGGAATGGCTGGTCGGCGGGCTGGAGATGCGCATGTGCACCTCGGCGGCCCCGGCCTGCCGCATCATCTCGACGATCTTGACCGACGTGGTGCCGCGCACGATCGAATCGTCCACCAGCACAACGCGCTTGCCCTTGATGTAGTGGCGGTTGGCGTTGTGCTTCAGCTTCACGCCCAGGTGGCGGATCTTGTCCGTCGGCTGGATGAAGGTGCGGCCGACATAGTGGTTGCGCACGATGCCCAGGTCGAAGGGCACCTTGCTCTCCTCGGCATAGCCCAGCGCCGCCGGCACGCCGCTGTCGGGCACCGGGATGATCAGGTCGGCGTCCACATGGCTTTCGATGGCGAGCTGCGCGCCGATCCGCTTGCGCACCTCGTAGACCGAGTGCCCCTCGGTGAAGCTGTCCGGCCGGGCGAAGTAGATGTACTCGAAGATGCAGAACTTGGACGGCGCCGTCTGGAACGGGCGCAGGCTCAGCACCGTCTGCTCCGTCAGCACCACCATCTCGCCGGGTGCGATGTCCCGCACATACTCCGCCCCGATGATGTCCAGCGCCACCGTCTCGCTGGCCAGGACCGGATAGTTGCCCAGCATGCCCAGCACCAGCGGGCGCACGCCCATCGGGTCGCGCACGCCGATCACCTGGTCCTTGGCGATGCAGACCAGGCTGTAGGCGCCTTCCACCTGCCGCAGCGCCTCCACCAGCCGGTCGATGACGTTGCCGCCCCGGGCGGTCGCCATCAGATGGATGATGACCTCGGTGTCGGTCGTCGACTGGAACAGGCAGCCGCGCCGGATCAGCTGGCGGCGGAGCTGCAGCGCGTTGGTCAGATTGCCGTTGTGGGCGACGGCGAAGCCGCCGAACTCGAACTCGGCGAACAGCGGCTGCACGTTGCGCAGCGCCGTCTCCCCGGTGGTCGCGTAGCGGACATGGCCGATGGCCGCCGCCCCCTTCAGCGACCGCATCACCGGCTCGCTGCCGAAGATGTCGCCCACCTGTCCCAGCGCCCGGTGGGAGGGGAAGTCCCGCCCGTCATAGCTGACGATGCCGGCCGCCTCCTGCCCGCGATGCTGGAGCGCGTGCAGGCCGAGCGCCACGAGGGCCGCCGCGTCCTGGGGGCCCAGGATGCCGAACACGCCGCACTCCTCGCGCAGCTTGTCGTCGTCGAAGGGATGTGTCGTCAGCATGGGCATCGGCGCCTTTCGCGGGATCGGCCGGCGGACAGGCGCGGCCGGAGATCGCTTGGATGAACGCTCACTGCGGCGGCGGCGGCTCGGCCGCCGGCTCGTCCGTGTTCTTGATCAGCTGTTCCATGCGGCCCCTGTCCTGGGTGTTATACCCCCGTTCCGTCTCCGGCGCAGCCGTGTTCGGGCGCTGCGGGGCAGGGTTGCTCAGCCGTTCGAGCGCGCGCCGGTCCTCCGCCGCCCGCTCCTCCCGGATTCGCTGGAGTTCCGCCTCGCGCGCCGCGTCCGGGCCGCGCGGGTCCGGCAGGATCGACAGAAGGGTCTCCGACCCGCGGGCCAGCATCGGCAGGGTCCGCGCCTGCTTGAACCAGCCGGGCTGATCCGACTCGGTCGGCCAGAGGAAGACCATGAACATATAGGCGAGGCAGGCGATCAGCACCCCGCGCAGGGCGCCGAAGCCGAAGCCCAGCGACCGGTCGATGGCCGACAGCCGGCCCTCGCGCACCTTGTCCGACAGACGGTGGCTGAGAATGGAGAACACCAGCAGCGCCACCACGAACACACCCGCCCCGGTCGCGATGTCGGCGATGAACTGCGTCTCGATCTGCTGGCGGGCAAGCGGCGCCAGATGCGGGAAGGCGTAGAGCGCCACCAGCACGGCACCCACCCAGGCCGCCACCGACAGCACCTCCCGCACGAAGCCGCGCGCGAAGGCCAGCACGGCCGACAGGAAGACGACCGCCACGACGGCGATGTCCAGCGGGTTCAGCGCGTCCAGGTTCACGAGGCACCCCCGCGCCCGCGCGCCGGCTGGCGCATCGGCTGGAACAGCGGCATCAGGTCGCCCAGGTTGTCCAGCTCGATCCGCTTCAGCCCGTCGTCGCCGCGCCCGCTGCCCCCCTTCGTCCGGCGCGGGGCCGGCATCAGGGCGCGGCCGAAGCCCAGCTTCGCCGCCTCCTTCAGGCGCTGGTCCGTCTGGCTGACGGCGCGCACCTCGCCCGACAGGCCGATCTCGCCGAACAC